>CAYWTI010000156.1:0-2343 GCA_964461175.1 uncultured Actinomycetes bacterium | reverse complement strand
CGAGGCGCCGGGAGGTGGTGCGGCGGAGAGGAGTTGAACCTCCACGACCTTGCGGTCACTAGCTCCTGAAACTAGCGCGTCTGCCATTCCGCCACCGCCGCTCGCGAGGCGAAAAGTGAGTATACCCAGCGCTACTTTCAGCCTCTAAGCTCCGATCCACGTGACGGGGAAGACGCTTGTGGTCGCGCTGCTCGTGGTCTCGTGCGCCGGCTCTCAGCCGGCCGCCTCGACGACGCATGGCGCACCAGGTCCCCTCGGCGACACATGGACGCGCGACGGCGGGACCTGGCACCAACACGCGGGCGCTGGACCAGCCGCCCGCTACCAGGCCGCTCTGGCGTACGACGCAGCGCGCCATCTGTACGTGCTTTTCGGCGGCCAGACCGCGACCGGCTCATCGGACGAGACATGGACCTGGGACGGAACGGTGTGGAAACGGATGACGCCCGCCCACCAGCCGGCGGCGCGCCGCGACGCCGCCATGGCGTACGACCCCGCGCATCAGGTTGTGGTCCTGTACGGCGGTCTCGTCGCCGATCAATTCGAAGGTCAGGAGGCGGCCGATACATGGGAGTGGAACGGCGTCGACTGGACCGAGGCGAGCGTCGGCAACTCCGGCCCGCGCTTTCGCACAGGGGCGCGCATGGTCACGGCCGGGGACCACGTCGTTCTCTTCGGCGGACACGTGGGCAACCTCACGTACTTCGGCGACGCCTGGTCGTGGGACGGCACGACGTGGACCCGCGCCGATGGAGGAGCCAGGCCGCCAGGACGGGGCGACGCCGCGGTCGCGTGGAACCCACGCGATTCGTCGCTGTTCGTCTTCGGTGGCCTCGGCCTGCGCCCGGACAGCGGTCCCGGCAACCTCGGCATACCGCTCGCCGACGCCTGGTCCATGGCCGGCGGGACGTGGACGGCGATCGGCGCCGGCGGGCCACCTGCCATCAGCGACGCCGGAGCCGTGTTCGACACCGCCGCAGGTCGCGCGCTGGTCATGTTCGGCATCGTTTGTCCGAGCCCCACCAGCGATCAGTGGTCCTGGGACGGCGCCCGCTGGACGCGCTCGGCTGTGCCGGTGCCGGCCCGATGGGGTGCGGCCGTGGCTTCGGACGGCAAGGGGAACGTGCTCGTCTTCGGCGGCGACGACGAAGCCGGCTGCTAGCCCGTCAGCTCGCCACGAAGAGCGTGTTCCACGCGGCCTCGACCAGCTCGGGCGTCAGCTGCGGTCGCACGCCGCGCGCGGACGACACGTCCACCAGCCGCTCGAGGAGGTCGCGCGGATGGTTGCCGCGCAGCGGCCGGCCTCCGTACAGCGACTGAATCATCTCCAGCGCCTTCGGGTCGGGCGGGATCGTCAGCCGGTCGCGCTCGCGCTCGAAGATGCGGCACCACATGTCCCACGTCGGGTCGGGCATGAGGACCTTGTACGCGAGGCGCCGCAGGTAGGCCTCGTCCAGCAGCTCGGCCGGCTTGAGGTTGGTCGAGAGCGCGAGCTGGGCGCGGAAGGGAATCTCGACTTTGCGCCCGCTGGCCGTCAGGTTCAAGAAGTCGGTGTCCTGCTCGAGAGGCACCAGCAGGCGGTCGAGGATCTGCTTCGGCGACACGCGCTGGCGGCCGAGGTCGTCGATCAGCAGCACCCCTCCGTTCGCCTTGACCTGCAGGGGCGCTGCGTAGACACGCGATCCGTCCTCCCACGTGGGGTCGAACATCTCGAGCTGGAACTCGCCGCCGACCTGGACAAGCGGCCGGGCGACGCGCCGCCAGCGCTTGTCCGCCGGCTGGTTCGGCTCGAGGCGGTGGATCGCGCCGTCGAAGATCGTCATCACCTCGCCGCCGCCGACGTCGAGCGCGACCGGGATCAGTACCGGGCCGCCGAGCAGCGAGGGGATGCGCCGCGCCAGAGTGGTCTTGCCGTTGCCGGGCGCGCCGTAGATGAAGATGGACGAGCGCGAGTTGACCGCCGCGCGCACCGCCTCCATGACGCCGGGCGCTAGCTCGATGCCGCTCAGCGCGAGGCTGACCTTGACGAGGTCGAGCGTGCCGGGCTTGGCGGCCTCGGTGAGCACTGCCTTGTATTCCTGCATCGACACCGGCGCCGGACCGAGGTAGCGCGTCGACGCGTCCGCGATCTGGTCGCTGCGCGTGCGACCCTGCCTGGTCAGCGAGTAGGCCATGCGCTCGGGAAGCGGGCGGCCGAGCCAGGGTCCTTGCTCCTGGGCGATGCCCAGCGCGTCGAGCATGTTCGAGCTGGTGAGCGCCTTGAGCATGGGCTCGATGGCCGCGAACGGCAGCGCGAGCGCGTCCGCAACCTCGTAGCCGGTGACCCTTGTCGCCGAGGCGGCG
>CAYWTI010000155.1:0-6532 GCA_964461175.1 uncultured Actinomycetes bacterium | reverse complement strand
CCACATCAGGAGTCCGGCCGCCATAGCCGCCACATAGGCCCAGCGTGCGTTCCGGATCGCGACGACCAGCACCATGAGCACGAGCGGCAGGAGCGGAAGGTACTGGTAGGGATTGAGCTCGCCCGGCAGGATGCCGCCGAGCGCGAGACCCACCGCCAGGCCGTACACGGGGTTCCAGCCGCTCGCGCGCACCGCGAGCAGCCCGGCCACCAGCACCGCCGCCAGCGTGAGGACGGTCAGCGCGGTCGCGAGCCCGGCGAGGTGCACAGGCGAGCGCAGGATCGCCCCGGTCCCGTCGGGGTAGAGGATGGGGTACTGCTCGCCTCCGATCGACCGGCTGAAGAGGGTGGCGACACTCGTCTGCGCGCAGTCGGGATTGGGCGCCCGCAGCGAAGGGATGAGGACCGCGGTGACGTAGCTCCACGCGCCCCCGACGCCGAGCGGTATGCAGGCGATGAGCGTCACAACGGCTCCGGTCGCGGCGGCCGCGATGGCGAAAGGGCGCCAGCGCAGACGCGCGCCGAAGATCATCAGCGCGGGGTAGAGCTTCAGCGACGCGGCGACCGCCACCAACCCGCCGGCCAGCCCGGGCCGCGCCCGGAAAGAGACGAGGCCGGCGCACGCGAACAGCAACACCCATCCGCCGATCTGGCCGGCGTTGACCTCGGCGTACAGCGGTGGGCAGTAGAGCGCCACCGCCCAGAAGACACCCGCCTCCAGCGGCGTGCGCGTGATGTATCGCTGCATGAGAACGAGCGCTGCCACCGCGGCGAGGCCGTCGGCCACGGTCCAGGCCGGCACCTGCAGCGAATGCGGCAGGAGCGAGAACGGGGCGGCGAGCATCGCCGCGGCGGGCGGACGGATCAGTCCGGTCACCGGCACGAGGCCCGTCTCGGCGAGGTGGCGGGCGGTGTCGGCGTAGATGGCCGCCGGGTCGTGCAGCCAGCGCTCGCCAGCCTGCAGCACGGACGATGCGTCCGGCCGCGTGGTAGTCAGCACGTTGCCGACCACATCCCGCACGAGCCAGACCGCCGCGAGCGCCCACCAAAGCTGCGGCAGCGAGAGCACCCTGCGCAGCAGAACCGGCACGCGCGCATGGTAGGGTGCCGCACGCGAGTTCGAGATGAGGTGGCTGGACTACAGGCTGCAGCGTGAGCGCACGCGCCGGGTGGTGCCTTACGTCGCGCAGGGCGCCCGCGTTCTCGACATCGCGTGCGCGGATGGCGCGCTGTTCCGGTTGCTCGACGGCCGCGTCGGCACCGGCGTGGGCATCGACCTCGACCCCGTTCCGCCGAGCACGCAGCGGTTCACCTACATCCGGGGTTCGTTTCCGGCCGATTTGCCGGCGACTGAACCTTTCGACGTCGTCGCCGCGCTCGCGATCCTCGAGCACATCCCGGAGCCCGACCAGGGTGCGTTCGCCGCGGGCTGCGCGAGGGCGTTGAAGAGCGGCGGGCGCCTGGTCGTGACCGTGCCGTCGGCACGCGTCGACGACATTCTGCAGGTGCTCAAAGCGGCCCGAGTCGTCGACGGCATGCGGGACGAGCAGCACCACCACTTCGACCCGCGACAGGCCACATCGCTCTTCGAGCACGCCGGGCTGGTGCTCGAACGCCACTCCCGCTTCGAGCTCGGGCTCAACCACCTCCTCGTTTTTCGCAAGCCGTGACCGTGCCGACGCTGGCGATGCGGCCGGCCGCGCTCGACAACCGCGGGTTCCGCACGGTCTTGCTGGCGCTGGCGGGGCTGCCCATCGGCGCGCTCTACCTCTGGGAGGCGCTCATCCAGCCGCTGGCGTTCGGCGCCTACCTCGGCGATTTCCAGGAGAGCTACATGCGCGCCGCGCGCAGGCTGGCCGAGGGCAACGATCCGTACGACCTCTGCCGGACCATGGGATGCCTCGAACCGACGGGCCCGCAATACGTCACGCCGCCGCCGCTGGCCTGGATGCTGCAGCCGCTCGTCAACGTCGACAGCCACGTCATCACGGTCGGCGCGATCCTCCTGCTCAACGCGTGCCTGCTGCTCTTCATCTTCTGCGGCCTGCGTGCCCTGAAGGTCGACGACTGGCAGCTCGCCGCCGTGCTGGTGCTGATCGCCATCAGCTTCGAGCCGGTCGTCGGCAACATCGACGAGGGGCAGGTCAACCTGGTGCTGCTCGCGCTGTCCGGCATCTGGATGTGGGCCTGGATCGATGGCGCCGGATGGTGGGGTGGACTGGCGATCGGGGCGGCGGTGGCGTTCAAGGTGATCCAGGGCCCCGTCGGGCTGCTGATCCTGTGGGCGAGGCGCTGGACCATGCTCGCTGCGGCTGCGGTCGCCGGCCTCGCACTGTGGCTGCTGCCCGGGCCGCGCTACATCTTCGAGTACCTCTTCTCGGTGCTGCCGGCCGTGAGCCAGGGCACCGGCCTTTACGAGAACCACTCGCCGGGCGGAACCATCACCCGCCTGTTTGCGCCCGATACTTTCCTCGGCGTCGTCCGCGGAAGCCCCCCGGCGGCCCGCGTTATCACCATCGCGATCGCGCTGGCGGCGCTCGTGATCACGTTCGCCGTCCTGCGGTCGCCGGCGCAGTCGATGGCCGGGCGGTCGCTCGAGGCCGCGGCCGTCGTCGCGGTGACGCCCCTCGTCACGTCCTACTCGTGGGGCACGCACCTCGTGCTGCTGCTGCTGCCGATCCTCGTCCTGGTCGTCTGGTCGGTGCGGCGCAGGGACTGGACCGTGCTTGCCCTGGTAGCTGCCGGCTACTTGCTGATCGGACCGGGGCACAACCGGATGCAGACGCTTCTCGTCACCGGCTACTCCAACCTCGTCGTCCTTCGCCTGCTCGCCGAGCTCGGCGTGCTGGGCGTGCTCGCGATCTGGGCCGCGGCGCTGGTCGCCGCCCGGCGCGAGGCCTCATTGCGTGTGGGAGAATCAAGCGCCCAGCCTGCGCATTAGGGGAGGAGACTCGGATGGCGCTCAACGCCGACGTCAGCTTCACCTGGATCGGTCACGGAACCTGGAAGGCGCGAAGCGCCAAGGGCAAGGAGATCCTGATCGACCCGTGGGTCATGGGCAACCCGGTCGCGCCCGAGAACCTCAAGACGGTCGACAAGTGCGACCTGATGCTCATCACCCACGGCCACTTCGACCACATCCACGATGCGGTCGAGATCGCGCGCCGGACCAAGCCGGCGATCGTGTGCAACTACGAGGTGGGCGCGTGGCTCGGCTCGAAGGGCCTCGACGGCGAGAAGATCATCGGCGCCAACCAGGGCGGCACGGTCGACGTCGACGGCGTCCAGGTCACTCTCGTCCACGCCGAGCACTCGTGCGGGATCACGGACGACAACGGCAGCATCGTCTATGGCGGCGAGGCGTGCGGGCTCGTGATCGAGTTCGAGAACGGCTTCACCGTCTACTTCGCGGGCGACACCGACGTCTTCGGTGACATGAGCGTGATCGCCGAGCTGAGCAAGTTCGACGTCGCGTTCCTGCCCATCGGCGGCTTCTACACGATGGGTCCCGAGCGCGCGGCCAAGGCGGTCGACCTGCTCAAGGTGAAGACCGTCGTGCCGATGCACTTCGGCACGTTCCCGATCCTCGCCGGGCGCCCGGACCAGCTGCAGGAGCTGGTCGGCGGCAAGGCGAAGGTGCTCGACATCAAGCCCGGGGATTCGGTCTAAGCCGCAATCAATTCGGCTCGCCACCGTCTAATCTCGCGCCGTGCGAGATGTGATCGGCGCCCCCGCCGGCTGGCTGGCGCGCAAGATCCGGGAGAAGGAGCTGTCCTCGGTCGAGGTCGTCCGGGCGCACCTGGAGCACATCCACACCGTCAACCCGCGCCTGAACGCCGTCGTCTTCGCGACGGCCGAGAGCGCGATCAAGGAGGCGCGGGCGGCGGACCGGCGCGCCAAGGGCCGCAAGGCGGTGCTCGGGCCGCTCCACGGCGTGCCGTTCACGGCCAAGGACATCTTCAACACAGCCGGCCTGCCGACGACGACGGGCCTGCGCATGCTGCGCAGCCGCATCCCCGACCACGACGCCACGGTCGTGGCGCGGATGCGCCGCGCGGGCGCGATCCTCATCGGCAAGACGAACTGCCCTCCCGGCGGATCCGAGGAGGACGGCTGGACGCCCGCCCGCGGAGGCACGCGGAACCCCTACGACATCAACCGCTCGCCGGGCGTGACGTCCAGCGGCGAGGCGGCGATCATCGCCGCGGGCGGGTCTCCGCTCGGCCTGGCCAGCGACTCCGGCGGCAGCATCCGCCTGCCGGCGCACTACTGCGGCGTCGCCGCGCTCAAGCCGACCGCCGGGCTCATCCCGGTGACGGGCGCCTACGGTCTCGCCGGCGGCCTGAGCGACACCCGCAGCCAGGTCGGCCCGATGGCGCGCTACGTCTCCGACCTTCGCATCGCACTGAAGGTCCTCGCCGGACCTGACGGCGTCGACTCGGGCGTCGTGCCCGTGCGGGCTTGGACCGCGCCGCCCCTCCAGGGCTTGCGCGTCGCCTGGTACGCGGACGACGGCATGTCGCGGCCGACGCCGTCGATCTCGGCCGCCGTGAAGGCGGCGTCGCGTGCGCTGGCGGCCGCCGGCTGCACGGTCACCGAGGAGCGGCCTCCGTCGCTCGGCGAGGCGTACCAGCTGACCCTCGTGTGGTGGGGCCGCAAGCACATGAACCACGACCGGATGTACGAGCGCTGGGACGCGTTTCGCACGTCGGTGCTGAGGTTCATGTCCCGCTTCGACCTGGTCCTGAGCCCCGTCGCGGCCGACGTCGCGCCGCTGCTCAAGCTCAAGCCTGAGGGCAACCACCAGCTGAGTTACACGGTCCCTTACTCGCTCTCCGGAAACCCGTGCG
This sequence comes from uncultured Actinomycetes bacterium, assembly GCA_964461175.1. Classification (GTDB taxonomy): domain Bacteria; phylum Chloroflexota; class Dormibacteria; order Dormibacterales; family Dormibacteraceae; genus 40CM-4-65-16. Next base: position 1,683 of record CAYWTI010000155.1, on the reverse strand, counting down.
TCGTCGTCCGGGCCGGCACCTCGAGCGAGAACCTGCCGATCGGCGTCCAGGTGGTGGCCGGCAACTTCCGCGACGCCACGGCGCTGAAAGCGGCGAGGGCAATCGAACGCGCGCTGGGCGGATGGCGCCCTGCTAGCGTGGTCGGGTGAGATTCCGCTACTCACGCTGGGACGGAACGCAGAAGCTCGACGAGCTCGACGCAGGCGACGTCCTCGACGCGCTCTCCGACGACCTGATGAACTACGGCGACCTCAACGCCGCGCTGCAGCGGTTCCTCCGCTGGGGCTCGCCCAACATGCAGGGCCTGGAGCAGCTCCTGAAGCAGCTCCGCGAGGCACGTGAGCGCGAGCTAGGCCGCTACAACCTCGACTCGACGGTCGAGGAGCTCCGGCAGCAGGTCCAGGACGTCATCGACACCGAGCGGGCCGGCATCGAGCGCCGCGTCAGTGAGGCGACGCCCGAGGCACGCAAGCTGCTCGACCGGATCGCGAAGCAGCGCAACGACCAGCTCGACCGCATGCCGGACGACCTGGGCGGCCGCGTGAAGGGCCTGCGCAACTACGAGTTCGTCGACGACCAGGCGCGCCAAAAGTTCGAGGACCTGATGCAGAAGCTGCAGCAGCAGATGCTTGACCAGATGTTCCAGGGCATCAAGGGTTCGCTGGAGCAGATGCAGGGCCAGGACCTCTCGCGCGTGCGCGATATGGTCCGCGACCTCAACAAGATGCTCGAGCAGCGGATGGAGGGCCGGACGCCCGACTTCAACGGCTTCATGCAGAAGTACGGCGATATGTTCCCGCCCGGCATCAACAGTCTCGACGAGCTGCTCGAGCACCTGCAGCGCCAGATGGCGCAGATGCAGTCGCTGCTTCAGTCGCTGAGCCCGGAGGCGCGCGAGGAGCTGCGCCAGATGATGGACGCGCTTCTCCAGGACGACTCGCTGCGCCTGGAGCTCGCGCGGCTCTCCGGCTTCATGCAGGCGATGATGCCGCCGTCCGAGCTCAGCGAGCGCTACCCGTTCTTCGGCGAGGACCCGATGTCGCTGGGGCAGGCGATGGGTCTGATGGAGCGGCTGCAGCAGATGGACCGCCTCGAGTCGCAGCTCGAGCGCGGCAGCTTCCGCCCCGACGACATCGACCGTTCGCTCGCGCAGCAGCTGCTGGGTCCCGAGGCGCGGCAGTCGCTCGACCAGCTCCGCCAGGTCACCGATGTGCTCGAGAAGGCCGGCTACGTCGAGCGCAAGGGCCGCCGGCTCGAGCTGACGCCGCGCGGGATGCGGCGCATCGGCCAGTCGGCGCTGCGCGACATCTTCGACCAGCTGAAGAAGACGCGCATGGGCCAGCACAACCTGTGGCGGGGCGGTCTCGGCACCGACGCCTCCGACGAGTTGAAGACCTACGAGTACGGCGACCCGTTCCTCCTCGACATGAAGGAGACGCTGTTCAACTCCATCGTCCGCGAGGGCCCGAAGGTGCCGGTGAAGATGTCCGCGGACGACTTCATCGTCCACCGCACCGAGCACATGACGCAGGCGTCGACGGTGCTGATGATCGACATGAGCCGGTCGATGTTCCTGCGCGGGTGCTTCCTCGCCGCCAAGAAGGTCGCGATCGCGCTCGACTCGCTCATCCGCTCGCAGTACCCGCGCGACTCGCTCTACGTCGTCGGCTTCTCGAACTACGC
>CAYWTI010000154.1:0-11115 GCA_964461175.1 uncultured Actinomycetes bacterium | reverse complement strand
TACCACGACTCCTGCCAGACCCTGCGCCAGCTCGGGCTCAAGAGCGAACCCCGCCGGCTGCTCGAGCTGGCCGGCTACGAGGTCGTCGACCTGCCGGACATCGCCAACTGCTGCGGCTTCGGGGGGAGCTTCAGCCTGGAGTGGCCGCGAGTCGCCGACCGGCTGGCCGTGTGGAAGCTCGACGCGATCGCCAAGACCGGGTGCGCGGTGGTCGCGTCCGACAACCCCGGCTGCCTCATGCACATCGCGGCCGCCGCGCGCAAGCGTGGCCTCGACCTCCGCGTGGCGCACGTTCTCGAGCTCGTCGCTGAGCATCTGACGGCTTAATCGGGCGGCGACCCTCTTAACCTTTAAGGCGGCGTGAAGATCACCCTCGTCGCGGGCAGCCCGGCACAGCTCCACGCCGACGCCCTCGCCATCCCGGTCGCGACCGGCCAGCCGCTCGGGCCCGCAGCGCAGGAGCTGGACCGCGCCCTCGGCGGCGTGCTGGGCGAGATGGTGGCGAACGCCGAGTTCCGGGGCCGGATCCACGAGGTGCTCCCGATCCCGGCGCAGGGCAGGATCGGCCCGCGGCGCGTGATCCTCTACGGCCTCGGAGCGCTGCACGACCTCGACGGCTTCCGCCTGCGATCGGCCCACCACGAGCTCGTCAGGGCGGGCCGGACGTGGGGCTACAAGCGCCTGGCGATCATGCGCGTCGAGCCGCTGGGCCTGGACGCGCTGAAGGGCGTGGTCGAGGGCGCCGTCATGGGCACCTTCGAGCGCCGATCGCGGCAGACCGGCCAGGCGCCCGAGCGCCGCGAGATCGACGAGCTGATGCTCGTGGGCTACGGCGAAGGCCGCGACCGGGAGGTGCTCGCCGCGCAGGAGAACGGCGAGGCGACGAACCGGAGCCGGGAATGGCAGAACGCCCCGCCGAACGAGCTCACGCCGGACGCGTTCGCCCAGGAGGCGACGCGCATCGCTCAGCGCCACAACCTCGAGATCGAGATCCTCGGGCCCGCGGAGCTGAAGAGCGGCGGCTACAACCTTCTTCTCGGCGTCGGCGCCGGCGCCGCGAGACCGCCGCGCCTCATCCGCGTGCGCTACCACGGCAACCACGGCGCGGCCAATGCGAACGGCGCCGTGCTCGCTCTCATCGGTAAAGGCATCACGTTCGACAGCGGAGGCATCTCGCTGAAAGAGCCCGAGAACATGAGCCGCATGAAGGGCGATATGGCCGGCGCCGCGGCCGTGCTGTCGGCGATCGACGTCATCGCCGGTCGCAAGCTGCCTCTCGACGTCATGACGGTCATCGCCGCGGCCGAGAACATGCCCGGCCCCAACGCACAGCATCCAGGCGATGTCGTCGTCAGCGCGGACGGCAAGACGGTCGAGGTCGTCAACACCGACGCCGAGGGCAGGCTCGTCCTCGCCGACGCATTGACACACGCGCTGCGCAACGGCGCCACCCACCTCGTCGACCTGGCCACGCTCACTGGCGCGGCGAAGATCGCGATCGGGCACGCCGCCAGCGCCGCGGTCAGCAACGACGACGCCTACTGGGCGACCGTGGAACGCGCCTCGCGCGAGGCCGGCGACCGCGTGTGGCGGCTGCCGATCTACGCCGACTACAGGATCCTGCTGCGCAGCCAGATCGCCGACCTGCGCAACGCCGAGTACGGCGAGGCCGGCACGATCATGGGCGGCATGTTCATCGGCGAGTTCGCCGGCGGCAAGCCCTGGGCGCACATCGACATCGCGGCCTCTGCCTGGAACACCAACCTCGAGCTGACGACTGTGCTTCGCGGACCGAGCGGCGCCGGGACGAGGCTCTGCATCGAGCTCGCCGAGCTCATGGCCCGGAGCTCGACCGACTCGTGGCCCCCGCCCGCGTCGGAACGGATATCGGAGCACGCGCGTTAGAGATAGACAGTGGGCATTCTCGAGACGATCCACTCGCCCGCCGACCTCAAGGCGCTGAACCAGACCCAGCTGTCCGAGCTCGCGAACGAGGTCCGGGCCTTCCTTGTCGAGCAGACGTCCCGCACCGGCGGCCACCTCTCACCAAACCTCGGCGTGGTCGAGCTCACGTTCGCGCTGCACCGCGTGTTCAGCAGCCCGAAGGACGCCATCGTCTGGGACACCGGCCACCAGGCGTACGTGCACAAGCTGGTCACCGGGCGCGCCTCAGCCTTCGGCGGGCTGCGCCAGGCGGGAGGCCTTTCCGGATACCCGTCGCGCAAGGAGTCGGAGCACGACCTGGTTGAGAACAGCCACGCCTCGACGTCGCTGAGCTACGCGCTCGGCATCGCCGAGGCACGGCTGCGCAACGGCGTCGGCGGCTTCGTCGTCGCCGTGATCGGCGATGGCGCGCTCACGGGCGGGATGGCCTACGAGGCGCTGAACCAGATCGCGCACCTGATGCCGCCGAACCTGGTCATCGTCCTCAACGACAACGGCCGCTCCTACGCGCCGACTGTGGGTGGGCTCGCACGGCACCTCGCCTCGCTGCGCGTCGATCCACGGTACGAGCGGCTCAAGGACGACATCTCGCGCCTGCTGCGCGACCTGCCGCTCGTCGGCTCGACCGCCGACCAGGCCGCCTACCGCGTCAAGGAGGGTCTGAAGCAGCTTCTTCAACCATCGACGATGTTCGAGAGCCTCGGCATCAAGTACGCGGGCCTCGTCGACGGGCACGACGAGGCGGCACTAGAAGAGGTGCTCACGCGTGCGAAGCGGCTGCGCGAGCCGGTGGTCGTGCACGTGGTGACCGAGAAGGGCCACGGCTACGACCCGGCGATCGACGACGACGTCGACAAGCTGCACGGCGTCGGCGCGTTCGATCCGCTGACGGGGCGGCCGCGCTCGACCGAAGTGACCTACACCGACGTGTTCGGCGACGCGCTGATGAGCGCGGCGACGCGCCGGCCCGAGGTGGCCGCGATCACCGCGGCGATGGCGTCGTCGACGGGGCTCCTCAACTTCGCCAAGGAGTTCCCCGAGAGGTTCTTCGACGTCGGCATCTGCGAGCAACACGCGGTCACCTTCGCCGCCGGTCTGGCGATGGCGGGCATGCACCCCGTCGTCTGCATCTACTCGACCTTCCTGGCTCGCGCGTTCGACCAGACGATCATGGACGTGGCCCTGCACAAGCTGCCGGTGACGTTCGTCATCGACCGCGCTGGGGTCACCGGGCCCGACGGCGCGTCGCACCACGGGATCTTCGACCTCTCCTACCTGCGCCTCATCCCCAACCTGAAGATCGCCGCGCCCAAGGACGCCACCGAGCTCTGCGCGCTGCTCGAGACGGCGCTCGCGACCGACGGCCCGGTCGCCATCCGCTACCCGAAGGGGCCGGCCCCAGCCACTCCCGATCTGCCCGTCGAGCCGCTGCCGGTCGGCCGTTGGGAGGAGGTGCGCAAAGGCGACGACGCGGTGATCTTCGCGGTCGGTCGCATGGTCGAGATCGCCGTCGAGGCGGCCGAGCGGCTGCAGCTGCAGGGCGTCTCCTGCGCCGTGGTCAACGCCCGCTGGATCAAGCCGGTGGACGGGCGCATCGCGGACTGGGCGCGCTCGCATCCCGTGGTCATCACGGCCGAGGACAACGTCGGCACGGGCGGCTTCGGCGGCGCCGTGCTCGAAGCCCTCGCTCCGCACGGGCTCGCCGGGCGCGTGCGCACGCTCGCGCTGCCCGACGCCTTCCTTCCACAGGGCAAGGTCGCGGACATCCTGCGCGAGCACGGCCTCGACGCCGCCGGGATCGCGCGGGCGGTGTACGAGGCTGTGCGCGGACCCGTCGTCAAGGAGAAGGCGACCGACTAAGCTTGCCCCGGAAGGGAAGGCCATGGGAGCACGCGCCGAGGTCGCCGACATCCTCTCGGGATTCGCGCTGTTCGCGGATCTGTCCACGCCCGAGCTCGAGAGCATCGTCCAGACGTTCGACGAGGTCTACTTCTCGGAAGGCGAGCGCATCATCCGCCAGGGCCTGACGGCGACGGGGTTTTACGTCATCGTCGAGGGCGCCGCCAGCATCATCGTCGCGGGCAAGGAGCGGTCGAACCTGCGCCCGGGCGACTTCTTCGGCGAGATCTCGTGCCTCCTCGGCGAGCCGCCGACCGCCGACATCGTCGCCATCAAGCCTCTGCGCTGCCTCGTGCTCGCGCCCGCGCAGGTCGAGGAGTTCCTGATCGGCCATCCGCACGTCATGTACCGCGTCCTCCAGGGCGAGGCGCGAAAGCTCCGGACCACGACCAGGTGGCTCAGCTGACGGACCGGCCGTTTCCGCCGGGGGCCTATCCGCTCGTTGTCGTCGGCAGCGGTCCGGGCGCGCTGCAGCTGACGTACGCGCTCGGCAAGCTCGGCGTCGAGCACGCCGTGATCTCGGCCGACGACACGCCCGGGGGCATGTTCCGGAAGTGGCCGATCTTCCAGCGCATGCTCAGCTGGACCAAGCCGTACGCGGACCACCGACGCGGCACGCGCGCCTACGAGCGATTCGACTGGAACAGCCTGCTCGGGGAAGAGCCGAACACCGCCGCGCTCATGCCCTCGGTCATGGACGGGACCTCCTACTTCCCATCGCGGCCCGAGATGGAGCGCGGCCTCGTCGCCTTCGCCGAGCGGACCGGCGTTCGGGTGCGCTACGGCTGCACGTGGCAGGCGACAAAGCGTCTCGACGGCGGCGGCTTCGTGCTCGAGACCAGCGACGGGGAGTACCGGGCGACGACCCTCGTCTTCGCCGTCGGGGTCGCCGAGCCGTGGCGGCCGGCGGTGCTGGAGGTCGAGGGCGTGCAGCAGTACGGCGGCCTGCGCGCGGCCGAGACCTACGCCGACAGGCGCGTGTTCATCATCGGCAAGCAGAACTCCGGCTTCGAGATCGCGACAGGGCTTCTCCCCTGGGCGCGGCAGATCGTGCTCGCGTCCCCAAGCCCGGCGAAGCTCTCCGTCGACACTCGCTCGCTTGCGGGCGTCCGCGCGCGTTACGTCCAGCCCTACGAGGACTGGGCGCTCGCCGGCGGCGTCGTCATCCTCGACGCGTCGATCGAGAGCGTCGAACGTGTGGGCGATGCGTTCCGGGTGCACACGAAGAGCCCGATCGACGGAAGGTCGATGACCTTCGACGCCGACGATGTCATCGCGGCGACGGGCTTCGTGTGCCCGCTGCGCGACCTGCCCGCACCGCACATCGGCGTGGCGACCTTCGGCCAGAGCCGCCTCCCGGCCCAGACGCCGTACTGGCGGAGCGCGAGCGTGGACGGCATCTACTTCGCGGGCACCATCAACCAGGGCGCGCAGGGCCTGCGCAAGCACGGCATCCCGTCCAACTCCGGCGCGGTGCAGGGCTACCGCTACAACGCGCGCGTGCTCGCGCGCCACATCGCCGAGACGCGGTTCGGCAGAAAGCTCGAGCGCCCGGCGATGCAGCCGGCCGACGTCATCCCCTTCTTGCTCGGCGAGGCGAGCCGCGGCCCGGAGCTGTGGCACCAGCGCTCCTACCTCGCGCAGGTCGTCGGCATCGATGCGTCCGGCGGCATCACGCATCACGGCGTCGAGCCGCTTGCCCACTTCGTCGACGACAGCACCGGCGGGGACGCCGTCGCGATCGCGCTGGAGGCGAACGGGCGCGACGACCCGTACCCGGCGGTCTACGTGCGGTCGCGCGGCAACGTGACCGAGAAGCTGCTCGCCCCCCATCCCCTGCTCGACTTCGAGGGCGAGGAATACCGGCGCGAGCTCGCGTCCATACTCGATCCGCTGCTGAGCAAGACGCTTACACACTCGACGCAATGACGCTGCCGACCGGCACCGTCACGTTTCTGTTCACCGACATCGAGGGCTCGACCCGGCTCATGCAGGAGGCCGGAGAGCGCTACGTGCAGGCGCAGGTCGAGCACCACGCGATCCTGCGTGACGCGTTCGCGCGTGGACGCGGGCGCGAGCTGCGCACGGAAGGGGACTCGTTCTTCTGCGTCTTCGAAAGCGCGGTCGACGCGTGCGAGGCCGCGTCGCAGGTCCAGCGCGATTTCGCCCGCCACAAGTGGCCGGACGGCCTCGCCCTCAGCGTGCGCATCGGCCTGCACACTGGAGAGGCCCCGCTCGTCGGCAACGAGTACATCGGCCTCGACGTGCACCACGCGGCGAGGGTCGCCGCCGCGGCCCACGGAGGCCAGGTCCTGATCAGCGAGACCACGCGCGCGCTCGCCGGCGACCACCTGCCGGAGGGCGTGTCGATCCGCGACCTGGGTCTGCACCGGCTGAAGGACCTCGCCCGTCCGGAGCACCTCTACCAGCTCGTCATCGAGGGCGCGGGCGAGCGCTTCCCCGCCCTGCGCACGCTCGACGCGACCCCGAACAACCTGCCGACGCAGCTGACGAGCTTTGTCGGCCGCGAGCAGGATGTCGAGCAGGCCCGCCGCCTCCTCGCGGGCACCCGCCTCCTGACCCTGACCGGCCCGGGCGGCATCGGCAAGACGAGGCTGAGCCTTCAGCTCGCGGCGGACGTGATCCAGGACTTCGGCGGCGGAGTCTACTTCGTCCCGCTCTCCGCCGTCACCGACGTCGAGCTGATCGGCTCGGCGCTCGTGCAGGTGCTGGGCCTGTCGGTCTCGGGCAACCGCCGCCCCGTCGATGTGGCCGCGGCCTACCTGCGCGACAAGGAGGTCCTCGTCGTCTTCGACAACTACGAGCAGCTGCTGCCGGACGGCGCGACGACCGTTTCCGAGCTGCTGCACGCGTGTCCGGGCCTGAAGGTCGTCGTCAGCAGCCGCGCGGTGCTGCGCGTGTACGGCGAGCAGGAGATGCCGCTCGAGCCGCTGCGGCTTCCCGACCGCCACGCGATGCCATCGCTGGCTGCGATGTCGCAGTACGAGGCGGTGAAGCTGTTCATCGAGCGTGCGGTGGCGGTGAGGCCCGACTTCCACGTCACGAACGAGAACGCCGCGTCCGTCGCCGGCATCTGCGAGCGAGTCGACGGCCTGCCGCTCGCCATCGAGCTGGCGGCGGCGCGGGTCAAGCTCTTCACGCCCCAGGCCCTGCTCGCACGCCTGGAGAAGAGCCTGCAGGTGCTCGGCGCCGGCTCACGCGATCTGCCGGGACGGCAGCAGACGCTGGCCGGCGCGATCGCGTGGAGCTACGACCTCCTCGACGAGCCCCAGCGTCGCCTGTTCCGGCGGTTCGCGGTGTTCGCGCGCGGCGCCGCCCTGGAGCAGGCCGAGGCGGTGTGCGGCGGCCCTGACCTCGGTGTGGACGTGCTCACGGGCCTCGACGAGCTCGCCGACCAGAGCCTGCTGAGGCGGATGCCCGATTTCGACGAGCCGCGTCTTTTGATGCTCCACGTCGTGCGCGAGTACGCGGCGGACCGGCTCGAGGAGTCGGGCGAGGCGGCGGCGATCAGGGACCGGCACGCGGCCGCGTACCAGGCGCTGGCCGAGGCCGCGGCGCCGCTGCTGTTCGGACCCGAACGCAAGGCGTGGCTCGACCGGCTCGAGCGCGACCACGACAACTTCCGAGCGGCGTTCGACTGGGCGATCGCCAGGGGCGACGCCGAGCGAGCGCAGGGCCTGGGCGCTGCGTTCTGGCGCTTCTGGCAGATGCGCGGCGACCTCCGCGAGGGCCGGGCGCGGCTAGAGGCGGTTCTCGCCCTGCAGTCCGAGCCGAACGAGAGCCGCGCCCGTGCCCTCGAGGCCGCCGGCGGTATCGCCTACTGGCAGGCCGATATGGCGAGGTCGCTGGACTGGTACGAGGAGAACCTCGCCATCGTTCGCACCCTGGGCGACCGCCGCAAGCTGGCCGATGCCCTCTACAACTCGAGCTTCCCAAGGCTCGTCGGCAGGTCGGACATCGATCGTGCTCTAGGCCTCGCCGAGGAGGCTTTGGTCCTTTTTCGCGAGCTTGGCGATGCTCCCGGTGTGGCGCGCAGCCAGTGGGCGATCGGCAATGCGCTCTTCTTCCACCAGCGCTTCCCCGAGGCCGCCGTCGCACTCGACGAGGCCATCGAGCTCAACCGCAACCTCGACAACAGGTTCGGTGTCGGCTGGGCGCTGCACACGCGCTCGCTCGTCGCCCTCAAGCTGGACGACGTCCCGGCCGCGCGCCGCTTCGCGCGCCAGGGCCTGGAGATCTTCTGCGAGGCGCAGGACCTGAGCGGGATGACGATCTTCCTCGACGACGCCGCGTCCGTCGCCGAGCTCAGCGGCGACCTGACCGTCGCGCTCACCCTCGCCGGGGCCGCGATCGCCAGCCGGACCCGGACGGGCACCGACCTCGCCGGCCTCGCCGGCATCAACGACGGACGCGACTGGCACACATCGGCGGAGACCCCGGAGCAGGAGAACGCGTGGTCGAGGGGCCAGGCGATGACCGTGCAGGTCGCGGCGGCGTACGCCCTGGGCTGGTTGGGGAGCTCGGCCTAGAGCTTCTTCCTGCCGGCGAATCCTTCGCCGACGCGGTGCCAGTGCTCCACCCGCTCCTCGCCGAGCTTCCAGCACAGCTCGACCAGCTCGCCGTCGCGGTAGGACGGAAAGTCGATCAGGCCCTCGAGCGGTCCCTTGAGCTGGATGCCGAGCGAGTTGAGCCCGAGCACCGCCTTCAGCAGCTCTTCCTCCGCGCCCTGGACCGCGTCCCGCGCCTGCTGGGCGCGAGCGTGGTCGTCGCCGTTCGCGTTCGGCCGCTGGACCGCGTACTCGGCCATGCGCAGCTGCTCCTCCAGGTCTGGTCGCAGCGCCGACAGCTCGGCGATCTGGGCCACGATCGGACGCACGCGCGGAAGCTCGCGGTTTGCTTCCTCGACCGTGTACGTGCGGAGCCTCTGCATTCAGTAAGTCCCAACCAGGTCGAGCTTGCTCGCCACCGCTCAACGATACTTCGATCGGTGGACGCCAAGACCATGCGCCGCCGCCTCGAAGCCGCGCGCGTCGCCCGCCTGGCGACCGCCGGCGCCGACGCCCGGCCGCACCTCGTGCCGATCGTCTTCACTCTCGACGGCGAGCGCATCTATTTCGCCGTCGACTCCAAGCCGAAGCGCACGCGCGATCTCAGGCGCCTCGCCAACATCGCCGCGAACCCGCGGGTCACCGTCCTCGTCGACCACTACGACGATGACTGGAGCCGGTTGTGGTGGGTGCGCGCCGACGGAGCGGCCCGCCTCATCACCGAACCGGTGGAGGCCGAGCGCGCGCTCGACCTGCTTGCCCGCAAGTATCCGCAGTACCGCCAGGCCCGGCCACCTGGTCCCGTGATCGTCATCGCCGTCGACAGGATGACCGGCTGGGAGGCGGCCGCCAACCCAGCCTGTTAAGGAACCGTGATGGTCCGCGTCGCGACCTGTCCGTCGTAGCCGGCGACCAGCAGATATGTACCCGGCGCGCTGATGTAGCTCTGCAGCCGGACGTGGATCGGCGAAAACCAGTCCTGCGTCTCGTTATCGGTGGCGAGCACCGAGTTTCCCTGTGAGTCGCGAAGGTCGAGGATGAAGACGCGGCTGCCTTTAATCGTCGCGGTATCCGGCGCCCGCGCCTCGAGGTCTTGCAGCGACACGCCGATGATGTCGAGGTCAACCTCCAGCGAACCTGGCGTGGCGACCACCGACGTGAACGACAGACGAGCGCTCCCCAGCGAGATCGGGGCGGGATTCGCGAGCGTGGTGCCCTCATCCACGCCGAGGGTGGCGTGGAGCGTCCATGTGCCTTTGACGACCTGGCGAAAGTCAACTCCTGCGTCGAGCTGGCTGACGTGGACGTCGATCCGCGCCCCGGTCATCGCATCGGGCCAGCCCAGTGGCTCGAACTCAGCCGTCACATCGCCCGTCAGCAGGTTGCCAAACGAGCTTGTTGCTCCGTACGTGCGGCCGAACTGGTCGCTCAAGTTGATGCCGAAGCCGATCATCGCGGCCGGGGAGACGTGCAGCCGCAGCTCTGTCCGCGTGCTGTCGGCGTACGCCCCGACCAGCGTGACCGTGTGCCCGGCCGATACCCCGCTCGCACCGACCATCGTCACGCGCTCGCTCGCTCCCACCGTGGCGCCGGCAAGCGGGACGCGAGCGACGACGGTGCTGCTTGCCGGCGCGAAGTACGCGACAACGGCAAAGAGGATCATCGCCGCGACGGCGCTGAGCGTGACCCTTGGCCACCGTAGGCGAGCGCGTCTTCGGTGCGTCGACAAAACGCGCGCTGTGACCCGGCCGGCGTCGGGCGCGGCGGTCAAGGCGAGCTCGCGAAGGCGCACCTCGAGCGGTTCGATGCTCATAACGATTCCTCCTCTAGCAGAGCCCGTAAGCGTGCCAGCGCGCGCCGGATCGCGCGCGACGCCGACTCCGTGCCAATCCCGATGGCGGCGGCCACCTCGGCGGTTTCGAGGTCGGCGCCGTATCGCAACGCGAGCAACGTCTGGTCACGCAGCGACAGCGCGCGGAGCCGCATGCGCAGGTCCGAGTCGCCGATGCGCGCGATAGCCTCGTCTTCAACCGACTCGACCTCGCGCGGCGCGAGCGCCGTGAGCCGCGCGACCAGGTCGCGCAACCGCCGCCGCCTGCCGGCCGCGTCACGAGCGGCGTTGGCGACGATCGTCCAAAGCCACGAATCGACCGGCCCTTTCGCCTGATCGTATGTCCGAAGGCCACGGACCGCGCGGTACAGCGCTTCCTGGGCAAGGTCCTCCGCATCGGCGCGATCGCTGCACATCAGCGCCGCGAAGCGAGCCACCCGGGCCGCGTAAAGCAGGCAGAGCGAATCCGCGGTCATCGGCACGCTCGGGGCCGGTTCGAGGGTCAGCGTGGCCTCCATCTTGAGTTGACTACCGGCCGAAAGTCGTGAACCGGACAGCCTGATACTTGACAAGATGCGACGTCTTGTCTAGTCTTGTCGCATGGCGGTCGACGTCAGCCGTCGCATCCTCGATCGCGCTCCTTCCGTGCTCGCGCGCCACCCGAAGGCCACCGTGAGGGAGCTCGCCGGCGCCGCGGGAGTTTCGCGCGCCAGCTTCTACCGCCACTTCCCGTCGCGTGACGCGCTTCTGCAGGCGCTCGAGGTCACGCCAGAGCCCGGCGCGCGCGAGCGCATCGTCACCGCGGCCGTGCAGCTGGTCGGCGACGTGGGCGTGCGGGCGCTGTCGATGGACGACCTGGCCGACCGCGCCGGC
>CAYWTI010000153.1:0-6597 GCA_964461175.1 uncultured Actinomycetes bacterium | reverse complement strand
GGCCACTCGTCGTCGCTGAAGATCATCGGGCAGTTTTCGATCGCGACCTTGATGCCCCGCTCGCGCGCGAACCGCACGATCGGCGGCCACACGCTCCGGAAGTCCTCGAAGCTCTCGTCGACCGTCCGGTGCTGGTCGCGGCCGACGAACGTGCCCACGACCTCGACGCCGAGTCGCTGCGCGGCCTCGATCACGCGGTGAAGGTGCGAGTTCGCGGCCTCGCGCGCGGCGGGGTCCGGGTCCAGGTTGTTCGGGTAGTAGGCGAGGGAGGAGATCTCGAGGTTGTAGCGGCCCAGCAGCCGGCGCACCGCCTTCGGGTCGAAGCTGTCGACGTCGATGTGGCACACGCCCGCGTAGCGCCGTCGCTCGCCGCCCGCGGATGGCCAGCAGGCGATCTCCAGGGCTTCGAACTCATTCTCGTGCGCCCAGCGCGCGACCTCTTCGAGGCTGAGGTCCGGGAACGCCGCCGTCAGAAACCCAAGCTTCATCGCGGCACCTCGACCCACCGCCGCTCGCGCGAGCTGCGCGCCACCGCGTCGCAGACCAGCATCGAGCGGTGCCCGTCCGCAAACGTCGGGTAGTCCGACCCCGGCTTGCCGGCGGCGATGGCGCGGTAGACGGCGGCGTAGAGAGCCTTGAAGGTCTCGGCGAATCCCTCGGCGTGGCCGGCGGGAAGCCACGAGGCGCGGGCGCCTTCGGCGTTGAGCAGCGCGGGGTCACGCAGCATGAGCTCGTTGGGCCGCCCGCGGTGACCGATCCAGAGCTCGTCCGGGGTCTCGGAGTCCCACGCCAGCGCCGAGTCCGAGCCGTCGAGCTCGAAGGCAAGCGAGTTCTTGCGCCCGGCGCTGACCTGGGACACGCTCACCGCTCCGCGCGCGCCACCTTCGAATCGAAGCAGGATCGCCGCTGCGTCGTCGGTCGTGACCTCGCGGCCTTCGCGGCGCGGGATGAACGTCGCCAGGTCGGCCATCACCTCGATGATGCGCTTGCCCGCGACATAGCTCGTGAGGTCCATCCAGTGCGACCCGATGTCCGCGACCGCGCGGAGCGAACCGCCCTGCGCCGGATCGACGCGCCAGTTCCAGTCGGACTCGAGCAGCAGCCAGTCCTGGTGGTAGCGGCCGGTCACGAGCCGCACATCGCCCACGCCGCCGCCGGCAACCACGCCGTGCATGTGCTGGCACATCGGGTAGAAACGGAGGTTGAAGTTGGTCGCGTGGACGAGGCCGCTCCTCTCTGCGACCGCAAGCAGGTCCGCGGACTCGGCCGACGTCATCGCCAGCGGCTTCTCGCACACGACATGCTTGCCGGCCTCGAGCGCCGCCCTCGCCTGCGAATGGTGCAGATGGTTGGGCGTGGTGATGTGGACGGCGTCGACGCGCTCGTCGCGGAGCATCGCCTCGAAGCTCTCGTACGCCGGCGGCAGGCCCAGCACGCGCGTGCGTTCGCCGGCGCGCTCTCGGGTCGAGCCCACGACACCGTGCACCTGGACGCCGAGCCGGCGCAGCGCTTCGACGTGGACCACACCGATGAAACCGACGCCGACGACGGCGGCGCCTATCTCATCAAGGCGTTTCACGCCCACCAGTTTCGCTGCGCGTTCCCCTTGCGTGTCGACGGAAGGTCGTTCGGGCTGGAGGCGGCGCCGCACCAAGCGACGGCGTTGGCGATCACGCGCTGCACCTCGGGCTGGTGGTAGACCGGGAACTCCTGGTCGCCGGGGCTGAAGTAGAACACGCGTCCGGCGCCGCGCGTGTAGCAGCACCCGCCGCGAAACACCTCGCCGCCCTCGAACGAGCTGATGAAGACGAGCTCGTCCGGCGGCGGGATGTCGAAGTACTCGCCGTACATCTCCTGGTGCGGGATGACGATCGGCTGCGGCACGCCCGCGGCGATCGGGTGCGCGGGGTTGACTGTCCAGATCAGCTCTCGCTCGCCGCCCGGGTCGGACCGCCAGATCAGCGAGCAGCTCGTGCCCATCAGGCGCTTGAAGATCTTGGAGTAGTGGCCGGAGTGCAGGACGACGATGCCCATCCCGTCCAGCACCCTGCGATGAACGCGCTCGACGATCGCGTCGTCGACGTCGTCGTGCGCCGCGTGACCCCACCACGTGAGGACGTCGGTCTCGGCGAGCGCCTTCTCGGTCAGGCCGTGCTCGGGCTCCGCGAGGGTGGCCACGCGGACCGTCACGGCGTCGCCGAGCTCGCGCTCGATGCCTTCGACGATCGGCGCGTGCATGCCGCGGGGGTAGATCCGCTGCACGGAAGGCTCGCGCCCCTCGTGCACGTGCTCGTTCCAGACGGTGACCCGCAGCCGCCGCGACGAGGTCATCTAGACCGGAAGCGCTTCGCCGGTCCGGAAGATGGAGACGGGCTCATGGACCGCCGCCGACTCGATCGCAGCGGCGACGAACGCGATGGTGCCGAGGTTGTGCCGGCCGGACGTCTCCGGCTCACGCCCCGTGCGCACCGCGTCGACGAAATCCGTGATCGTTCCCCAACCCCCGGTCCGGGGCATGGGCCGCAGCGCCGCGGAGCGGGGACGCGCGCCTCGCGGCCGGACGACGACCTTGTCGTGCGCCATATCGTCGTCGCTGTTCGTCCAGTACACCTCGCCGTGCTCGAACTCGAGGCTCCAGCGGCCGCCCCACGGCGTGAGCGGGGCAGCGCTGATCCAGCTGCCGCGGTAGCTGACCACGACGCCGGGGAACGCGATCGACGCCACCGCGGCCGAGGGCCCGCTGAAGGGCGTCCACTGCGGGTTCCACGCCTCGCAGTAGATGCGCTCCGGCTCAGCGCCGACGATCAGGCGCAGGAGGTCGAAGTGGTGGATCGACATGTCCTGCAGGAGGGGCTGCTCTTCCAGGTGGTGGCGGCCCCGGCCGTTCGGACCCGCCGGCGAGTAGCGGCGGAAGTCGATCGAGACCTCGTGCAGCCTGCCGAGCGATCCGCCGCGCACTATGTCCGCGATCGCGCGGGGCGCGGGGAAGTAGCGGTAGTTCTGGCTGACCATCAGGATCAGGTTCGAGCGCGCCGCGAGGTCGACCAGCTGCTGCCCCTCGCCGAGCGTGGGTGCGAACGGCTTCTCGACCATTACGTGGAGCCCCGCCTCGAGTGCCGCGCGCGTGGTCGCCACGTGGCCCGGCAGCGCGGTCGTGTTGAGCACGACGTCGGGCCGGGTCGCGGCGACGGCCTCGCGCATCGACTCGAACACCATGTCCGGTCGCGGTTTGACCTCTTCCTTCAGCGCGTCGAGCGCGTACGGGCTGTTGTCGACGTAGGCGACGACCTCGACTTCAGGGATCTCGGGGAGGACGCGCTTGGCCCAGTTCCGGCCGTGGGCGCCGAGGCCGACCTGGAGAAGGCGCAGCGCGGTCACGGCGGGAAATTCTGCGGGACCGTTCGGCGATTGCATCCGGGTTAGGCCCAGAATCCGCCGCATGCGCTCGATGCGCTTCGACCGCATCGCCGAGCTCGCCCACGACCCGGAGCACGCGGCCCGCGTCTACGCCGAGGGATGGCAGACCTGGAGCCCGGTCGACATCCTGCGCGTGGGCGATGAGTCGGTGCGCGCGGCGAGCGCGCGCGACCAGACGGTGATGCTGCGACCCGGCAAGCCGTGTCCGCCAGGCGCGATCCAGGCGGAGGGCGTCCTGGTCATCGAGGCGCCCGGCGGGCCGGCGGTCGCCTGGTACGCGCCCGAGCCGGCGCGCGAGGTCCCGACGCTGCTGGTGGATGCCGCGGGATCGCGGGCGCGCGTGTCCGCCGACGGGCCGGTGGAAACGCTCGAGGCGCCGGACCTCGAGGCGGCTCTGCGAGCCGTCGGCGAGCGGCTGCGCGCGCCGTCGCTGCGGTCGATACCGCCGGGATGGTGCTCGTGGTCCTGCTACTTCAAGCAGGTCACGGAAGCCGGCGTGGTCGAGAACGTCGACGCCGCCGGGCGTCTCGGACTTCCGATCGAGATCGTGCAGATCGACGATGGCTACGAATCGGCCATCGGCGACTGGCTCGACATCGTTCCCCGTTTCGGGTCGCTTCGCGCAGCCTCGCGAGCCATTCGCGCCGCCGGCATGGCGCCAGGCCTGTGGATCGCGCCCTTCATGGTCGACCCGCGCAGCCGGCTCGCGGCGGCCCACCCCGACTGGCTCGTCGGCGGCGCGGACGCCGGCGAGCACTGGGGAGTGACCATGCGCATCCTCGACGCCACGCGCCGCGATGCCGCCAGCTACCTGCGCGAGGTGTTCGCCACGTTCGTCGATTGGGGCTTCGCGTTCTTCAAGCTCGACTTTCTCTACGCCGCCGCGATCCCGAGCGTTGCCGCGTACCGCGAAGGCATGAGGCTGATCCGCGACGCGGTCGGGTCCGAGGCGATCCTTCTCATCGGCGGTGCGCCGCTGCTGCCGAGCATCGGTCTGTGCGACGCGATGCGAGTCGGCCCCGATGTGTTGCCTGAGGCAGCCGACC
Organism: uncultured Actinomycetes bacterium; assembly: GCA_964461175.1. GTDB lineage: Bacteria > Chloroflexota > Dormibacteria > Dormibacterales > Dormibacteraceae > 40CM-4-65-16. Next base: position 2,134 of record CAYWTI010000153.1, on the reverse strand, counting down.
CGCAGCCGGACGTCCCGGCACTCGCGCGGATCACCTCGCTGCGGCGCTGGATGAATAGACGGCTGTGGGTCAACGATCCCGACCACGTCGTCGCGCGAGCGGACATAAAGGATCGCGACGCTTGGGCCGAATACGTCGCCGGCTACGGCGGCGTCAGGTTCTCAGGCGACCGGCTCGCGGAGCTCGACGCGCGGGGCCTCGAGCTCACGCGGAGGGCGCTGTCGACGCCCGGGTGACGAGGTGGACCGGCAGGGTGACGTGGCCGCCGCCGCCGGCGCCGCCGGTGATCATCTTCAACAGGAGCCGCATCGCCTCGGCGCCGATCTCGTAGAACGGCACGTGCACCGTCGTCAGCGGCGGGTTGGTGTACGCGGCGCTGTTGAGGTCGTCGCAGCCCACGATCGAGCATTCGCCCGGCACCTTCCGATCGAGCTTGCGCAGCGACGTGAGCGCGCCGACGGCGACGAGGTCGTGGTGGCACAGCACCGCCGTGATGTCGGGCCGCTGTTGGAAAAGCCGCGGCAGCGCGTCGACGCCGCCCTGCACGGTGTCGCCGCCCTCGACCAGGAGGTCGGCGGAGAAGGCGATGCCGGCGTCGTCCAGCGCGTGCCGGTAGCCTTTCATCCGGTTCTGCGTCAGCCGCCGGCCGCGCACGCCGCTGACCACGCCGATGGTGCGATGGCCCAGCTCGACGAGGTGTCGCGTCGCCAGGCGGCCCGCCTGCTCGTCGTCGGGCCCGACGGTCGTCAGCGCCGCGCCCGCGATGTGATGGAGGCTGACGACCGGCAGCGCGCGGTCGAGCACATGCCCCAGCGCGCGGTCGTCCTCCATCTGCGGAGCGGCAAGCAGGATGCCGTCGACCCGGCGCTCCATCATCGACGGCAGCGCGTACTCGGTGCCGGAACCCTCGGGCTCCACGCTCGTGATCATCAGGCTGTAGCCCTGGCGCCTGGCCTCGTGCTCTGCGCCCGCCAGGCACCGGCTCAGCCCGGGGTCGCTGAAGTCGCCGGCGATGAGCCCGACCGTGCGGGTCCGCTGCATGACCAGGCTGCGCGCCTGCAGGTTGGGGACGTAGCCGAGGTCGCTCGCCGCGCGCAGGATCCGTTCCCGCGTCACCTCGGACACGGAGCCGCCGCCGTTGAGGACCTTGCTCGTGGTCTGGAAGCTCACGCCGGAGCGCGCGGCCACGTCCTTGACGGAGACGTGCCGGGTAGCCCTCCGCGCTCTCACGCCGACGGCTATTATGCGCGGGCGCAAGCGAACGTTCGCCTGGAGGCGAGTCTTGGACCCTTCACCCGACTATCCGCGGCCTCACCTCTGGCGCGAAGCGTGGTCGAGCCTGGACGGCGAGTGGGAGTTCGGCGTGGGGCCCGATCCCGTGTTCAACCGCCACATCAATGTCCCGTTCTGTCCCGAGTCTGAGCTCTCGGGCATCGGCGAGCGCGTGGGCGATGTCGCCTGGTACCGGCGCCGGTTCGACCCGCCTCGCGCCGACAGGATGCTCATGCACTTCGGCGCCGTCGATTACCGCGCCACGGTGTGGGTCAACGAAGTCGAGGTCGCCCGCCACGAGGGCGGCCACTCGCCGTTCACCGCCGACGTCACGTCCGCGCTGCGCTCGCGCGAGAACGTCGTCGTCGTCCGCGCCGAGGATTCGCTGACCGACAGAACGATCCCGCGCGGCAAGCAGCACTGGAAGGAAGAGCCCGAGGGCATCTTCTACACCGCGACCACCGGAGTCTGGCAGCCGGTGTGGCTGGAACCGCTCCCCGAGCGGAGCGTGTCGAACCTTTCCCTCGCCCCCGACCTTGCCCAGGGATGCGTCGATTTCGAGGTCGACGCCGGCGCGGTCGTCGTCGTGCGCCTCGACGGGCAGGAGGTGGGGCGGTCGGCCGGCGAGCCGGCGGGTCGGATCGCGCTGGCGCACATCGAGCCCTGGCACCCTGACTCGCCTCGGCTCTACGACGTCGAGGTCACGTACGGCGGCGATGTTGTGCGCACGTACTTCGGTCTTCGCACGGTCGAGGCGACCGACGGTCGCTTCTGGCTCAACGGCGAACCCTTCACGCAGCGGCTCGTGCTCGACCAGGGCTACTGGCCGGACGGGCTCCTGACGGCGCCGGACGGCCCCGCC
>CAYWTI010000152.1:0-19030 GCA_964461175.1 uncultured Actinomycetes bacterium | reverse complement strand
TCGGTGGACCGGCGGTGCCGGTACGGCCGGTCGTTGACCAGGGCGTCGAACGCATCGCACACCGAGACGATGCGCGCCACGCGCGGGATCTCGCGCGCGCGCAGCCCGTCGGGATAGCCGGCGCCGTCGAAGCGTTCGTGGTGGTGGCGGATGATGGGCAGCAGCCCCGACGTCGAGTGCAGCGGGCGGACGATGTTCTCACCGATGGCGACGTGAGCCTGCATCTGCGGCACCTCGGTCGCGTCGAGGGGACCCGGCTTGTGCAGGATCGAGTCGGCGACACCGATCTTGCCGATGTCATGGATGATGCCGCCGCGGTAGAGCGTGTCCAGCGTGGGCTCCGGGAGGCCGAACCTCGAGCCCAGGAGCCTCGCCGACTCGCCGACACGCTGCGTGTGCGCCTCGGTGAACGAGTCGCGGGCTTCGACGGCGGTGGCCAGGGAAAAGATCACGTGCTCGGCGCTGTCGAGCGTGTTGTAGAGCTCCTTGAGGCGCAGCGCCGAGCGCACGCGCGCGATGAGCTCCGCGCCCTCGACCGGCTTGGCCATGAAGTCGTCGGCTCCCGCCTCCAGCGCCATCACCCGGTGCGTGGTCTGGCTGAGGCCGGTGATCATCACCACGGGGAGCAGGCGACCGCGCGGCATGGCCTTGATGCGCCGGCACACCTCGTAGCCGTCCATGCGCGGCATGCGAACGTCGAGGAGGACCAGGTCAGGCGGCTGCGACTCGATCATCTCGAGCGCCGTCACGCCGTCCGCCGCGCACTGCACGTCGACGTCGATCGTGGAGAGGAACATCCGGATCATCTCCCGATTCGCCGCGCCGTCGTCGACGACCAGCACTACCGGCATAACCTCACCCCGCCTCTATTGTTAGTCCACCCCGCGGGCCGCTCGCAAGTGCAACGTCCAGGACACGGGCGACAACCGAACCCCGTGGGTCAGGCGATCGCGCTGCGGTCCATGAAAGCCGCCGCCTGCGCGACGCCCACCGCGGACAGAGCCTGGCGGAGCTGCGTGTTCGCCGCGGCGAGCTCCCCACGCTTCTCGAGAAGCTCGGCGTACAGCGCGTGGCCGCGGGCCAGCCACTCGGAGGCCTCGCCCGCCTCGAACTTCGCGAACGCGATCTCGAACTCGGCCGCAGCCGCCGCCATATCGCCGCGCGCCCCGGCCACCTGCGCGAGCCAGACGTGCGCCTCACCGACGTTCGTCGTCTCGAGCGAGCTCTCGGCGATCTCGGCGGCGGTGCGCGCGTAGCGCTCGGCGGCGTCCAGGTCGCCACGCGCGAGCTCGAGCTCGGCAAGCGTCATCAGGACATGGGCGCGGCCCGACTCGACGCCGAGCGCCTCCTGGCGGCGCAGCGAGCTCTCGGCGTGCTTGAGGGCGCCAGCGACATCGCCCTGCAGGAAGAGCAGGTTGGCGAGGTTGTTCTCGGTGTTGGCGATCTGGAGCGCGTCGTGCAGCGCCTCCTCGATCGCCATGGTGCGGCGCGCGTAGCGCGCGGCCTCGGCGAAGTTGCCGATCTCCTGGTAGGCGAGGCTGAGGTTGCCGTAGATGAACGAAAGCCGGCGAAGGTCAGGGAACGCGGCGCCGACCGCGAGCGCCTCTTCGAGGACGTCGATCGCCTTGGCGTGCTCGTGGCGGGCGCCATACGCCGTGCCGAGGATCTGGAGCAGCCGCGCCTCGATCGTGACCGGCGCGGGCTTGAGCGTGCGGCAGACCCTCAGCGCCTCCTCCGCGTAGCCGACCGCGGCCGGGTCCTGGAGCATCAGGGCGCCCGCGGCCTCCCAGCCGAGCGCCTCGGCGGTCATCAGGTTGTCGCCCGCCGACTCGAAATGGGCGCGTGCCTGCATCGCAAGCGAGCGCGCCCGGACCGGCTGGCCGAGCCTGATGTGCGCCACGGCCATGTGGAGCCGCGCCGCGGCGACCACCTTCGCGTCCATGCTCCGCGCCAGCACCGACTCGCCCGCCGCGACGGCACCCGCGTTGTCGCCGACGGCGACGAGGCGCTCGATCTCGGCCAGCGCCGCCTGGTCGCTCGCAAACGAGTCGCCGCCGGGAAGGAAGAAGTCCATGGGCTTGTTGGTGCGCGTGGCGATCAGCTGGAGGGTCTCCATCGACGGTTTGGCCTTGCCGGTCTCGACGAAGTAGATCGCCGTCCGGCTGATGTCGCCCAGGGCGACCTGGCCGAGGCTCAGGCCCGCTTCGACGCGGGCTTGCTTGACCGAGCCGGGGCGAATTTCGACCCCGCGGCGGCGGCCGCGGCGACGGCTCGAGGGCGCACCTGCGGGCTCACTCGAGCCACCTCGATCGGAGATCGCAGACGCGCGGACGCGTGACACGGCGTTAGCTTAACGCGCGTCTATGACTTGACGATCGTTTAGGCGATCAGCAGCACTTGTAACCGCCGTCAGCGGCGACGGTCATGGCCAAGGTCATGAACGCCGAGCCCGCGAGGATGGCGGCAAACAGCAGTTTGCGCACTCAATCTCACCTCCTTTGCCTCCTGGCCGCAGATCGAACGGGTGTCGTCTAGTCCGTCGAGGCCGGCTCGGTCTCCCGGCAGGCGCCGCTTGCGCCCCCGACGAGCCCCGCAGCCATGGCCGCCAACTTCCCCCCACCCAGCAGCGCCGCCACGGCGCCGGAGGCGCCCACGGCCAGAGGCAGGCCGAACCCCGTCGCGACTCCCGACGCGACCAGGACCGGCAGCAAGGGCAGCGAGCAGGCGAGGATGACGACGCCGGCGGCCGCAACAGCCCTACCCACGCCGATCCGGGCTCCCTGTCCCGGATCCACGACCTCGCGAGCCAACCCCTACTCCTCCACGAAATCGCAGTCCTTGCGCTTAGCGGGGGCCGCGGGGCCGTGCCTGTGCTACAAGTAACTGCGCCGCCATGTTAAATCAAAGAGGGCATCACTTAACGGCCCCAGGCGAATTTTCGAATTGACGGTTCGGCCGTGAGCGCCCAGCCCTACCCTCGTGCGGTGCAGTCGAGCACCGCCCTGACCCTTCCCCGCCGGCCGACGGTGACGGTCACCGGCCTTGGCATCGAGGGCTGGGGGCCGTTCGCGGTCGCCGCCGCCCTGGCCGCCGCGACGTCGATCGTCTTCGTGGCCTGGATCGCGGGCCGGTGGGGCGGCGACCAGGCGACGATCGCGGTCGACGACGTCGGCGAAGCCGTCGCGGCGCTCATCGCGGCGGCCAGCTGCGGGTTCGCCGCGAGCCGCAACCACGGCCGCGTGCGTGCGGCGTGGGGCCTTTTGGGTCTGTCCGCGCTCAGCTGGGGGATCGGCGAGCTGGTCTGGTCGTGGTACGAGGTCGTCCAGGGGAACGCACTTCCGTTTCCGTCACCCGCCGACGCGGGTTACCTGGTGGCGATCCCGCTGGCCATCCTCGGCGTGTTCGCCTTCACGTCGGCGCCAACGCGGCTCACGACTCGAGGCGAGACCGTGCTCGCCGGTTCGATCGTCGCCCTGTCGCTGCTGTTCGTGGCGTGGGTCTTCGGCCTTGGCAACGTCTACGAGACGTCGACCAGCAGCGCGGCGCCGCTGCTCATCAGCCTCGCCTACCCGGTCGGCGACATCGTCATCGCCACGGTCCTCGTCGTCGCGCTGCGGCGCGCGCGCAGGGACGAGGTCGGCTACATGGTGCTGCTCATCGGCGGGCTCGCATGCAACGCGCTGGCGGACAGCGCGTTCGCCTACCTGACCGCCGACGGCACGTACGGCGCGATCGGCAGCGTGCTCGACGCCGGCTGGGTGCTCGGCTACCTGCTGATCGCGCTCGCTCCGCTGTGGCCGGCGCGTCCGGCCGGCGCCGAGCGCGCGGAGGGACCGATCGAGCTGTGGCAGCTCGCGCTGCCCTGGGCCGCCGTCTTCGCAGCGACGTTGACCGGCATCTGGCTCGTGATCAACAACGGCCAGTTCGACCGCTTCGAGAGCATCCTCGCCTCGGGGATCGGCATCCTCCTCGTCGCGAGCCAGCTCCTAGCCCACCGCGACTCCCTCGACCTGCTGAAGAAGAGCCACCTCGCCGAGGCGCAGGTCGCGCGCCGCAACGCGCTGCTCGACGAGATCGTCTCCCACGCCCCGCTGGGCATGGCGCGGGTCGGCGTCGACATGAAGGTCATCGACGTCAATCCCCGGATGGCGACGCTGCTCCACACCAGCCAGACCGATATGACCGGCACGTCGGTCGCGAAGTACCTGCATCCCGAGGAGTTCGCGCGCGTCTTCGAGACGTTCCAGCCTCTGTGGGCCGGCCGGGTCGACACGATCGAGTCGGAAAGCCGCGCGGTTCGCGTCGACGGCACCGAGGTCTGGCTGCACTGGACGGCGACCGCAGTCCGCACCGCATCACGGCGCATCGACTACTTCCTCGTCCTCTATGAGGACGTCGACGCGCAGCACGCGGCGAACGAGGCGGCCGCGGCGCACCTCGCCGGTCTCGAGCGGCTCAACCGGCTGAAGAGCGAGTTCGTGTCCCTGGTCAGCCACGAGTTCCGGACCGCGCTGGTCGGGATCTCCGGGTTCAGCGAGATGATCCGCGACGAGGACGTCTCGCTCGAGGAGGCGAAGGGCTACGCCGGCGACATCAACAAGGACGCGGAGCGGCTGAACCGGATGATCAACGATATGCTCGACCTCGACCGCATCGAGGCCGGACGGCTGAAGATGCAGATGCAGGACGTCGACCTCAACGCGCTGCTGGAGGACGCCGCCGATCGAGCCCGCGCGTCGAGCGCGCGCCATTTCATCGTCTGCAACTTCGAGGGCCGGCCGACGGTCCAGTGCGACCCCGACCGCATCGCCCAGGTCGTCGCGAACCTCCTCAGCAACGCCATCAAGTACTCACCTGACGGCGGCGAGATCGGCATCACGAGCGCCGTGCGCGACGGGCACGTCGATGTCAGCGTGCGCGACCACGGCATCGGCATCGCGCCGGACTTCATCCAGCGGCTGTTCAGCCGCTACGAGCGCTACGAGAAGACGAGCAGCAAGATCCTGGGCACCGGCCTCGGCCTCGCCATCACCCGCCAGATCATCGAGATGCACGGCGGCAAGATCTGGGTCGACAGCGAGCCGGGCGACGGCTCCGACTTCCACTTCACGCTGCCGCTCGTGGCGGCGCCGGAGAACGAGGTGTCGAAGGCCTCCTAGCCGCGCTCCAGGAACTCGGCCACGAGGGACTGGAAATGGTGCACGCCGTTCTCACGCAGCGCGGAGAACCGGCCGCGGCTGTAGGAACGCGAGCGCAGGCCTCGCTGCACCTGCTCGCACACCGCGATGTCCTCCTGCTGGATCTCGTCTGAGAAGGCGATCGTCTGCTGCATCGACTCCCAGCCCGCGCCCGTCCCGGGCTCGGCGAAGTACCACTCGAAGATCGTCAGCGTGCGGTCGGGCCCGTTCGGGAGGATGACGTTGGTGCTCAGGTTGTCCTGGTAGATGTTCAGCATCGTGTTCGGGAAGATCCAGTAGTAGAGCGCGTCCTCCTCGGCGCCGGGCATGCGGATGTAGCGCCGGTCGCGTCCCGGCACCTCGCCCGGCTTGAGCTCGCGGATCGGCGCGTGCTGCTTCGAGTGGTAGCGAAACGTCTCCACGCGGTAGTTGTCGTACTCGAGCTCCTTGAAGAGGCCCGGGTGCGCGATCGGCAGGTGGTAGCCCTCGAGGTAGTTGTCGACGTAGACCTTCCAGTTGCACGCGATGTCATAGTCGCGGCGCTCGACCAGGCGCATCGAGCCGAGGTCGTAGCCGGCCTTTTCGATCTCCTGCGGGATGGCGCCGATCCAGCCGGCGAGCGGAGCGGCGTCGGGGTCGAGGTTGGCGAACACGAACGGTCCCAGCGTGTCGACGCGGATCGGCACCAGCCCGAAGTCGGCCTTGTCGAAGTCCTCGGTGCCCTCCATCTCGCGCGCCGCCTGGAGCTTGCCGTCGAGCCCGTACACCCAGCCGTGGTAGCCGCACTGCAGCGACTTGCGGTTGCCGCGCGTCGTCACGACCTGCGCCGCGCGGTGCCGGCACACGTTGTAGAAGCCGCGCAGCGTGCCATCGAGCCCGTGCGTCAGGAGGATCGGCTCGTCGAGGATCGTGGTGGGCTTGAAGTCGCCGGGCCGCGCGAGCTCGCTGCGGTGCGCCACCAGCTGCCACGTGCGGGCGAAGATCCGGTCCTTCTCCCGCTCGAGGACCGCCGGGTCGAGGTACATCTCCGACGGCAGCGTCGACGCGCGCGCGACCTCCGTGTCGGTGACGCCGCCCCCAGGCCGCCCGGCCAGCTTCGCCATGCCCGAACATTGTCGCGCGATGGAGTCGCTGGCGATCGTGAACGGCCGGGTGTGGAAGAGCCCGGTCGACACCTCCGTCCTGGTCCGCGGCGAACAGATCGCGGCGACTGGGCGCGATCTCGCCGGCGACCAGGTCGTCGACGCCCGCGGGGCGTGGATCATCCCGGCCTTCAACGACGCGCACGTGCACTTCCTGATGGCGTCGCGCTCGCTTGGCCAGCTCGATCTCTTCGGGGTCAAGACGCAGGCCGAGGTCGAGCGGAGGATCAGGGAGTACGCGCAGACGCACGGCGGCGACTGGGTGACCGGGCGGGGCTGGCTCTACTCGGCGTTTCCCGGAGGAATGCCGACCGTGTCGCTCCTCGACCGGCTGGTGCCCGACCGCCCGGCGTACATCGAGTCGTTCGATGCCCACACCGGATGGGCCAACAGCCTCGCGCTCGCGCGCGTCGGCATCAGCACCCCCGACGTGCTCAAGGAGTCGGTGATGCTCGGATTCGTCGACGCGATGCCGCACCCGACCCGAGCGCAGGACCTTGACTCGCTGCGCGCGGGCATGAGCCTGGCGGCGTCGATGGGCATCGCCTCGGTGCAGGAGGCGGGCGACGGCCAGAACCAGCTTCCGCTGTGGGAGGAGCTGCGCGCCTCAGGCGAGCTGACGCTGCGCGTGCGCGTGGCGTTCGACCTCGAGCCGGGGACCGACGTCCACGCCTACGACGGCCTGCGTCGAGATGGCGACGGCTGGATCACGACCGGGATCCTCAAGGCGTTCGCGGACGGGGTGGTCGAATCGAAGACGGCCGCGATGATGCAGCCGTACGCGCGCTCGGAGGAGCGCGGCGAGCCGATCTGGGGCGACGGTGCGCTGCGCCTGGCGGTGCGCGAGGCCGACGCGCACGGATGGCAGGTGCAGATCCACGCCATCGGCGACGCCGCCATCCACCAGGCGCTCGACGCCTTCGAAGGCACGACGCCCGAGCGGAGGCACCGCATCGAGCACCTCGAGACCCCCGACCCCAGTGACATCCCGCGGTTCGCGCGCCTGGGCGTGATCGCGAGCATGCAGCCCCAGCACTCGGACCGCGTGATCACCGCCGCGTGGCGGCGGAACGTCGGCCGGCGCCGCGCCGCGCGCGGCTGGCCGTGGAAGGCGCTGGCGGCGTCCGGCGCGCGGCTCGCCTTCGGCACCGACTGGCCGGTCGTCCCGCTGGACCCGCTCGCGAGCATCAGGGAAGCGTGCCGCGACCTCACCCTCGAGCAGGCTGTCGACGCGTGGACGTCAGGCAGCGCCTACGCCGAGCACGCCGACGCGCGCAAGGGCTCTCTGCGCCAGGGGATGCTCGCCGACATCGCGGTCGTCGACCTCGAAGCAAGCCGCGTCCTGGCGACGATAGTCGGAGGGAAGGTCGTCTACGAGGGGTGAAAGGGGCGCCGCCACAGCGACGCCCCTTTGCTAGAGCTAGCTACTCCTGGCCTGTCGCGCCCGCCGGCATCGGCGTCCCAGCCGCCATCGTCGGCTCGGTGTGGACGGCGTGTCCACGGCCGACCGCCCAGAAGACGATCGCGATGACGACCAGGATCGCGACGGTGACAAAGGTGTACTCCTCGAACGTGGCTCGCGAGACGCCTGCGTAGTCGCTGAGCCAGTCACCGGTGAAAAGGCTGGGCCAGAGCGCAAAGACTGTCGCGCCGACGACCCAGAACTCGGTCAGGATGACGCAGACCCACGCGCCCGTGGCTCCGCCCGGGACGACGAACGGCCGCCTGACGTTCGGGTACTTACGCCGGAGGGTGATCAGCGCCGGGAAGATCAGGATGTAGGAGAAGGTGGTGGTCGAGATCACCAGCCCCAGCACCGCCGCGAAGTAGCCGTGCAGGCCACCGCCGGTGACGAAGAAGGTGATGAACATGAAGATCGTGGCGATGATCCCGGAGAGGACGTTGACCACGATCGGCGTGCCGAACCGCCCCGAGAAGTAGCCGAGCTGCCGCGGTCCGGAGCCGGCCAGGGCGCCGATCGCCATCAGGCGGTCGGACCCCATCAGCCACGTGGTGCCGCTGGACAGCAGGACGAACACGAAAGCGATCGCCGCGAGGTGGTTGAAGACGGGGGCGGCGCTGCCGAACACCGTCGTCGATCCGAACTGGTACGCGCTGACAAACCCAGACACGTTGCTCAACTGGTCCTGGGAGAGGATCAGGACCACGCCGAGGATCGGAATCGCGTAGCCGAGGAAGGAGATCAGGCCCGACGCGTACACGGCGCGCGGGATGTCCCTTTGCGGGTTGTCCATCTCCTCGCTGGCGTTGGTCTGGAGCTCGAAACCGATCCACTGGAACACGATCACGCCGATCACGCCGATCAGCACCGTCGTGTCCGTCGGGAAGAAGCCGCCGAGACCTCCGTGGAAACCGCCTTTGAACCCGGCGATCACCACCAGCAGAGCGAAGAAGCCCAGGAGCACCAGGCGCATGATCGCGCCGAGGTTGGGCACCCACTTCATGTACCGCAGGGAGAGGATGTTCATCGTCACCGCGCCCCAGATGAAGAGGAAGCCGATGACGGTCTCCCAGCCCTGGTTGCCGCCCAGCGAGCTGCCCCACAGGGCGTCGAGCGCGGCGATCGTCGTCGCGGTCAGTGTGCCGCCGAGCCAGATCGGGTTCGACAGCCAGTACAGGACGCTGACGACGGCGCCGGCGAAGTGGCCGTAGGCGAGGCGGACCCAGTCATAGGTCGCGCCTTCGGTCGGGAACGCGGCGCCGAGCTCGGCAGTGATCAGGCCGTATGGAATGAGGAACGTGACACCGGAGACGATCAGCCAGAGCACCGCCTGGGCGCCGTATGAAGAGGACTGCCCGATGGTGTCGAGCGCCACGATGGCGCAGACCGTGAAGAAGATCATGTCGAAGCGAAAGAGCGACTTTTTGAGCTTTCGCTTCTCCGCCACGAGCTCGGCTACCGCGGCCGCTTCCCCCATCGTCTACCTCCCCAATAACCCACCGAATACAAGCTGCCTACTGACGGGCGGCTGAAAATCGCGACAATTAGATGCTCCGGGCGACAACCTGTCAAGCCGGGGTCCAGCAAGGGAAGGGGGACGGCCATGGCCACCACAAAGACCCGTGAAGTGCCCGCCGCGCGGGTCTCCGACCTCATCCAGGCTGAGGAGGAGAAGTTCCGCAAGGCCCGGCCGAGGTCTCACCAGCTGTGGACCGAGGCCAAGGCGGTCCTGTCGCGCGGTGTGCCGTCGTCGTTCCAGGACGCGGCGCCGCAGCCGATCTTCGCCGAACGCGGCAAAGGGAGCAGGGTCTGGGACGTCGACGGCAACGAGTACGTCGACTTTCACAACGGGTTCGGCGTCATGGTCGTCGGCCACGCCCACCCGAAGATCGTCGAGGCGGTCCAGCGCCGGATCGAGCTGGGCTCGCACTTCGCCCAGCCAGTACCAGACGATATCGTGGTCGCGCGCGAGCTGGCGAAGCGGTTCGGCCAGCCCAAGTGGCGGTTCACCAACTCTGGGACCGAGTCGACTCTCGACGCGGTCCGCATCGCCCGCGGCTTCACCGGGCGCGAGCGGATCATCAAGATCGAGGCGTCCTACCACGGCCACCACGACACCCTGATGGTGTCGGTCGAGCCGCCTCCGGAGCACATGGGGCCGGCCGACGACCCGAACTCCTATCCGCAGAGCGAGGGCATCCCGGCGGCCATCGTCGCCCTGACGACGGTGGTTCCCTTCAACGACGTGGCCGCGCTGGAGAAGGCGTTCGCCGCCCACCGCGGCGAGGTCGCGGCCGTGATCGTGGAGCCGGCGATGATGAACGTCGGCATCGTCCTTCCGGACGCCGGCTACCTCGACAGGGTCAAGGAGGTGGCGCACTCCCACGGCGCCGTGCTGATCTTCGACGAGGTCAAGACCGGCGTCACGATCGCGCCGGGCGGCGCGACCGAGCGCTTCCATGTCACGCCCGACCTCGTCGCGCTGGCCAAGGCGATCGGGGGCGGCCTTCCGTGTGGGGCCGTCGGCGGCAGGGACGACGTGATGGAGGTCGTCGAGAGCAAGCGCGTCGCCCAGATGGGCACGTTCAACGGCAACCCGCTGACGATGGCGGCCTCGCGCGTCACCCTCACCGAGATCCTGGACGCGAACGCTTACGCGCACTTCGACGCTCTCGCCGAGACGCTGCAGGGCGGGCTCGACGAAGCGATCGGCCGCTACGAGATGCCGTTCCACGCCATCACGCTCGCGGCGCGTGGGGGCGTGACGTACCGCGCCAAGCGCGTGCGCAACTACCGCGACTACCTCGAGATCGACAAGAGCTTCGCCTACCTCAGCTGGCTCTACCAGTCCAACCGCGGCGTGCTCATGGCGCCGGGCGCGGAGGAGAACTGGACGCTGTCGGTGCAGCACTCGATCGAGGACGTGCAGCGGTACGTGGACAACTTCGAGGAGATGGCCCGGGACCTCAGGAGGTAGGCGTGACCCGGCTCGGCGGGATGTTCGGCGCCGACGTCACGTTTCTCGGCGTCCCGCGCTGCGACCTCGACGATCCGGATTCGTTCGCCGGCGCGGACGTGGTGATCATCGGCGCGCCTTACGACGCCGGCACCTCGTACCGCGCGGGCGCGCGCTTCGGACCGAAGACGATCAGGACGGCCGATTACCTCGACCACGACGGCTCACGCCCCCACCTCGCGCTGCGCGTCGATCCGCTTCGCGATATGCGTGTGCTCGACGCCGGCGACGTGCTCATGCCCGGCGTCGAAGGCAAGGCCGCGCTCGACGCCCTCGAGGCCGCGGTGCGTGTGGTTGCCGAGGCAGGCGCGATCCCTCTCGTGCTCGGTGGAGATCACACGATCACGTGGCCCGACGTGACGGCGGTCGCGCACGCCCGCGGGTGGGGACGCGTGTCGGTCGTCCACTTCGACGCGCACGCCGACACCGGCGACGTGCAGTACGGCAGCCTGATCGGACACGGCCTGCCGATGCGCCGGCTCATCGAGTCGGGCGCGTGCCGCGGCGACCGCTTCCTCCAGATCGGGCTGCGTGGCTACTGGCCCGAGCCCGAGACGCTCGCATGGATGGCCGAGCAGGGCATGCGTTCGTTCGAGATGCACGAGGTCGTCGCCCGCGGCCTCGACGCGGTGCTCGAGGAATCGTTCGCCATCGCCGTCGACGGCTGCGACGGCGTGTTCGTCTCCGTCGACCTCGACGTCGTCGACCCGGGCATGGCGCCGGGCACGGGCACGCCGGAGCCGGGCGGCATCACCGGGCGCCAGCTTCTCGACGCCGTGCGCCGGATCGCGATCCAGCTCCCCGTCGTCGGCGTCGACGTCGTCGAGGTTGCACCGGCGTACGACGCCGCGGAGGTGACGTCATTTCTGGCCAACCGCGTCGTCCTGGAGACGCTGGCGGGTATCGCCTACCGCCGCAGCGGCGGCACCTGGGAGTCAATCCCGAGAACGCTGCTCGAGGGTCGAGCGAGCGCGGCTAAGACTTCAGGTGCGGACGGATCAGCGCCCCCAGCTCTTCCAGTTTCCTGAGCGCGGCGTCGCGCCCGTCCGCGGGCACGTACCAGATGAGGCGGTCGACCCCGGCCTCGCCGAGACGCTCGATCTCGGCTCCGTTCGCCGACCTGGGGTAGTACGTGACGGGGATCGGGTCGCGTCCCGCGTCACGCGCCATGCGCTGCAGCTCGGGGATGCGCTCGACGACGTCGCCGCGGTTCGGCATCCATCCGTCGGCGTAGCGCACCACGCGCTCGAGGATCTTCGGCCCGCTGCCGCCGAGGACCACAGGCGGATGCGGCTTCTGGAGCGGCTTCGGAAAGGCCCACATCGGGCCGAAGTCGACCGTGTCGCCGTGGTACTCCGCCGGGTCGCTCGTCCAGATCGCTTTGATCGCCTCGGTCTTCTCGCGCAGCACCTTCCACCGACCCTTGAAGTCGGTGCCGTGGTCCGCCATCTCCTCGCGGTTCCACCCGCCGCCGATGCCGAAGATGAAGCGGCCGCCCGAGACGACGTCGAGGCTCGCGGTCTCCTTGGCGGTGTGGATCGGGTCGCGCTGGATGAGCAGGCAGATCCCCGTGGCGATGCGGATCGTCTTGCTCGCGAGCGCCGCTGCGGTGAGGGCGACGAACGGGTCCATCGTGTGCCAGTACTGCTTGGGCAGGTCGGGTCCGCCGGGCCATGGTGACTGGCGGCTTGTAGGTATGTGCGAGTGCTCCGCCACCCACAGCGACTCGAAGCCGAGCCCCTCGGCGGCGGGCGCCAGCTCGGTCATCGAGATCGCGTACTCCGTGGGGAAGATCGCGACCCCGAACTTCACCCCGCTTACGTTAGAGGGCCGGGGCTTCCCTCCGCCGCCTGTCCAGCGCGGCGAACAGCGCCGACACCGCGCGCGGGTCCAGGCGCGACCGCGCCTCCTCGATGAGGACGCGGCGGGCCTCCGCCTCGCTGATCGCGTTCCTGTACGGGCGGTCCGACGTCAGCGCGTCGTACGTGTCGGCGACGGCGACTATCCGCGCCTCGATCGGGATGCCCTCGGCGCGCAGCCCGTACGGGTAACCGCTGCCGTCGAGGCGCTCGTGGTGATACAGCACGGCGAGGACCTCGCGCGAGGACTGGCCCGCGCGGTCCAGAAGGGTGAGTCCCATCTCCGGGTGGGCACGCATCAGGTTCCATTCGGCCTCGTCGAGCGGCGAATGCTTGCCGAGCACGTCCTGCGGGATGCCGAGCTTGCCGATGTCGTGCATCAGCCCTGCGCGCGCGAGGACCCGGAGCTCGTGAGCGCTCATCGACAGCTGCCGTCCGATGTGGACGCACAGTCGGGCCACGCGCATGTTGTGCGCGCGCGCTTCGCGGTCCTTGATCCGGAGCCCGACCGCGACGACCGCGTCGAGCCAGCCACGGATCTGCCGCTGTACCGGCGGGTGTACAGCCAATTGACCTTCCCCCCTATGGGTTGGTTATCTGCTACTTGACGTCTTCGGGATCAACGGTTGAACAGGGGTCACGGGTCGCGGCTACCAAAGGTAGCCCAAAAGCTCAGCCTGTGGCGAACTCGATTACGCGCACGCCGCTCAGGTCGAGCCAGCACCGGCCTCCGCCGCGCACGATCCGCATCAGCACCGCGCCGCAGTCGGGGCACCTGACGACCGTTCCCGGGGCGTGCACGTAGACGTCCACGCGGCCGAGCGCGTTGACGGCGCCGCACCCGGCGCACGTCGACTCCGCGGCGGTCATCTCGAGCGCGAAGACCTCGCGCAGCAGGCCACCGATCGCGTTACCGTCGACTTTGCGCTCGTCCATTCCCTTCATCCTCCGGTGGCGCCGAAGCGCTCGGTCTTGATCGCTCTCGCGTCATGGCCCATGCCGACCAGGAGCGTGGCCACCGCCTCGACGAACGCTGTCGGGCCGCACACGAACACGGCCGGCGCGTGGCTCGCCGGCCACGCCACCTCGCGCATCATCGCCTCGTCCACGCGCCGCGTGTAGCCGGTCCAGCCCGCGGGCTTCTCCCGCGTCAGCGTATGGAAGACACGAAGGCCGTCGCCGGCGGACTCGAGGCTGTCGAGCTCCTCGCGGTAGATGACGTCCGCGAGCGTGCGCGAGGAGAACAGCAGCCGTGCCGGCGCCTTGCGCGACGCATGCGCGCGGTGACGCAGCATCGACATCAGCGGCACGACGCCTGAACCTCCTCCGATCAGCAGCAGCGGCTGGGGAGCGTCGCTCCGCCAGACGAAATAGCCGCCGATGGGGCCGCGCAGCTCGATGCGGTCGCCGGCGCGGATCTCGCCGACGAGGTACGGCGACACCTCCCCGTCGTCGAGGCGCTCGACCGTGAGCGCGAGTCGCGCGTCCTCCGGCGCCGAGGCTATCGAGTAGCTGCGCTCAGCCTGGTAGCCGTCCTCGGCGGTGAGGCGGACGTCGACGTGCTGGCCCGCGTCGTGGCCCGGCCACTCGGGGACGTCGATGTAGAGGGACGAGACGCGCGGCGTCTCGGCTCGGATCTCGGCCACCGTGCCGAGCGTCCAGGTCAGTCGCCCCAGTACCGCTGCTCGCGCCAAGGGTCGCCCCGCATGTTGTATCCGTTCGACTCCCAGAAGCCAGGGTGCTCGTCCTTGTCGAGCCTCATTCCGCGCACCCACTTGGCGCTCTTCCAGAGGTATAGATGCGGGACGAGAAAGCGCACGGGTCCGCCGTGCTCCGGGTGCAGCGGCTGCCCGTCGAACTCGTACACGACCCACGCCTTGCCGCCGGTCACGTCGTCGAGGGGAAGGTTCGTCGTGTAGCCGCCGTCGGAGAAGACTGTCACGAAGTCGGCGGCGGTGTCGACGCCCTCCATCAGCGTGTCCACGGACACGCCCTTCCACGTCGTGTCGAGCTTCGACCACTTGGTCACGCAGTGGATGTCTTTGGTGACGGTCTCCGCGGGCAGCGCCGCGAGCTCCTTCCACGTCCACCGTTTCGGCTCGTCGATCTCCCCTTCGATGGCGAAGGTCCACTTCTCGAGGTCGACGCGCGGCGTCGGTCCCGCCGAGAGGACCGGGAAGTCGGTGACGACGTACTGCCCGGGCGGGACGCGCGAGCTCGACACGTTGTCGCGGCGCCTGCCCTTGAACCCGCGCGAGATGAAAGCCACGAAGAGATCCTAGTTGCGGTCAGACGGCCCGCATTCGGTTGTTCTTCGGGTTGTGCTCGACCTCGGCCATGCCCAGCGCCTCGAGCAGCGGCGGCATGTACATCCCGAACCGACCGCGCAGCCCCTTCTTCATCCCGTACCAACCGCCAACCGGGTTCTTCGGCGAGCGGCCCCAAGCCTCCACCGTCCCCTCGGCGGCCGGCTTCTGCTCGTCGGCGCTGCCCAGCAGCATCCAGTCGCCGTGCTGCTTCAGCATCTTGTGCAGGTCGTCGATGGCGCGGAGCTGGTAGCGAAGCTCGGTCTTGCCGACGACGCAGACGAGCGCGGGCGGGTTCGCTGCCTCGTCTTTGTACATGACGTACTGCGACGATCCGCTTGGCGTGGTCAGCTCCCAGGGCGACTCCTTCGTGCCCTTGCCTTTGGCCATCTCTCTGTCTCCTCTCGTCTGGCGATGCGGCGGCGTCAGAACGATACCCGGGTCAGCCGCCAGAATCGACCGGGCGGGTATAGGGGGTCTGCGGTGACCAGCGGGACGTCGAGGTCGTAGCCGCCGAGGACCACGTGTTCCGTCCCCTCCTTCGTCCCGGCGGGCAGCGGTTGATCGACGACGAGCGTGGACGCGTCGAGGCGCTGACGCAGGATCATGCCGGGCCACTCGACGAGGTCGACGTCGACCTGGGAGACGAGGTATGCCTGGTTGCCCCACGGCGTCGTGTAGAGCGCGATCGACTGGTTCTGGGCGATGACCCGGCGCACATGCAGCGCCGGAGCGACCGCGGCGATAAGCGTGCGCGAAGCGGCGAACGCCGCGTCGAGCGTGGCCTGCCCCATCACGCACCCGACGACGAGCACGTTGCGGTTGTCGATCGACTGCTTAGACGCGAACAGGAAGTTGGCGCCGGTGTTGAGCCCCGACCCGGTCTTGATGCCGACGATGCCGCTCTGACCAAGGACCGCGTCGACGTTGTAGACGGTGCCCGCCACCGGCAGTTCCGCCTGCGGCATGGCGACGATCGATGCGAAGACGGGGTTCGCCATCGCCTGGATGCCGAGCCTGACCAGGTCCGACGGCGTGCTCACCGAGCCCGGCGACGCGCCGCTCGTGTCGGCGAACTTCGTGTGCGTCATGTTCAAGACCTTGGCGAGGTCGTTCATCTTGCCGACGAACTGGTCGATCGACCCCGTGGTCCAGCGCGCAGCGGTCTCGGCGAAGTTGTTGGCGGAGGGGATCAGCATGCCCTCGAGCAGCTGCAGCTCGTTCAGCTGCTCGCCCACCTCGACGCGGGCGACGGACTGGCCGCCGCGCAGGTCGTTCTCATACGAGTCGACGTCGGCCTGCGTGATCGTGAGCACCGGCCCGGTGTCGCCGACGTTGAGCCGCCGGTCGTTGAGAAGCACGAGCGCCGTCATCACCTTGGTGACGCTCGCCGCCGGGATCGGCTGTTCGTTGCCCGAGCTGGCGATCAGGCCCAGGCCGGGAATCCCGACCGCGGCCGCGCCCCGCGCCGGCCAGGGCAGCGCCGGAGCGGTCCCCGGCACCGTGTCGGTTGTAGGCAGGAGCGGCGAGGCGGCCACAGCCGGGATCGGCCGGAGGTAGTTGAACGCCCCGAGCGCCACGACGACGAGCAACAGCGCGATCCCCACCCGCAACCGCATGCCGCGAGAAGGTTACTGACGTTTGACGCGGTGCCGACGGAAGGCCTCCTGGCTTGGTCCACAGAGGAGGGACTTCCATTGATCGCAGCAATGGAAAGAGCGCCTAGACCGACCCGGCGGATCTCTTCGGCTCCGACGGCACGCGACCCAAGCCGAGGAGGCCCGCCACCGGGAGAAGAAGCCCGCCCTGCACCAGCAGGGAAAGCACCACCATCGCGTAGGCGATCACCGACACCTCGGGGTTGACGCCGGGGTAGGTGGCGACGGACAGCGCCAGGGCGACCGAAAGCGCGCCTCGGATGCCGCCCCAGAAGGTCATATGTCGCCACGCCCACGGTATCGAGGAGCCGCGCACGTCGGACAGGCCGAGCAGCCCATACACAGGCACCGCCCTCGCGGCAAACATGATGATGTAGGCGCCAAGGGCGAGGCCTGCCACCGCAAAGACCTTGCTGGTCGGGAGCGCGATCCCCACGATCAAGAAGAGGATCGCGTTGAGCACGAACGCGAGCAGGTTCCAGAAGCCGATGAGCTGGGTACCCCGCAGGCGCCCGGTGTGGCTTCCGTAGCGGGCGATCACGATGCCGGCCGTGACGACCGAGACGACTCCCGATGCCTTGAGTATGTCCGCCGCGAGATAAGAGCCATAGGCCGCTACCAGCGTGATCATGATCTCGAGCTCGGCCTCGTCGACCCTGCGGAGCAGCGCGACCGTGACGCCACCCGCCACGATCCCGATCACGATCCCCACGACGCTGACGAAGAGGAACCGGACGGTGGCATCGCCGAGCGACGGGTGCCCGCTCGCGATCGTCCCGAGGACCGCGGCGAAGACCGCGACCCCGGTTCCGTCGTTAAACAGGCTCTCGCCCTCGAGGATCGCCTTCAGGCCTGGCGGGGCGCCGACCTGGCGCAGCAGGTTGACCACGGCGATGGGGTCGGTGGTGGAAACTATCGCCCCGAGGAGGAGCGCACTGGCCCAGTCGAGCCCCAGGCCGAGGTGGGCCAGCGAGCCGACCACCAGCACGGTGAGGAAGACGCCGACCGTGGCGAGCAGGCTGATCGGGACCACGCGCCGGCGGAGCTCTTCGAGGTCCAGGGCAAGCGAGGCCTCGAAAACCAGGCCCGGCACGAATGCCAGGAGGATGAGGTCCGGGCTAGCGGCCGGAAATGGGACACCTGGGATCAGGCCGATCGAGATGCCACCGATCGCGAGGAGCACTGGATAGGGGACCGTGGGCGTGGTCCGCGAGACGAGCCGGAGCATGGTCGCGGCCCCACCCATGACGATGAGGAAGAACAGGAAGTTCTGGGCCTCGCTCATCACAGGCCGACCAAGGTAAGCGTTGCGAACGCGAGGTACAGAAAGATGATCACGCCACCCGCGACCGGGCTCAGCCTGCCATGCGGTAGCGGGGCCAGGACCGCGAGGAGCGTGAGCTCGACCAGCCACGTGAAATCGGCGAGGGCGCCGTGCATCGCAGAGATGCCGAAGAACAGCGCGGGCACGATCAAGCCGCCGATCAGATTGATCGTGTTGCTGTTCATCGCCGACGAGAACAGCGCGGTACCGCGGTTGGTGCGCGCGAAATGCAGCGCGACCCAGAGGTTGGGCAGGCTCGTGAGCGCTGCCAGCACCACTGTGCCGAGGACTGCATCCGAGAGGCCCATCACGTGTTGCGCGGCCAGCGCCTGGTGGACCATCACGAAGCTCCCGCCCACGACCCCGGCGAGCGCCGCCGGCAGAAGCACGACGGGCGTCCACGAGCCGTGGCGCGCGACCGGAATGTCATGAGTGACCTCGTACGCGAGCTCGAGAACGTTCTGCGGCGCCGCCTGCGCCAGCGATCGCAGCCGGCGTATCAGCCGAGCGGGCACGGCCAACACCACGACGTAGGCGGCCGCGATCGGAACCACGACAGCAAGCGCAATCTGCGGCGAGGCCGCCCCAGCGACCATCAGGGCGGCGGCACCGACGACGAACAGTCCGACTGCCGCGTCGAGCAGCAGCGGCTGGCGGCGGATGAGCACGCCGCCGGCGACCACCGCGGGCAACCCGAGCAGCGCCGCGAGATTGAACAGATTCGAGCCGACCACGACGCCCACTCCGACCGCGCCCGCGCCAGACAGAATCGCGACCACCGCCGAAGACAGCTCGGGCGAGTCTGCACCCAGAGCCGCGAGCAAGCCGAGAAGGCCTTCGGAGAAGGCCAGCTTGGTGCCGAGTCGGGTCAGGCCCCGCGCGAGCAGCTCACTAGATAAGAGGGTCAGCGCGAGGCCGGCGACGAACGCGAGCAGCGTGGCGACGGAAATGGCCGATCCTCCCGCCGACCAGCCTTCCCGGCACACCAACCTGCTCGCGGCAACGCGGTCGCGGCGGCGGGAATTCTATCCTCACGGATCAGTGAAGGCGCTGGTCAAGGCAAAGAGCGAACCCGGCCTCTGGCTC
>CAYWTI010000151.1:0-3800 GCA_964461175.1 uncultured Actinomycetes bacterium | reverse complement strand
TGGCTCGACAACAACGCCGACGAGCTCCGCACTCTCGCCTACGAGGTTGCGTTCACCGCCATCGCCACCGTCTTCCAGTACTTGTTGCTCCTGTTCGTCGCCCGAGGTAGGAGGGCGCTGGTTCTGTGGCTGCCGGCGACGATGCTCGCACTCATCGTGTACGGGTATCTCGACGGGTGGTGGTTCACGTCCGGCCTGGACCTCTACAACGCCTGGCTCAGACCGATCTTTCCCTCGCTGGACGTCAACACTTTCCTGGACGCCAGCGTGGTCACGTATCCGCTGGCCCTCGGCCTGGTCCAGGGCATCCTGCTCGTCCTGGCAACGCGACGAAAGGCGGCGCTGGCGTGGTGGCTCGCCGGCAACGTGGCCGGCCTGATCGCTTCGTTCTACGTCCCGAGCCTGGTCAGCCGTGCACCCGAGGTCCCGGGACAGGTTCTGATCCTGTCGAGCGCGCTCGAGGGCGCTTCGTATGCGATCGCGACCGGGTTGGCGCTCGTCCTGATCCTCCGTGCGCGGTCTGCCGCCGCGCCGTCGCCGCCGCCCGTGCTCGAGCCGGTCGCGGCGTTACAGGGCCAGGGCTAGCTGCTCGTTCGCCTCGAGCGCCCACGCCCGCACACCCTTGCGGCGCAGCGAGCGCGCGAAGTCCTCGGTGAAGCCGTGCACGGTGTACACCTGCTGGGCGCCTGAGCGCGCGACCACGTCCATCAGTTCGTCGAAGTCGCAGTGGTCGGAGAGGTCGAACGTCGCGTCGGCGCCGAACAGGCGCGCGAAGTCGGGATCCTTCGCCCAGCCCGAGATCAACGCCGTCCGGTAGCGGCCCAGGCGGCGAACGTCGTCCTTGCCCGAAGGCGGAGCGATGACGACCCTGTCCTCGACCGCCTCGCCGTCGAGCTCGACCCAATCGGGCAGTGACCGCCCCGCGAGCACGTACTGCCTGGCGCAAGGCACGCATCGCTTCTCCAGCGCGAAGCGGAATCCGAAAGGCTCCAGCGCAAGCATCACCTCTTCGGTCTTGCCCAGCGCGTGGCACAGCAGCACCGGCGTGACCCTGCTGTCGAGCGCCCGCCGGCACCAGCGCGCGATGGACTCGATCGTCTCGTCGGGGTCGCCGAAGCGGAAGTGCGGACGGCCGTATGTCGTCTCCGTGATCAGCACGTCCGCGCGGGGCACGAACGTCTCGATCCGCCCGGGCTGCCTCAGCTTGAAGTCGCCCGTGTACAGGACCGACCAGCCGTCGTGCTCGAAGTGCAGCATGGCCGAGCCCAGCATGTGGCCGGCCGAGTGCAGCGTCACCGTGCCCTGGCCGCGCCGCATCGGCTCGCCGAACCCGAGCATCCGCCAGCCGCGCGGCCGCCGCGCGGCGGGGATCAGCGCGAGTGTCTGCGGCGTCAGCAACGCCTCCTTGTGCCGGCGCGCGTGGTCGGTGTGCGCGTGGGAGATGAACGCGAAGCTGCGAACCGTGAGCGGGTCGAGCCACAGGCGATGGCCGGGCAGGGCGACGCCGTGGTCCCAGACCACCTCGCGGGTCATCGCCGGATCTCGATCCCGATGGCCGCGTACGCCTCGTCCGGGATGCCGATGTCGACGACCCTGACGTCGCCGGAGAGGCCGCGCTTGGGCAGCCCGAGCGTGACGGTCAGGTCTGCGCGCACGACTGGAGAGTAGGCCACGCCTGACTCGGCGTCGAGGCCCGACGGCACGTCGACGGCGATGACGCGCTTGCCGGAGTCGTTGATCGCCCCGATCCATTCGGCGAAGCGGCCCTCGGGCGCACGCGTCAACCCCGTGCCGAAGATGGCGTCGACGACCACTCGCGCGCCGTCGAGGTTCAGTTCAGAGGACGGCGCGATGCCCAGCCGTTCGAGGACGTCGAGCTCGCGCGCCGCCGCGCCGCGCAGGCGCGAGCGGTCGACGCAGCAGACGCGTGTGAGGAGTCCCCACCGATGGAGATGGCGCGCGGCGGCGAGGCCGTCACCCGCGTTGTTGCCCACGCCGCACACGACGACGGCCGGCTCGTCGACATTCCGTGCGATCTGCCAGCCCGCGGCCTCCATCAGCCACTCGGTGGGGATGCCGAAACGTTCGGCGCAGAGCTCGTCGAGCCGCTTGACCTGGGAGCTGCTAAGAGTCGGGAGGGCGCTGGACGACAAAGGAGCAGTAGGGGTCGCGCCGGTGGATCGAGTCCGATTGCGACACCGCGGCGCCCGTGAGACGTGAGATGAGCTGGGGCGTGATGGTGCAGACCTGCGGAAACTTCAGCGCCGTGTTGCGGAATGGGCAGTTGTGGATCGTGACGCGCACGCCCTCGGCCGTGTCCGACTGCTCTACGAGCGTGCCCGCCCGTCCGATCCAGCCGACGACCCGATCGAGCCTGGCGTCGAAGCCTAGGCCTTCGAGATCGTGCTGCATCGCTCCGGCATAGCGCGCACCGACCCGGGAGAAGATCTCGTCCAGCGCCTCGGGGCCGCCCATGTCCTGGACCTCCTGCAGCACCATGGTGGCGAGCTGCCCGTAGCGCTTGGGAAAGACGGCGTCGGCGCGCTCGGTCAGGCCGAAGAGGAGGGCAGGGCGGCCGCGGCCGTTTCGCTCCGGCTGGCTGGCGACGAGCCCGTCGCGCTCGAGGTTGGTCAGGTGCTGGCGGACGGCGTTGGGGGTCACGCCGAGATCGTGGGCGATGGTCTCCGCGCTCGAGCGGCCCCTGCGCCGCAGCAGCTCGAGGATTTCCATGCGCGTCGAACGGCCGGTGATCATGAGCCCCTCATCCGGTCGCCTTGGGGGCACTCTAGCACAGGCCAAAACCCGTAAATCGATTTATTACAGGCTGTCCTTGACAAATCGGAGGACCCACCTAAACTGGTACGCGGAGGAAACAGGGAAATGCCGATGATCAAGCAGGCCTCGCGCGCCATCGAGCACATGACGGCTCGAGAGCGCCGGATCCAGCGGGCCAAGTATGCCCGCCGTAACAAGATGCACTACATCGACAAGCTCCTGAACGAGCTCGAGATGTTGAACCTGGCCGACCAGCGTCAGATGCCGCCGGTACTCTCCGTCGCGATCAACAAGGTGATCGAGGAGTCGCCGGAGGTGACGGTGCTGGCGCAGGCCAAGCCGGCCTCGGTGATGGAGGCGATGGACGCTCTGTACGAGATCCAGGACAGCCTCATGTACAACCAGATCGAGGACGAGTAACCACTACAGCAGCGTCTAAGGCCGGTATCGAACCCGATCCCGGCCTTTTTCCATTCGGGGTGTAGCCCTCGTCACGATTCCGGGCCGGCGGGTGCGGCCTGGCTGTTCCTGGATTGGAGCTCGTCCACGATCCGCCGCGTCACCGGCACCTCGATTCCCGCCTTCGCAGCGCGTCTAAGCAACGCCCCGCCCAGCGCGTCGAGCTCGATCGGCCGGCCGGCCGCCTGGTCACGCTGCATCGACGACTCCATCGATCCTGGCACCGAATCCACCAGGCGAAGCTGTGCCTGGGGATCGATCGCGACGCCGTCGGCCCGGGCGACGGCGGCGACCTCACCGATAAGGGCGATGGCATCGTCGCGTCGGGCGGCGCGTATCGCGCCGACGTCCGCGCGTTCGAGGGTGGTCAGCAGGGCCAACGGCGCCAGCAAGGCGAACTTCTCCCACAGCATCGCCAGCTCGTCCTCGCGCACGCGAACGTCGAGGCCGGCAGCGCGCAGGTGGGCGGCGATCGACTCGACGCGATCGCGGTTCTCCTCGGAAGCGGCGATCTCGATCGCTGCGAAGGGACTCGTGTGCCGGATCAGGCCGGGCGCCGCCTTCAC
>CAYWTI010000150.1:0-5346 GCA_964461175.1 uncultured Actinomycetes bacterium | reverse complement strand
GAGAAGTGGTGCAGCGGGACGACGAGAAACGCGTACACGAAGAGCCCGATCGCGATCGACGGCGTCCCGACCAGCACGTCGGCGCCCAGGCGGACCCACCCGGCCCAGCGCGCGTAACCGTACTCGGCCAGGTAGATGCCGGCGAGGATGCCGACCGGCACCGCCATCGCCGACGCGAGGCCGACCATGATCCCGGTGCCGACGATCGCATGCGCGACGCCTGCTTCGGACACCGCGGGGCAGCGCGGCTCGCACGGCGGCAGCTCCGAGTTGAAGAAGAACTGCGGATGAATGACCGACGGGAGGCCCTTGACGATCGTGAACCACAGCACGAGGCCGAGCGGGATGAGCGCGATCAGCGTGAGGACGTAGGCGGCGACGATCCATCCCCTGCTCGCGAGACGGCGCCGCGCGTTGCGATTCATGCGGCCGTCCTGCCGGCCGTCGCGGTCGAGCGCACGAGCAGGAGCGCGAGCACGTTGACCGTCAGCGTGACGAGGATCAGGACCAGGCCCAGCTCGACCAGCGCCGCCGGGTAGAGCGTGCCCGTCGCCTCGGCGAACTCGTTGGCGATCACGCTCGCGAGCGTGTACGCGGGCTGGAAGATCGAGTGCGGGATGACATAGGCGTTGCCGATGACCATGGTCACGGCGATGGTCTCGCCCAGGGCGCGGCCGAGGGCGAGGACGGTGGCGCCGAAGATGCCGGCGCGGGCGGAGGGCAGGATCACGCGCCAGGTCGTCTCCCACCACGTCGCGCCGAGCGCGACCGCGTTCTCCTTCATGCCCCGCGGAACCGCCTTGACGACGTCACGCGATATGGCCGTGAGGGTGGGCAGGACCATGACGGCGAGCACGAGCGACGCGTTGAACAGGCCGCGCACGGCAGGCGCGCTCAGCCAGGGAATGAAGCCGAGATGGTCCGAGACCGGGACCTCGATGTGCTCGTACGACCAGGGCGCGAGGACGTACAGGGCCCAGATGCCGTACACCACGCTCGGGATCGCGGCGAGCAGCTCGATTCCCGTGCCGACGACGCCGCGCAGGGTTCCCTGGCCCGGCTCGGCGAGGACAAGCGCCGCGGAGACGCCGATCGGCAGCGCGAGCGCGAGCGCGATGAAGGAGGTCGCCACGGTGCCGAACACCGCCGGCAGGGCGCCGAACGGGCCGCTGTCGGATGCGGGGTTCCAGTCGCTCGTGACGAGGAAGGCGGCGCCGAAGTGCGTGATCGCGGGCCACGCCCGCAGGAGCAGCGTGACGACGATGAAAAGGAGGATCGCGGGCACGAGCGTGGCCACGACCGCTACCGATGTGCGGAAGCGATCCGCCGGACGGCTCGCCACCGGCGACGGCCTGCCCGCCGTCTCGACCGCCGCGGCCATCAGGCCCCGTCCACCGCCGGCGCGCGGTCGAGGCGGTAGCCCACGCCGCGCACCGTGACGATCTCAAACGGAGCGACGCCGGCGAACTTCTCGCGCAGCCAGCGGATGTGCACGTCGACGGTCTTGCGCTCGCCGCTGAACTCGGATCCCCACACGTTCTCGAGCAGCACGTACCGGGTGTGGACCCGGCCGGGATGCGCGAGCAGGTAGGACAGCAGGTCGAACTCGCGCGTTGTGAGCTTGACATCGGCGCCGCGCAGCAGGACCCGTCGCGCCGCGCGGTCGATGACGAAGTCGCCGATGACGTCGCGCTCCGGGACCCCGGCCGCCTCGGCAGCTTCGGAGGAGCGGCGCAGCACCGCGTTGATGCGCGCGAGCACCTCGCGGACGGAGAACGGCTTGGTGATGTAGTCGTCGGCGCCGAGCTCGAGGCCGACGATCTTGTCGACCTCGGCGTCCTTGGCGGTGAGCATGATGATGGGCACGCGGCTCGTGCGGCGCAGCGCGCGGCAGAAGTCGAACCCCGACATGCCCGGCAGCATCAGGTCGAGCAGGATCAGGTCGGGCTGCGCCGTCCGGGCAGTGCGCAGGCCCGAGGCACCGTCGCTCGCCTCGTGCACCGAAAACCCGGCGCCGGCGAGGTTGTACCGGAGCATCTCGCGTATCCCCTCGTCGTCCTCAACGACGAGCACGCGCCCGCCGCTGGCGACCGGCGCGGGGCGGCTCATCCCAGCTCGACGACCTGGCCGGTGTCGAGGAAGACGATGTCCTCGGCGACGTTCGTCACGCGGTCCGCGATGCGCTCGAGGTTGTGGGCGACGAGCAGCAGGGTCACGGCGCGCAGCGCGCCGTCGGAGTCGATGTGGCCGTCGCCCATCTCCTTGACCAGGTCCTCGAACACGCGGTGGTAGAGGCGGTCGATCTCGTTATCCCGGCTGGCGACCTCGCGCGCGCGGGGCTCGTTCTGGTCGATGAGCGCTTCCAGGATGTCGTGGACCTGGCCGATCGCGAGCTCGCCCATGAGGCCGAACTCGGCGCGCAGCGGCCGGTCGGGCAGCGCGACCAGCGTGCCCGTCATGCGGGCGATCCGGACGGCGTAGTCACCCATGCGCTCGAGCTCGGTGGCGATGTACTGCAGGCCCATCAGGTAGCGAAGGTCGCGCGCGACCGGCTGCTGCGTGGAGATGACCATGAACACCTGCTCGCGCATCTGCCGGAAGAGCTCGTTCAGGTACTGGTCCTCCGTGCGCACCTTTTCGGCGGCGGCGCCGTCGCGCCGGCGAAGCGCGTCGAGCGCGGCCTCGATCTGCGACTCGACGAGCGTGCCCATGCGCAGGAGCGACTCCCGAAGACTCCCGAGCTCCCTCTCGAACGTCAGGCGGGGCACGGCGGGACTAGCCGAAACGGCCTGTGATGTAAGCCTCCGTCCGCTGGTCCTGCGGCCGGTTGAAGAGGTCGGCGGTGGGAGCGAACTCGATCAGCTCGCCGTAGCGGTCTTCGGGGTTCATGAGCATGAATGCCGTGAAGTCGGACACGCGCGCGGCCTGCTGCATGTTGTGCGTGACGATGACGATGGTGAAGTCGCGCGTCAGCGTGGACATGAGGTCTTCGATCTTCAGCGTCGCGACAGGGTCGAGGGCCGAGCATGGCTCGTCCATCAGGATCACCTCGGGGCGCACGGCGATACACCGCGCGATCGCCAGGCGCTGCTGCTGGCCGCCCGACAGCGAGGTCGCCGGCTCGTTGAGCCGGTCTTTGACCTCGTCGAGCAGGGCCGCGCGGTCGAGGCTCTCCTCCACCGCTTCCTTGATCTGCGCTGATCGCCAGCCGAGGAGGCGCGGCGCGAAGGCGACGTTGTCCCGGATGGACATCGGGAACGGGCTTGGCCGCTGGAACACCATGCCGACCTTCTGCCGAAGCTCCAGCAACCGGCGGGTGGTGATGACGTTGTCGCCGTCGAGCATGACCGAGCCGGTGGCCGACGATCCGGGGACCAGGTCGTACATGCGGTTCAGGACGCGGAGAAGGGTGCTCTTGCCGCATCCCGACGGCCCGATGATCGCGGTGATGTGGCGCTCGGGGATGTCGAAGGTGACGTCCTTCAGGGCCTGGGCGCGGCCGTAGAAGAAGGAGAGGTGCTCGATCTCGAGCTTCGGATTGCCGGAGCCGGGGACGGCGCGCAATTCTGGCCTGCTCAGCCGGGTTGGCGCCGATAAATAAGGCTTGGCGTCTGCCATCTCCCCGCCACCCAGAATAAGTGGCCTGGGATTAAGCGCAATTTATCCGCCGGTTAAGACTTCCCGCGGCAGGGCGATGTGGAACACCTGGCCGCCGTCGCGAGCGGCCTCGGTCCAGATCCGTCCGCCGAGCACCTGGACGAGGTGTTTCGTGATCGCCAGGCCGAGCCCGAAGCCGCCGGCCTCCCGCGGCCGCGCCCGGTCGACCTTGTAGAAGCGCTCGAACACCCGGCTCCAGTGCTCGGGGGAGATGCCTGGCCCTCGGTCGCGGACGCTCAGCACGAGGTCCTCGCCGGACGTGTCGGCGGCGACGTCGATCGGGGAGCCTGGCGGCGAGAACTTGGCCGCGTTGTCGAGCAGGTTGTCCAGCGCCTGGACCAGCTTCGCCCGATCCGTCTCCACGACCAGGCCGTCGGGGATGGCGGCGTTGATCGGCCGGTCGATGCCCAGGCGCACGACGCTGTCCTTGACCAGCTCGCCGACGTCGAAGCGCGAGACGTCGAGGCGCATGGCGCCCATCTCGATGTCGCCGAGCTGGCGGAGGTTATCGATGATCTTGGTGATCAGGTCGGCCTCCCGGATGATGCGCTCGGCGAACCGGCGCCGCTCGGCCGCCGGCGGCTCGTTGAGCAGGCTCTCGGCCGTCAGGCGAAGCGACGTGATCGGCGTCTTCAGCTCGTGGACGAGGTTGGCGACGAACTCCTGGCGGACGGTCGCCAGGCGCCGCACTTCGGTGACGTCGGTGA
The DNA here is from genome assembly GCA_964461175.1 of uncultured Actinomycetes bacterium. Taxonomy (GTDB): domain Bacteria; phylum Chloroflexota; class Dormibacteria; order Dormibacterales; family Dormibacteraceae; genus 40CM-4-65-16. The sequence continues at coordinate 982 of CAYWTI010000150.1, read as the reverse complement.
GAAAGAGGAACCTCTCACCAGGCTGCGGCGCGGGCACGACGTGAACGCTGACCGTGCGCCGGTGGTGCACGAGCTGCGCCTCCGCCGAGCTGATGCCGCTGCGCACGATGTCGAAGAGCCTCGCTTCGAGCGTGACCTCGACCAGGCTCGCGGGCAGTCGCGCCGGCTCGATGGAAAAGAAGTCGCGCGCGGCGCCGTTGGCGGCGACCACGCGTTCTTCGGCGTCGAGAAGGAGCGCCATGACGGGCGCGTGCTCGACCGCGCCCGCGAACGGTTCGCGCATCCCGTCGCCGGCCCGCCGGCGGTCATCCGCGCGGCGTCCCTCCTCCGCGCGAGGGCGATCCCAGAGCATGCGGCGAGTATGCGCGGTCGAACGCGGATCCCGGTGTGTCGAGGCTTAAGCAGCGATTAACCGGGGCTTAAACGGGCCGTCCTACCTTGGATCGCGCATCACGAGAAGCAAGTCAGGAGGGGGTTACATGCGTCGTTCTTCGTCACCGGTTCGGATTTTGCTTGTCGCCGCGAGCGCCGCGATGGTCGCGGTGGCGTGCGGCGGGACCTCAACGCCGTCGGCCGGGACCACGCCCACAGACGTCGGCAAGGGTTCACTCACGGGCGCGGGCGCGACGTTTCCCGGGCCGTTCTATCAGAAGGCCTTCACGGACTATTCGATCAAGTACCCGCAGGTGACGGTCAACTACCAGGCCGTCGGCTCCGGCGCGGGCATCTCGCAGTTCCAAGCCAAGACCGTCGACTTCGGCGCCAGCGATGTGCCGATGGGCGCCGCCGACATCACCAAGGCGGGCGGTGACGGCGCGCTGACCCAGATCCCGACGACGCTCGGCGTCGTCTCGATCGCTTTCAACGTCTCGGGCGTCAGCTCGCTCAACCTCGACGCCGACACGCTCGCGGGCATCTTCCTCGGTCACATCAAGAACTGGAACGACCCCGCCATCGCCGCGCTGAACTCGGGCACCACTTT
>CAYWTI010000149.1:0-6042 GCA_964461175.1 uncultured Actinomycetes bacterium | reverse complement strand
GATGCTCATCGGCGCCGGGCTGGAGGTCGCCGTCGAGGCGGGCGCGGGTGGCGCCGCCCACATCGCCGACGACGCTTACGAGAAGGCGGGCGCCAAGATCGCCGGCAGGGCGGGCGAGCTGCTGCGCGACGCCGACGCCGTACTGAAGGTGCAGGCCCCGCGCGAAAGCGAGATCTCGCTCTTGAAGAAGGGCTCGGTCCTCATCAGCTTCCTGCAGCCCGCGACCCAGGGCGACATCGTCCGCTCGCTCGCCAGCCACGGCATCACCGCGTTCAGCCTCGAGCTGCTGCCGCGCATCTCGCGCGCGCAGTCGATGGACGCGCTCTCCTCGCAGGCATCGGCTTCCGGTTACAAGGCGGTGCTGATGGCCGCCGACCGCATCGGCAAGCTGTTCCCGATGATGATGACCGCCGCCGGAACGGTCGCGCCCACGCGCGTGCTCGTGATGGGCGCCGGCGTGGCCGGCCTGCAGGCGATCGCCACCGCCCGCCGGCTCGGCGCCGTCGTGTCGTCGTACGACGTCCGGCCGGCGGTCAAGGAAGAGGTGCAGTCGCTCGGGGCGACGTTCATCGAGCTCCCGCTCGAGGCGCAGGAGGGACAGGGGGGCTACGCGCGCGAGCAGTCGGAGGAGTTCTTGAAGAAGCAGCGCGAGCTCCTCGGCGAGCACATCGCCAAGTCGGACGTGCTGATCACGACGGCCGCGGTGCCTGGCCGCCGCGCGCCGCTGCTCGTCACCGCGGACATGGTGAAGGGCATGCGGCCGGGCTCGGTCATCGTCGACCTCGCCGCCGAGACGGGCGGCAACGTCGAGCTCACGCAGGCGGGTAAGGAGGTCGACGTCAACGGCGTCACCATCATCGGCACGCGCAACGTGCCGTCGACGATGCCGCTGACCACGAGCCAGCTCTTCGCCCGCAACGTCGCCAACCTGCTGCTCCACCTGGTCAAGAACGGCGCGATCTCGCTCGACTTCGAGGACGAGATCACGAAGGGCGCGTGCGTCACACATGGCGGCGAGGTCGTGAACGAACGCGCCAAGCAGATGCTCGGATCGGCCGCATGACCGACAACGCGCTGCTCACGGAGTTCACGTTCTTCGTCCTGGCGGTGTTCGTCGGCTTCGAGGTGATCTCGAAGGTGCCGACGATCCTGCACACGCCCCTCATGTCGGGCACGAACGCGATCCACGGCATCATCCTCGTCGGCGCGATCCTCATCGCCGCGGGCGCCAACTCGCCCGTCACCGTCGTCCTCGGCCTGGTCGCGGTCACGCTGGCGACCACCAACGTGGTCGGCGGATTCGTGGTCACCGACCGGATGCTCGAGATGTTCAAGGGACGCCAGCCCGGCGGCGCGAAGCCCGCGCCCACGGCGGCGAACGGAGCCAAGCCCAAGTGACGCTCGCGATCGCGCTCGCGTACCTGCTCGCCGCCGTCCTTTTCATCCTCGGCCTGAAGCAGCTCAGCTCGCCTAAGGGCGCGCGCAACGGCAACTTCACCGCCGCCATCGGCATGGTCATCGCCCTCGGCGCGACCCTGCCGCTGCTCCACTTCACGCAGGCCGGCGTGATCATCGTCGGCATCGGCGTCGTCATCGGCGCGCTCATCGGCGCGTTCGGGGCGCGCATGGTGAAGATGACGGCGATCCCGCAGATGGTGGCGCTGTTCAACGGCGTCGGCGGTGGCGCGGCGGCGCTGGTCGCGGTGGCCGAGCTGCTCAAGCTGGGCGTGCATCCGCCGTTCGCCGAGGTGTTCCCCAGCGTGTTCAGCATCGTGATCGGCTCGGTCTCGTTCGCGGGCAGCATGGTGGCGTTCGCCAAGCTGCAGGAGCTCATGACCGGGACGCCGATCACCTATCCCGGTCAGCAGATCGTCAACCTCGTGCTGGCGCTGGCCATCGTCGGCTTCGCGATCGCGGTCCTGGCGATCGCCTCGATCCCGTTCTCGTTCATCTCCCTGATGGTGCTGGCGCTGATCCTCGGCGTGGCCTTCGTCCTGCCGATCGGCGGCGCCGATATGCCGGTCGTGATCTCGCTTCTCAACGCGTGCACCGGTCTCGCCGTGGCGGCGAGCGGCTTCACGCTCAACAACTTCGCCCTGATCGTCGCGGGCACCCTCGTCGGTGCCTCCGGCTCGCTGCTGACCAAGCTGATGAGCGACGCCATGGGGCGCTCGATCACGAGCATCCTGTTCGGCGCGTTCGGCCAGGTGCAGGCGGGCGTCGGGGGCGCCGCCGCCGGCGCGCAGGGCAGGAGCGTGCGCTCCGCCTCGGCCGAGGACCTGGGCACACTGCTGGCCTACTCGCAGCGCGTGATCATCGTCCCCGGCTACGGGCTCGCGGTGGCGCAGGCGCAGCACGCCGCCCGCGAGCTCGCCAACGTGCTCGAGGAGCGAGGCGTAGACGTCGAGTACGCGATCCACCCGGTCGCGGGCCGCATGCCCGGACACATGAACGTCCTCCTGGCCGAGGCGAACGTGCCTTACGACCAGCTCAAGGAGATGGACCAGGTCAACGACGACTTCAAGAACGCCGACGTCGCGCTCATCGTCGGCGCCAACGACGTCGTCAACCCGGCGGCGCGCTCGACGCCGGGTAGCCCGATCTACGGCATGCCGATCCTGAATGCCGACCAGGCGAAGAACATCATCTTCATGAAGCGGTCGATGCGCCCCGGGTTTGCCGGCATCGACAACGACCTCATGTTCGGGCCGAACACCGTGATGTTCTTCGGCGACGCCAAGGACTCGCTCACCAAGCTCGTCGCCGCTGTCAAATCGGCCTAGAAAACGGCCTGGAAACAAGACGAGCCTCCTGCCAAGCGGTAGGAGGCTCGCGCCGCGAAGAGGGTGTGGTGTTGGGAATGCTATCCCCGCCACCGAGGAATTGTTAGTGGCTCACCCACAAATAAGCTCCGCGGGCGTTGTAGCGCTTCGAGTTCAGGAGTCGCGAATCCGCAGCACCCGCTCGAGGTCTTTCGTCTCGAACGGGTAGGCGAGGCGAAGGACGAAGTGCTGGAGGCCGGCGTCCAGCCACCGCCCTATCTCCGTCCCGGTGAGCCTGCCGACGTTGGCCGTGCGCTCGATCTCGCGCGGGTCGCGGCCGAGGCGGGCGCACCACTCGTCCAGGACGGCCGACTTGTCCTTGAACTCGTCGAGCCCGGCGATCGTGTTCCACATCTGCGCGTGCTCGGCGACGAGGCGGAGCATCACCTTCTCTCCGCCGCCGGCGATCAGGATCGGCATGGGCCCGGCCGGCCCGGGGTGCAACGCCGCGATGCGGCGCTTGATCCGAGGCAGCGCCTCGCGCAGCGTGCGCACCCGGTCGCGGGCCTCGCCGAAGTCGTAGCCGTACTCGTCGTAGTCGCGCTCGAACCACCCCGCGCCGAGACCTAGCACGAGCCGTCCGCCCGAGAGCTGGTCGACCGTGGCCGCGATCGAGGCGAGCATGTCCGGGTTGCGGTACCCGATGCACGACACCATCGGCCCGATCTGCGGCGCCTCGGTGTCGACCGCTGCGGCAGCGAGGAGCGACCAGCATTCGAAATGGTTGCCCTCCGGGTTGCCGTAGAGCGGGAAGAAGTGGTCCCAGAACCAGATGCTGTCGACGCCGAGCGAGTCGGCGCGGCGCCACGCTTCCCGCAGCTGCTGGATCGTGCACTGCTGCGGATGGATCGTCACCCCGACCTTGAACGGTCGCCGCGGCGCGTTCATCTGCCTGTGAGATTATCCGGGCTTCGTGCCCACGCACCTTGCGCCCGCGCGCGTCGACCCGGCACAGGCCGGCGATGCCTTCTGGCATCGCTATCACGCCTATCGCCGCATCGAGCATGCCGAGATGCACCCCGACGATCCGCTCGAGCCTGACGATGTGGTCGAGCGACGGATGAAGCGACCGGACCCGTTCGACCTCCAGCACTACTACGAGCTCGCGCATGACGGCTCCACGGTGAGCTTCTTCCACGCCGAGAACGAGACGCCCGCCAACCCGGAGTACGAATCGAGCAAGCACCTCTTCTGGGCGTACGCGTACGTCGTGCCGGCCGAGAGGCGTAAGGGCGCGGCCTCGTCGTGGGTGCGCGTCGCCGTCGAGCTGATGCGCGAGCATGGATGCACGGTCCTGGGCGCGAGCGCCGATCGCGAGTCCGGTCACGCCTTCCTCCTCTCCCTGGGAGCGGAGGCGCGGATGACGGAGATCGAGAGCCGGCTGAAGCTTGCCGACGTGGACTGGGACCTGATGCGCGAGTGGGTGGCCGATGGCGCCAGGCGCTCGCCGCAGACGCGCCTCGAGATCGTCGACGGCCCGATGCCCGATGCGGCGCTTGCCGAGTTCGCGCGACAGCGCACGGCGCTGCTGAACACGATCCCGTTCGAGGACCTCGACCACGGCGAGATCGTCGTCACCCCGGAGCGTATGAGCGACTTCTACGCCAGGGCGGCGCTGATCGGCGAGGTCCTGCACAACGTGATCACGTGGGAGCCGGACGGCAGCATCTCGGCGATGACCGACGTCACGTGGGCGCCGCACCGCCGCTCCCTGCTCGAGCAGCAGTTCACGGGCGTGCGGCCCGACGCCCGCGGCCGCGGGCTCGGTAAATGGATCAAGGCCGCGATGCTGCTGCGCCTCCGCGAGCTCTATCCGGACGCCGAGTGGATCGTCACCGGCAACGCCCACTCGAACGGGCCGATGCTGAAGATCAACCGGACCATGGGGTTCAAGGCGTACCGCACCTGGGTCGAGTACCAGGTGTCTCGCGCCGAGCTGGAGCGCCGGATCGGAAGCTAGGCCTGCCGCGACCTCATGCTGCGGAAGAGGAGGATCGCGCCCACCAGGATCAGGAGCAGCGGCAGCGCGCCTTTGCTGACGAGCCCGAACGCCTCCCGGCCGCTGATGCCGAGGATTGACTCGAAGAGGACGAAGCCGATCAGGAAGATCATGAACCCGACGAAGAGCAGCGTCCTGCCGGTGTGGAGCGCGCGCTGGTCGCGCTCGCGCAGCGCCTGCAGGTAGACGCCGAGGCCGACGCCGAAAGGCACAACAAGAGCCCAGGCGTAGGCCCAGATCGCCCAGTGGCCGCTGAAGCTCGCGTAGGCGAGGACGAGGCCGAGCATGGTCAGCATGCCGCCGGGGATCGTGGCGACGGAGCCGAGGTTCAGGAACCCCGCGACGATCAACGCCAGGCCCGGGATGATGATGAAGAGCGGCCAGCCGCTCTCGGTGAGGTCGATACCGCTCATCACGACCGCGAGCGCGAACACGCCGATGACGACGAAGACGATGCCGATGGCCGTGGTCGAGCCGCCGCGGTGAGCTCGCTGGGGCGGCGGCGGGGAGCTCAGGTAGGAAGGGGGCGCGGCGACAGGCACCGCGACCGCCTGAGCCGGCCTGGCCGGCGCATCGGGCTCGTCCGCGGCCGACAGGGTCGTGCTCGCGGCGGTCGGAGCAACCGGCTCTTCCGTCGGCTCCGATGCGGCGGGCTCTGTTTCGGCGGGCTCGGAAGCGGCGGGTTCGGCCTCGGCCGTCCCTTCCGCCTTTCTCCCGGCGAAGATGTCCGGGCTGCCGGCCAGCAGGTCCGGCGTGACGTGGACCATATCGTCCTTGACGCCCGCGTCGTCGGTGGACTCGTCCGGGTCGGGTCGCGCCGGGCGCTTTCGCTTGCTCATGGCCGCAAGCCTAAATGACGCCGCCCTGCCGGAGCCCGAACGCCGGCCCGAACGCGGGCCCCGAACGCCGGATTGACGGGGCCGTGACCGTGGCCGAGCTCGAGCGAGGCGGCGATCGCGCGGGTGATGAACTCCTTGGCCTCGTGCACAGCCGTCGCGGTGTCCTGGCCTCGCGCGAGTCCGGCCGTGATCGCGGCTGAGAACACGCACCCGCTGCCGTGGGTGTTCGCCGTCGTGATCCGGTCCCCCCGCAGCTCGAGCAGCCGCGAACCGTCGAAGAACACGTCGGTCGCGTCGCCTTCGGCGTGGCCGCCCTTGACCACCGCCGCGCGCGCCCCCATCGCCACGATGTCTCGGGCGGCCTGGCGCCGCTCCTCGAGCG
>CAYWTI010000148.1:0-14915 GCA_964461175.1 uncultured Actinomycetes bacterium | reverse complement strand
GGAAGCCAGGGTCGAAGATTCGTGGGCCGGGATCGCCGGAGGGGCGGCGGCCGGCGCTACTTCCGCTCGGCCGGATCCGCACCGGAAGCGCAACCTTCGAATCGCCATCCGGCAGCTGGAAAGGGCGGAGCTCTACCTGGTCGCGCTCTACTCCCTCGATCTCGACAACGAAGGGGTCGAAGCGGCGATCGACGATCTCGTCCGCGATCTCCGAGGGCTGCGGGGGCACCTCGTTCGCAGCAGGCTGACCGCCGTCTGACGCCTCGCTTCTCGGCGGCTGCGATGACGGCCCACGCCGCACCGAACGCCTAATCGCGCTTGGAGTGGAAAAACCAGCGCTCCTTGACGTCGAAGCGACCGTTCAGGAAGCCCGGGCGCGAATCGGCACTCATCAGCCCCAACAGAAGGGACACCACGCACAGCGCCAGGAAGCCGATCAGGAAGTACCAGAGCGGGTTCACGACTGCATCGTAGCCTTCGACCCGGCCCCGTTTCGCTGGGGCCACACTCTGGCGCTCGCCTGATACGGCTTTGGGGTTCCGCGATTGCTGACAGATCTGTGAGACGCCCTGATATCGACCTGCCACCGAGCCTGGCTACGAGATCTTGCGGCGATAAATGTTCATGGCGAGGACGTACGCGACCATCAGGATGCCGACGCACCACGCGAGGGCGACCCAGATGTCACCGCCCACCGGTTGGCCCGCGAACAGGTCGCGGATCGAGTTGACGATCGATGTCACCGGCTGGTGTTCGGCGAACCAACGCACCGGGGCGGGCATCGTGTTCGTCGGCACGAAGGCCGAGCTGATGAACGGGAGGAAGATGAGCGGGTACGCGAACGCGCTCGCGCCATCCACCGACGTCGCGGTCAGTCCCGGGATAACCGCGATCCACGTCAGAGCCAGGGTGAACACGATCACGATCCCCGCGACGGCGAGCCACGCGAGCGGTCCCGCCCCGGAACGGAAGCCCATGACAAGCGCGACCAGCACGACCACCACGACGGAGATCAGGTTGGCGACCACCGACGTCATCACGTGTGCCCACAGGACTGAAGCCCTAGAGATCGGCATGGACTGGAATCTCTCGAAGATGCCGCTCTTCACATCCAGGAACAGCCGGAACGCCGTGTAGGAGATGCCAGAGGCAATCGTGATCAGCAGGATGCCGGGCAGCAGGTAGGTCACGTACGAGCTCGACCCAGACTTGATCGCTCCGCCGAAAACGTAGACGAAGAGCAGCATGAAACCGATCGGCATGATCGTGGTTGTGATGATGGTGTCCGCGCTGCGCGTGATGTGGCGCAGGGACCGGCCGGTAAGGACGGCGGCATCGCTGACGAAGTACTTGTTGCTCATTAGTGCACCTCACTCGTTGTTCGACCCGCTGCCGCGGGCGTGGTTGCGCCGCCGAGCAGCGCGAAGAAGACGTCTTCGAGCGTCGGCTGCTTCTCGACGTACTCGACCCTGGCCGGCGGGAGCAGCCGCTTGAGCTCGTCAAGCGTGCCGTTGACGATGATCCGCCCCTCGCCGAGGATCGCGATCCTGTCGGCGAGCTGCTCCGCCTCGTCCAGGTATTGCGTCGTGAGCAGCACGGTCGTGCCGTGGCCGGCGAGCTCCTTCACGGCCTGCCACACCTCGAGGCGCGCCTGGGGGTCGAGCCCTGTGGTCGGCTCGTCGAGAAAGATGACGGGTGGATTGCCGATGAGACTCATCGCGATGTCGAGGCGGCGACGCATTCCGCCCGAATACGTCGACACCTTCCGCGCGGCCGCGTCGGTCAGAGAGAAACGCGCCAGCAGCTCATCTGCGGTCTTGCCGGGATCCTTTACGTGGCGCAGCTGGGCGATCAGCACGAGGTTTTCGCGCCCGCTGAGGATCTCGTCGACCGCTGCGAACTGTCCGGTGAGGCTGATCGACTCTCGCACGTCGGCAGCACGCCCCGCGACGTCGAAGCCGTTGACGCTTGCGGTGCCCGCATCTGCCTTGAGCAGGGTGGTCAGGATCCTCACGATCGTGGTCTTGCCGGCCCCGTTGGAGCCGAGCAGCGCGAAGATGCTGCCGCGCTCCACATCGAAGTCCACGCCGCGCAAGACTTCCAGCTTCTTGTAGGACTTCTCCAGGCCCTGCACGTGGATCGCAGGCGCCTGGCCCTGATCTGTCGTCTGCATACCGCTCCTCCTTGTTACTGCCGTAAGCATACGCCGTATACTTCTTGCATTCTAAGTATGCGCCGTATACTTGTCAAGACCGATGGCGCGTGTTGTTGAACATGGCAAGCAACGAGGCCTGACACGCGCCGCCATCGTCAGGCGGGCGCTGAGGGTCGGCGAGGCCGAGGGTCTGGACGCGGTCAGCCTCCGCCGGCTGGCGTCGGAGTTCGGCGTCACCCCGATGGCGCTGTACCGGCACGTTCGGGACAAGCAGGATCTGATCAACGCAATGGCCGAGCTGGTCATGGAAGGCGTCGACCTGACCGTTGGGTTCCGGGCCTCGATGAGCTGGACGGACCGCGTGAGACGGGCGCTGATGAATTTCCGGGACCAGATGGAGGAGCGGCCCCTGGCGCTCCAGCTTCAGGTCGCCTACGGCGGTGACAACATCGCCGCCTTCTGGCGGCCGATTGAGGATGTGCTCGGCATCTTGCTCAGTGCGGGCTTCAAACCGCGCGACGCCGCCAAATTGATCCGCATCCTCTCCAACCTGTTTGCCGGTTACCTGATGCTGGTGCGCCCGGCAGGTACGAACGCCCGTCCGCCGGCCAATATTGACCGCGACCTTCTGCGCAAGCGTTTCGAGCTCGCGCTGCTCAGCCTGGACCGCGACCAGTTTCCGAACACCGCAGCCACTGCCGGCGGGCTCGCGGAGGTATGGGGCAGCGACCCCGACAGGTGGTGGCCGGACACCGTGGACCTGCTGGTCTTCGGCCTCGAAGCGATGCTGCTCAAGGGGCGCAAGGCGCGGTGAGTTAGAAGGTCCTGCACGGGCCAGGTCGATCGGGTATTCGAACTCTTAACGGAAGCCTGATAGCCTGCAGACGCTTTGGAGATCGCGCGCAATGTTCTGCGCCACAAGCTGCGCAGCTCGCTCACGGTGCTCGGGATTCTCATCGGCGTGCTCGCTCTCACGACGATGGGGGCGCTTGCCGAGCATTTCAACGCGCTGCTCGACGGCGGCGTGAAGTTCTACAGCAGCAGCATTGCCGTCGGGGCGCCGGACGGCCAGGCTTCGATCCTTCCGCTGAGCAAGGTCGACGAGATCAAGCACGTCCAGGGCGTGGAGGCTGCGTTTCCCGGGTACCAGTTCGCCGCCAAGCCAGGCGAGGTGACGACGGTCAGCTTCGGCATTCCCGATCTGATCATCGCCGGCGATCCCGCCGAGAACGATTGGAGCTCGATCAAGCTCACGACTTCGAGCGGCCACTACCTGACTGGTACGGCGGGCGAGGTCGTGCTCGGCTCGCAGATCGACAAAGAGTTCAAGAAGAAGGTCGGCGACAGCATCGATCTGCCCGTTCGGCCGGCCAACGCCAAGCCCGACTTCGTCAACCACACTTTCACCGTCGTGGGCATCCTCAAGGAGACCCTGACCCTGCCCGACAGCGTCGCCTACATCAATGTCCCCGACGGCCAGATGCTGCTCAAGGACAGCCTGCCGATCGCGATCCGCGACACCGTCGACGTGACGACTATCACCGAGGGAATCGCCGTCTACGGTGCGCCGGGCGCTTCGGTGACAGAGCTCGACCAGGTCGCCGAACGGATCAACAACCAGGTCACAGGCGTGAAGGCGACCAAGCCGAGCGACGTCGTCAACAGCTTCAAGTCCGGCGGCGCGGTGTTCACCGCCATCACCACCGCCGCGGCACTGCTCGCGCTGATAATCGGTGGCCTGTCGGTCGTGAACACGATGTTCATGGCCGTCTCGGAAAGGGTTCGAGAGATCGGCCTGAAGAAGGCGGTCGGCGCCACGACGTTCAACGTCATGGGTGAGTTCCTGCTCGAGGCAACATTCATCGGCTTCCTGGGCGGCATCCTGGGTTATGGCATCGGCGTGATCATCACGCTCGTCGCCAATGCGACCACGCCGGTCGGGCAGCCGACGCTGTTCCTCGTCACGCCGACGCTGACCGTGCTGGCGATCGGCTTCGCGATCGTGCTCGGCGCCGTCGCGGGCGTGCTCCCCGCCTGGCGTGCGGCGCGCATGGATCCCGTTCTCGCGCTGAGGGCCGAGTGATGGAAGACGTCGAGCTCGTCAGCCTGAGCAAGGACTACAGGCGCGGCTCCGAGGTCATCCATGCGCTCAACGACGTGTCGCTGAAGATCCCGAAGGGTGAATTCATCGCCGTGGTCGGCCGTTCGGGCAGCGGCAAGACGACGATGCTGGACTTGCTCGGGCTCCTGTTGAAGCCCACGTCCGGCAGCCTCTTCATCGACGGCGTGGACACAACGAAGCTGAACGACCGTGACCGCGCGCACATGCGAGCGCGGCGCGTCGGCTTCGTGTTCCAGGAATACAACCTGCTGTCGGGACTCAACGTGCTCGAGAACGTGACGCTGCCGCTGCGCTACGTCCGTGACCACAAGGACGGAAAGGCGCACGCGCTCGAGCTGATAGAGCGTGTCGGGCTCACGGACCGCATCAAGCATCGTCCGGCGGAGCTTTCGGGCGGCCAGATGCAGCGCGTGGCCATCGCCCGCTCGATGGTCAACCGGCCATCGCTCATCCTGCTCGACGAGCCCACCGGTGCGGTCGACACCGAGACTGCGCAGCAGCTCGTGGACCTGCTGAAACGTCTGAACGTCGAAGACCAGGTCACGATCGTTCTGGTCACCCACGACCTTGACATCGCCGCCCAGGCAAAGCGGCTGGTACGGCTGAAGGACGGCAAGGTCCTGAGTGACGAGCGGATCGGGGAGAAGGCCCCACTTCCCGCCTAGGGGGTTGAGACGCCCGGTCATGCTCGGGGCGTCCGGCTGGTACCAGGGAAAGAGCAAGAACAGTCTCTTTGATAACTACCACCATTCCGGCCGCCGATCGTTAGATCCGGTAAGCCATGCAAGCAAGGGTCGTCTCCGGTCTGGTCGGCGCCGGCGCGATGCTGCTGCTCGTACTGATCGTCAATCTGGCCGGCCTGCCCCGCTGGCAATTCCCGATCACGCGAGGCGGCGGCATCCCGGGCCCAACGCCGATCGTCGTCGGCTCGCCTAGCGTCGGGCCGCTCTTCAACCCGACGCCGTCGTCCAGCCCCCTGATCGTGCCGACCCCGACGCCCAACCAGTTCGCAAACCGATTTCGCGAGCTCCCGATCCCCAAGCCTGGCGGCACTCCGTATGCCCTGGTCGTGGGTCCGGACGGTGCCGTGTGGTTCACGGAGGCTGAGTGCACGAGCGGCATCGGTCGCCTGGCGAAGAACGGCCAGTGGCAGCACTGGCCGATCAATGCGAGCACGTGCGGAGCGCAACCCCTGGCGATCACCAGAGGATCGGACGGGAATCTCTGGTTTGCCGACGTCGGCGCCCGCTACGGCCGGATTACGCCACAGGGCGAGATCACGGAGTTCAGGATGCAGACGCCCTCGTACCCGTCGGGCATCACCACGGGACCAGACGGAAACCTGTGGCTGGCAGCTGCCAGCCCGACCCTGGACGGCTTCATCGCCAAGATCCGCACCGATGGCACAGAGCTCGCCGAGTATCCGATCACTCACGGCCAGCAGCCGCGCGGTATCGTCACCGGTCCCGACGGAGCCATCTGGTTCACCGAAGACACGGGCATCGGCCGCATGACCACGAGCGGCAAGCTCACCGAATACCACCTGCCCGACGGCAACGGCGCCGGCATGCCTTACCAGATCGCGCTTGGGCCTGACCGCAACATCTGGTTCGTCGAGTACATGCCCCAGGGCGAAGGCAGGGTCGGGCGCCTGACTCCGTCTGGCAACCTGACGGAGTTCGCGACGCCGGGCATGGGCGGCCTTCAATGGATTACCGCTGGGCCGGACAATGCGTTGTGGATCACCGCCGCCCACACCGACAACATCGGTCGCGTGTCGCTCGACGGCGCAGTGCAGGCATACGCGGTGCCGAGCCTGGGCGCCCAGCCGGTCGGGATCATGGCCGGGCCGGATGGCAACATCTGGTTCGCCGAGAGCCCGGGCGATACCACCGGAAAGCTCGGCGTGTTTATGCTCTCCTGACCGAGGCCGGCGGTCTTCGCGCACTCGAAGCGTTGGCGATCGATCCGGTCGCGTAATTTAAGTCACTGCGCCCGAAATCGCGTGGCGGGCAGACTTCCGTACACCGTGTACCTAGCGTCTCGGCATGCGCACCCCGGTCGTGGCTGAGCCGGTCACGGTTCTGATCGTCGAGGACCACCGCTTGATGGCAGAAGGTCTTGCCTCGCTGCTGGATGAGTCGGAGGGTCTCAAGGTGGTCGGCACCGCGGGCACCGTCAAGGAGGCGGTGGAGGCTACCAGCGTGCTCCAGCCGGACGTCGTTCTGATGGACTTCCGGCTGCCCGACGGAAACGGCGCCGCGGCGACCGAACGGATCCGCGCCGAGCATCCCGAGGTTGCGGTCCTGTTCATCAGCGCGGACATCAGCGACGACGCGATGATGCAGGCTGTCGATTCCGGTGCGTGCGGCTACGTCTCCAAGGCAGCGACCGCGGCGGAGCTTACCGACTCGATCCGTCGTGCCGGGGAGGGCGAGTTCTTGCTCCCTGCGGCGACCATGTCGCGGCTGCTCGGTCGCCAGCGGGAAGCGCGGCGCACCGAGGCGTCTCGCGAGCGCCTGGCTCAGGAGCTGACCTCCCGAGAGCACGAGGTGCTTCGGATGATGTCGGAGGGACTGGACAATTACGAGATCGCCCACCGGCTCGGCATCGGATACGGCACCGTGCGCAGTCACGTCCGGGGCGTCCTCGAGAAGCTCAGCGCGCGGTCGCGGCTGCAGGCGGTGGCGCTGGCGCGGGAGAGCGGGCTGATCAACAGCTAGCGCCGCCTTGGTCGGGTCCGGGATTTGACCCGGGAGCTTTGCGGTCCCGAACCCTCCTCGCACCACCTGGTGACACAGAACGGGAAAAAAGGCACAGACTGCGTCAGCGTCGATGGACGTGGTTGGTGGGCTGACCAAGATCGGCTTTCTCGGGCGTCTTCCGCCCGAGACCGCGAATGCCATTGTCCGCGGCAGCCGGATCGTTCACTACCCGGCTCGGGCCTTGACGTTCGAGGGCGACGAAATCACATCCGCGGGGATGGCCGTCGACGGCCTCCAACGCGTTTATCTCGCATCTCCGGAGGGACGCCAGCTCACCATCAGGTACGTCTTCAGGGGCGAGCTCCTTGGAGCGATTCGGCTTCCCTCAGTCCACGTGAGCATCGCAACCCAGGCGCTGGAGGAAGCTACCGTGCTCCATTTCCAGCCCGGTCACCTGCAGTTGCTGGCAGAGCGACATCCGCGGCTCGCGATCGCCCTCGTGGACGAATACGCGGAACGGCTCGGAAGCGGTTACCGGGCGCTGGCGCTTCGCGCCTTCAGCAGCGTCAAGGCTCGGCTCGCACAGGACCTCTACTGGCGAGCGGAGGCCGTCCGGTCGGTGCGCGGAACCTCCGCCGCAGTCGACGCCACGCAGCAGGATCTTGCGAACGCGATCGGATCGGTAAGGGAGGTGGTCGCCAGGGCACTGGATGAGCTGGTCCGTGATGGCTTGATCGAGCGGACCGAAGCAGGGATCCGGGTGCTGGACCCGGACCGACTCGAAGCCGAAGCCCTCGCCTAGGGACTATCGCATCTCTCGGGGCTCAGCGTTCGCCGGCCGGCCTTGCGGCCGCGACACGCGCCTTTCGTTTCGTAGGCTTCGCCAGCAGGTCAACCCCGATCTCGACCTGGGCGTCTTCCACATTCACCGAGATCTGGTCCGCGAGGCTTGGGAGATCGCTGACCCCGACCGGGCCCGGCGTGTTTGCGATCGACAGGCCATCCCGCCCTTGCGACGACACGTACAGCGCTCCGAGAAAGATGTTCCCGATCACCGCGACCGGTATCGCCAGCAGAGCGCCGAGGATCCCGGCGAGCTCGGCTCCGATCAGGATGGCGCCCATTGCCGCAAGGGGGTGGATCCGCGCCACCTTGCCACTGATCCGTGGACCGAGGATGTAGGCCTCGATGCCGTGGCCGATAAGGCTGACCACAGTCGCCTCGACACCCAGCTGCAGACTCTGTGTGAAGGCGACCGCAATCGCCAGCAGGAAACCAATCGGTGCACCAACCAGGGGCAACATCTCGAGCACGAAGACCGCCGCCCCGAGTGCCGCTGCGTAGTGGACCCCGAGCAAGGAGAGGGTGATTCCGGTGTAAAGCCCCATCAGCAGCGACATCAACAGCTGCGCGCGCACATACGCAGCCACGGCGGCCCCGACCGCAAGCATCGTGAAATCGAAGATCCGCTCCTGCGCCGGAAAGAGCTTGCGTGCGGTGGCCACCAGCTGGCGGCCCTGGCTCGTCAGGTAGATGGAGATCACGATGACCAACAGGAAATTGACGAGCGGGCTCAGGAGACCGCCGATCTGGGTCAGGCTGGCGGGCGATATGTCACCGCCGATCGATGCGCCACCCCGAGGAATTTTGTAACTGAGATTGATGCCGAAGGCACGAAGGCTCGACTGCACGTTGTCCAGGGCGCGCTGAGCTCCATCGAGAATCGCCGGGACCTGCTGGCCGAGCTTTGACGCGTCGGTGATCACAGTTGGCGCCAGCAGCGCGGCCGCGCCGCCAACGACGATCACGATGGCTCCGTAGAGGACCAGGACCGCCGGACCTCGGTGGCCTCGGAAGATCGGCAATCGCTGGATCGTGTCCACGATCGGCGTGACGAGCATTGCAACGGCCGCGGCGAACATGAATATCAAGCCGATGTTGGTCAGCTGCAGAACCAGGGTCGAGGCCTGGCGATAGAGCTCGACGATCGCCAGCACGATCAGGAGGTAGATGAGCCACTTCAGTGGACGGGCGAGCGCTGTGAAATCGCGCTGCCGGACGGCGGCCGCGGCCTCGGACCTGCTTGGCATCAGGGACGCTCTTCTAAGTTGGTTTCGATCGCTGCGAATTCCTTCTCCGATACCCGTCGTTAGGGTCACCCCGACTGGCGGGGCAGATCGCGCGGTAGCCGTGAGCGTTCAGGTTGCTATCGACGCCGTAACAAAGTCAGCAACGGGTCGAGCAGGCGGCTCGAGTATCGAGCTCAGCTCGTCTGCGCGGTTGTGGCTGTCGACTTGGCTGCCAAGACCGCCGACGTTGGCGGGGGTGTGCATCACGGTCGCTGATATATCGCTCTGCGATCGCCGCAGACGTTAGGCCGCTGGGCGGAGAATCATCCTCCTTGATGGAACGGCTTCCAAGAGGAACAGTGACGTTCCTGTTCACGGACGTCGAAGCGTCGACGCGGCTCCTGCGCGAACAGCCAGACAGGTATCCGCAACTCCTGGCCGATCATCGCCGGATCCTGCGTGAAGTATTCGGCCGGCACGGCGGCGTCGAAGTTGATACACAGGGCGACGCCCTCTTCACGGCGTTCTCGCGGGCGTCGGATGCGGTCGCCGCGGCCGAAGAAGGTCAACGTGCGCTCGCCGACGGCCCGGTACGCGTACGCATGGGACTGCACACGGGCGAGCCCACTGTCACCGCCGAAGGTTACGTCGGAATCGACGTGCATCGAGCCGCGCGGATCGCTGCATCAGCTCACGGGGGGCAGGTCCTGGTATCGCAGTCGACGCGTGACCTGGCCGGCCTGGACGATGTCCACGACCTCGGTGAGCACCGCCTGAAGGACCTCTCCGCGCCGGAGAGGATCTACCAACTCGGAGACGGTGAATTCCCACCCTTGCGCACGCTGTTCACCACGAATCTTCCCGTGCCGCTCACGCCGTTTATCGGCCGCGAGCGCGAGGTGGCGGAGGCGGTCGCGCTGCTTGCTCGAGACGCCGTCCGGCTCGTCACTTTGACCGGTGCCGGCGGGAGCGGGAAGACGCGACTCGCCCTGCAGGTTGCCGGCGCTGCTTCGGACGGCTATGAGGACGGCGTCTGGTGGGTCCCCCTGGCCGCCGTCTCCGACGTCGCTGACGTGATGCCGGCGATCGCGGCCGCGCTGGGTGGGGGATCGGGGGCGGCGGAGGTCATCGGCAACCGTCGCCTGCTGCTTCTGCTCGACAACTTCGAGCAGGTGGTGGCTGCCGCCTCTGAGGTTGCCCGCCTCCTCGAAACGTGCACACGCCTCGATGTGCTCGTGACCAGCCGGGAGCGCCTCCGCATCCGAGGAGAGCATGCGTATCCGGTCCCGGTGCTGGCGAGAACAGAGGCACGGGAGTTGTTCCTGGCGCGGGCCCGGGCCGTCGATCCGGCGATCGAGGCCGGCGACCACCTCGACGAACTGTGCCTCCGCCTCGACGACTTGCCGCTCGCCATCGAGCTCGCCGCTGCGCGCGTTTCCGTGCTGAGCACGGAGGAACTATTCGAACGGTTGGGCAAACGACTCGACTTCGTCTCGGGGGAGCGCGACGCCGACACCCGTCACCGCACCCTGCGGGCGACGATGCAATGGTCGTATGACCTCCTGACAGATCAGGAGCAGCGCGTATTTGCCGCGCTCTCCGTATTCCGCGGCGGATGGACCCTCGAGAGTGCGGAGCGAGTGGCGGACGCGAACCTCGAGCTGTTGCAGTCCCTGATCGACAAGAGTCTGGCGCGGCGGAGCGAGGCGGGACGGTACACGATGCTCGAGGTAATCCGCCAATTCGCGACTGAGCAGCTGTCAGCCGGAGACCGTGACGCTGTCCTGCGGCGATTGCTCGAGTACCTTCTCGAGCTGTTCGCGACCGCGAACTTGAGTGAGGACACACCCGGCGCGCCACGGACCGACATCGCGCAGGCAGAGCGTGGGAACCTCGATGTCGCGCTCGCCTGGGCGGCGGCGTCTGGTCACGCGGTCGAGGGCCTGAGGCTGCTCATCCAGACGGAGATGTACTGGATCACCAACGACCCCGCGGGAGGCCGCGGCCGCTTGGATCACCTCGTCGAAAGCGCTGGTGACGACCTCGACCCCGTCATGAGGGGTCACACCTTTCGGTTTCGAGCCGCGTCGTTCGATCTGAACAACAGTTTCGACCCCTCCGAGCCCGAGTACCAAAAGGCACTGACCGCTTACGAAGCTGCTGGTGATGCTGAGCACGTGGCCCAGATGAAGAGTCGGCTCGCCTACGCGGTGGTTCGACAAGGACGTACCGAACTCGGGATCCAGATGGCCAATGAGTCGCTGCAAGAGGCTCGCCGCCAGAAGAATGTCGCCGACGAGGGATTCGCGCTTCGCATCCTGGCGGAGGCGGCTTTCCAGCAAGGCGATGTATCGCGCGGAGTCGAGCTCGCGCACGAGAGCGCTGCACTCTCCAAGCAGGTGGGATACATCTGGTTCAGCGGGGTCACACTGCTGGCCACGGCGGAGCGCTTGATCGCGGCGGAACGCCTGGAGGAGGCGGAGCGAGACTACTTCGCTGCGGTCGAGATGATCGAAGCGGTCAGCGATCACTTGAACATGCCGTATGCCTTCGCCGCCGGAGCCGCCATTGCGTCACTGCGCCGTGACGCCGTCCGCGCCGGAGTGCTTTGGGGCGCCCTCGAGTCGATCGCGCGGCGCGAGCCACGCTCGACGACCCAGGACGCGATGCGTGAGTACAGAGCCTACGTCGACCGGGTTCAAGGCCCCGAGTTCGATGCCGGGCTGGCTCGCGGACGCGCCTTGTCACTCGAGGAGGCGATGCGCTACGCGATCACCAACCAGCAGAGCTAGGTCAAACCAGGAGGGCAGCGAGAAAGCGGAGCTCCGGCTCCGCCGGATCTGGCGGGGATGGATGGGAATCGAACCCACCCAGGACGCCTCAGCAGCGCCCCGCAGACGGTTTTGAAGACCGCGGATGTGACGTCCGCCAGTGTCCACCCGCGTCCGCTCAAGATCGAAACTCAGTAGCACGAGTCCGCTGAGGTTCGCTGACGGTTGTCGACGTCCGGGCGAATGGCTGTCATCTTGGCTGTCACGTCTGCCCATAGCCAAAGCTACCTGCCGGCGTCGACCCTTCCGCTGCGACGAACTGTCACTAGGCGACTCCCATGGTTGAATCGATCGACCACCGTGTCGATGGCGGCCGCCAAGCGATCACGTGACGACCGCTCAGGTCCTTTCAGATGCAAGACTCGGCAACGCCCGCGCAACGCCTTGTCTCGGAGATCGGCGTCGAAGGTCACGAGAACCAGATCCCAGTTAAGGCAATACTCGACGACAGTCTGATCGTCCTCGCCCGCCAGACCAACATCTCTTACCCGACGAATCCGATACCCCCTGCCGTTGACTAGCAGGACAACCGGTTCGACCATGTTCTGGTCGGCGAGGAACTCTAGCTGGCGCGACTGCGACGTCTGGACAGATCCACCTTCCGCGCGGCATCGACGTCCTTGCCCGACAGGTCGGGATACAAATGCCGGATCTCGCCGACCGTTGCGCCGTCGTCAAGAAGGGCTTTGACAGACGCCACTGAGATGCGTGTCCCCGCGAATACCGGCCTTCCACTAAGCACTCCCCGATGGCGTTCTATGACGCCAGGTCGACGTGTCTTACGTTCATCGACCGCGATCTGCCGTCGAAGGTCTCCGGCGATTGCTCCTAACGGGACAAAAAATGAAGCAATTGTCTGACCGACCGGGCGGCTGTCCTGCCAACGCGTGCCCTCCTGGAACAGCAGCCTGGACCCGTCTACGACGAATGTCAGTTCGGCCAAGGGATTCGTGTAATCAAGGCGACGCAAGTGGTCGTTGACTTTTCGGATCAGTTGGAGACTGACCGACTGTCGGAGGCCGGCCGCCACTTTCAGTTGGACGAGGTCGCGGAAGGAATAGAGGCGACGGCGTCCCCGGCCCTTTCGCTTAGTAAGGCTCGGACTGATGAAGCCTCGCTCGTCCCAGTATTGAATTTGCCGCGCCGTGAGGCCCGTCAAGCGGCGTGCACGCTCAGCCGTGTAAGCAGAGATCTCCAAAGCGTTACTGCCGTAACTCAATGACCGCATCATAAAACATTAATGTTTTCCTGGGTCGTGCAACTCGGTTGAGGTCGACGATGACCACACCGTCCAAGGCTCTCGCAACAGGTTTAGAGCGGCAAAGGGCCAATCACAGCCGGCCGACCGTCTCCATCGATGACGTAGTTCGGCAGTTCATTGGCGACAAGGAGTTCGTCTCCCCAGTCGATGATGACAACCGTCCCGGTACCAAAGCCGAGAGCCAAGCCAATTGGCTCGGTCGCCCAAGGCAAGGAGATCAGGCTCACGGCATCCAGTGTCGCGTGAAGCAGTTTGGTGAAGCGGTCGTCAGACGCAACGGAAACGGGCGCCACGTGGCCCAGTTCCTGCATGTCCGCTGGCTCGGGAGCAGGGCCGACGTCGATCCTCAAGCCATAGCCATCTGAAGCCGTTCTGAAACCGACCCAGCCAACTGAGTCGAGCCGAAGGAACAAATCCTGGTCGCTGACGCCGCCGGATGGAGGATGGAAATAGCGAGTCATAACGACCTCCTCCAAGGTCAGACCAAGCAGTGGGGACATAACGGCCGTGTACTCATTCGGCTGCATGGCTGTCGACTTGGCTGTCATGGGAAAGGCATTCTGGCGGGGATGGATGGGAATCGAACCCACCCAGGACGCCTCAACAGCGCCCCGCAGACGGTTTTGAAGACCGCGGAGAGCACCAGCTCCCGTACATCCCCTCGCCAATCCTAGGCGCGCTTCGAGACCCGTCCGACGTTCAGCCGATCTGCGTCAGACCAAGCAGGTTTCCGTCCGGATCCTTGAACCAGGCCGTCCAGACGTTCGGCCCGACCTGGCTGATCCCGTCCACCGACGTCACTCCCGGCATGTCGAAGTTCTCGAATTCGATTCCAGCAGCCTTCAGGGCGGCCACCTCGGCCTTGATATCCCCGACCGTCCAGCTCATCTGGGTGTGGCCCGACGCCCGGAAGCGGCTCGGGTAGACGAAGAACTGCGTGGTCCCCGAGCTGTACATAACGCCACCCTCGGTGACCATCGCCTCGCGTAGGCCCAACCTGTCCCGGTAGAACTCTCGAGCGCGCTCGAGATCGCTCACGGGAAGGCTGCAGTAAGTGCTCTTGTCAGCCAGCATCTCCCTCTCCTCTCAACCTACTTGGATGCACGAAGCTTTCGCGCAGGCGCTCGCAGTCGGCGCCGGCGGCGCATCCACGCGCGTGGTCGTTGACCAGGCCCATCGCCTGCATGAACGAGTGCACGGTCGTCGGACCCACGAACGCCCAGCCGCGGCGGCGGAGGTCCTTGCTCATGGCCACCGCCTCGGCCGGAATCCCGTCCGACCGGCGCTTCGGCTCGTAAGACCAGGCGTAGGCCGCGAACGATCCGAACTCGGACACGATGTCCGCGCAGCGGCGCGCGTTGTTGATCGTCGCCTCGATCTTGGCTCGGTTGCGGACGATGCCGGCGTCACCCATCAGCCGCGACACGTCGCGCTGCGAGAACCTGGCCACTCGCTCGGGCTCGAAGTCGCGGAACGCCGCCCGGAATGCCTCGCGCTTGCGCAGGATCGTCAGCCAGCTGAGGCCGGACATGAACCCCTCGAGCGAGAGCTTCTCGAACAGCGTCCGGTCGTCGGCGACGGGACGGCCCCACTCGGTGTCGTGGTACACGCGGTACAGCTCGGTCGAGTCACCCCACGAGCACCGCGCGACGCCGTCCGCCCCGACGGTCAGCGCCGGCTGGGCCAAACGAGCGGCCTAGATCAGGGCTTCGAGCTTGGCCTTGAGGTCGCCCTTCATGTTCGGGCGGTATCCGACGGTCCGCTCGGCCGGC
>CAYWTI010000147.1:0-7426 GCA_964461175.1 uncultured Actinomycetes bacterium | reverse complement strand
CATGCCGCGCACCGGCGGCGACTACGCGTGGCAGAGCCGCGTGCTGGGTGGCGGGCTCGGCTTCGTGCTGTCGATCACCGGTTGGTGGTTCACGTTGTTCCTGTGGGCGCCGATCTACGCGAACATCCTCAACGTTCAGTTCTTCATCCCGCTCGCGTACACGCTCGGCTGGACCAGCCTGGCGACGTTCTTCACGAGCCAGACGGGCGTCTTCGTCTCTTGCCTGATCGTGCTTGCGTTTGTGGCCGTCGTCGTCACCCTCGGCATGGAGACCTATGCCCGCATTCAGAAGATCTGCTTCTGGATCGGCGTCGCCGGCCTGGCAGTCGTATGCGTGTTGCTGCTGGTCGCGAGTCAGAGCGACTTCCAGAGCGCGTTCAACCGGGAGGCCGCGAGCCTGTTCGGCGCTTCGGGGAACGCGTACCAGGCCACGATCGATCTCGGCGCCAAGGCGGGATACACGCCGCACGACTTCGGCGGCATTTCGCTCGGCCCGATCTTCCTGCTCATGCCGTTCCTCGCTTTCTATCTGCTCTGGCCGAACTGGGGCGCAACGCTCTACGGCGAGGTGCGCGGCGCCAAGGACATCCGCAAGCCCTTCTGGAGCATGTTCTGGGGCCTGTGGGTCACCGTCGGCATGGTGGCGCTCGTCGTGATCCTGATCGTCAAGACCATGGGCTGGACCTTCTACAACGCCGCCAACGCCGCGTACTACAACTACGCCCTCTACGGCGGCGCCGCGCCGCCTGTCACCGCGTGGCCCTACCCCGTGATGTTCGCCGGCTGGCTGGTGGACAACCACCTGTTCCAGGCGCTGCTCATCATCGTCATGGGCCTGTGGTTCTTCGGCTGGGCGGGAACGTTGTTCCTGTCCTCGACCCGCGTCATCTTCGCGGCCGCGTTCGACCGCGTCCTTCCTGCGTGGGCGGCCAACATCTCCGCCACGCGGCGCGTGCCGTACGGCTCGCTGGTCCTGATGATCGTGCCCTCGGTCGTGATCAGCGCGATCTACGCCTACAAACCAAGCTTCGCGAGCGTCTTCCTGGACGCGACCGCGGTCCTCGCGCTGACATTCCTCGCCACCGTCATCGCGGCGATCATCCTGCCGTGGCGGCGCAAGGACCTCTACAACGCCTCGCCGATTGCGAACATGAAGGTTGCCGGCATACCGGTGATCACAATCGTCGGCGTGATCACCGCCGCTTTCCTGGCAGCGATGCTCTGGGAATGGTCGTTCAACCCTGACAACCTCTACGGGACATCGTTCACGGCGACGATGAGCTCGGTCTGGTACTTCGTGGGCACGTACGTCGTGGCGATCGTGATCTACGTCGTCGCCCGCATCATCCGCGGCCGGCAGGGCATCGACCTGCGCCGCATCCACCACGAGATACCTGTTGAGTAGAGTGCTGACGGCCGCCGGGCGGCGGCACGGCCGTGAGCTGTCGGCGAGCGATTCGGCGATCCAGGCGCGCCGAGATTCGGGCGCATCGACGAGCAGCGCAGCGAACGCACCGTCTGTGCGTGAGCGAGCAGCGCAGGAGATAAGCCCGAAGATCGGTCGCATGGGCGCCGAAGATCCGTCGACAGTCTCGCCGGCCGGGCCGCAAAAGCCCGGCGGCCTCTTCTTGTAAAGGACGCGAATGCTCGAATACACGCTGCGCACGTACCAGTCGCCCACCCGCCTCGTCCAGCGCCTGGGCGCGGTCCAGGAGCTCGGCCGCGAGGCAAGCCTGCTCGGCATGCGCCGGCCGCTGCTGGTGACCGACGCCGGGGTCAAGGCCGCGGGCTTGCTGGACGTCGCGCTCGAGGCGCTGCGCAGCTCCGACGTCGAGCCCATCGTCTTCGACAAGGTCCGCGCCAACCCGGGCGTCGAGCTCGTGGATGCGGGCGCGGCCGAGTACAAGGCGCAGGGCTGCGACGGCCTGGTCGCCATCGGCGGCGGCAGCTCGATGGACACCGCCAAGGGCATCGGCGTCGTCGCCGTGCACAGCGGCAGCATCGTCGAGTACGAGTGGGGCCACAGCCCGATCCGCTCGCGCATCCCGCCGATGATCGCCGTGCCCACGACCGCCGGCACCGGCAGCGAGGTCACGCTTTGGGCGGTCATCACCGACGCCAAGCGCAAGATCAAGTTCAACGTCGGCGGCACCCCGGACATCGCGTCGTGGGTCGCGGTCATCGACCCCGAGCTGACAGTCAAGCTGCCGCCGGCCGTGACCGCCGGCACCGGCATGGACGCGCTGGCCCACGCGGTCGAGTGCTTCACGATGTCCTACCACCAGCCGTTCACCGACGCGGTGGCGCTGCTGGCGATGGAGTACGTCGCGCGCTACCTGCGCGTCGCGTTCTCCCAGGCGGGCAACCTCGAGGCGCGCTATCACATGAGCGCGGCGGCGATGCTCGCGGGACTTGCGTACGGCACTGACTCGGCGGGCGCCGCGCACGCTATGAGCCAGACGGCGGGCGGCGTTCACGACGCGCCCCACGGCGCGCTGACCGCGCGGCTGCTCGGCCCTGTCATGGAGTACAACCACTCGGGCGAGCCGGAGCGGTTCGCGCGCATGGCGCAGGCGTTCGGGCTCGACGCGCGCGGAGTGTCGACGTGGCGTGCCGCCGAGATGGCGGTCGAGTACGTGCACCAGCTCACCGTCGACGTCGACATCCCCAGCATGCAGGAGCTCGGCTTCAGCGAGGAGGAGATCCCCATGCTCGCCGACAAGGCGTTCGCCGACCCGCAGACGATCGGCAACCCGCGCGACGTCGACGCCGCGAACTACAGGCGCATCTACAAGCGCGCGTTCGAGCTCGGCGCGAGCCGGCTCCATGGCGCCGGGCGCGCGCAGGGCGCTCATGAAAGGACGGGGGCATGACCATCAACGTCGCGAAGTCGACAAAGCAGATGTACGTCGACGGCAAGTGGGTCGCGAGCGAGAGCGGCGAGACCTTCGACGCCGACAGCCCGGCCACCGGCGAGGTCATCGCCTCGGTGGCCAAGGGCACGCGCGCGGACGCGCAGCGCGCCGTCGAAGCCGCGCACCGCGCGCGCAAGGCGATGGCGGGCCTCAAGGGCTTCGAGCGCTCGACGCGCCTGCACCGCGTCGCCGATGCAGTCGAGCGCCGCAAGGACGAGATCGCGCGCCTGCTCACCCTCGACCAGGGCAAGCCGCTCAAGGCCGAGGCCGTGGGCGAGGTCGAGGAGTGCATCCAGTACTTCCGCATCGCGGCGGAGGACCTGAAGCGCCTCGAGGGTCGCGTCCTGCCCTCGGCGAGCCCGAGCAAGTGGGTGCTGGCGAAGCACTACCCGCGCGGCGTCTACGGGATCATCACGCCCTGGAACTGGCCGCTGACGATGGCGGCGGAGCTAATCGCCCCCGCGCTCGCCGCGGGCAACACGTTCGTGTGGACCCCGGCGCCCTCGACGAGCGTCATCTCGGTCGCGCTGATGGAGTGCATCGCCGAGGCCGACTGGCCGGCGGGCGCCACCAACCTCGTCACCGGGCCCGGGGCGGAGGTCGGCGACGAGGTCGCGGGGCACGCTCTCGTCGACGGCGTGGGTTTCGTCGGCTCGACGGTGACGGGCGCTTCGGTGGCGTCGCGGGCGGCGGGCAAGCACGTGATGCTCGAGCTGGGCGGCAACGGGCCTCAGATCGTGTTCGCCGACGCCGACCTCGGCAAGGCGGTCGAGGGCGCCATGGTCGGCTGCTATCTCTGCGCGGGGCAGAGCTGCACGGCGGGTGAGCGCATCCTGGTCGAGGAGCCGGTCCGCGACGAGTTCGTCGCCCGCCTCGCCGACGCCGCGCGCGCGCTGCGCCTCGGCGATCCGTTCGCCGACGACACGACGCTCGGCCCGCTCAACAACGAGGGCGTGGCGACCAAGATGGACCAGCACATCGCCGACGCGGTCAAGCGCGGCGCCAAGATCGTGCTCGGCGGCGAGCGCGCGAAGGGCTTTCCGACGCGGCTCTACTACCATGCGACGATCGTCGACGGCGTGGAGCCGGACATGCGCGTCAGCCGCGAGGAGACGTTCGGCCCCATCGCGCCGATCATCAAGTTCAAGGACGAGAAGCAGGCGCTCGCGCTCGCCAACGACTCGCCCTACGGCCTGCTCGGCGCGGTCTACACGAAGGACCTCTCGCGCGCCCTGCGCATGGCCGACCAGCTCGACACCGGCTGGGTGAACATCAACGAGTCGACCAACTACTGGGAGGCCCACCTGCCGTTCGGCGGCCGCGCGGGCAAAAAGAGCGGCATCGGTCGCGTCGGCGGCCGCTTCGCGCTCGAGCAGATGACGGACCTCAAGACGATCGTCATCGAGATCTCGCCTGATTGAGCAAACCGCTCGAAGACCCCATCGACGAATCGCGCCGGATCGCGGAGGCCGCGCGGAAGAAGAAAGTCGGGCTGAAGCTCCTCGGCGGCGCCGGCGTGCACGCGCACTCGCCCAGCGCGCAGAGGGCGCCGCTGAAGCGCAAGTACGGCGACCTCGATTACGCCATCTCGAAGAAGGACCGCAAAGGGACGATCGAGCTGTTCAAGGAGCTCGGCTACGAGGCGAACGAGCGCTTCAACCTGATGAACGGCGACCGGCGCCTGTACTTCTACGACGCGGAGCACGGCCGCCAGGTCGACGTGTTCATCGACGTGTTCCGGATGTCGCACGACATCGACCTGCGCGGGCGGCTCGAGCACGAGCATCCGGCGGTCCGGCCGTCCGACCTGCTCCTGAGCAAGCTGCAGATCTACGAGGTCAACCGCAAGGACCTGATCGACATCGCCGCCCTCCTCCTCGACCATGCGATCGAGACCGGCGACGCCGAGGACGCGATCGAGGCCATGTACATCGCGCGCCTGGCGGCGGTCGACTGGGGCTTCTACCGCACGCTGCAGGTGAACATCGAGCGCCTGCGCGCGATGCTCGAGGAGCTCGAGATCGACCGCGAGCTCGTCAGCCGCCGGCTCGACGAGCTGTGGGCGGTCATCGAAGGCACGCCCAAGCCGCTGCGCTGGCGGCTGCGGGCGCAGGTCGGAGACCGCGTGCGGTGGTACGAGCTTCCGGAAGAGACCCGGTCCCCCTACCAACCGGAGTGATGTGATGAGCACGAACGGACACGACGGACTCCCTCGCCACGCGCGCGCGGTCGTCATCGGCTGCGGGATCGTGGGCAACAGCCTCGCCTACCACCTGACGCGCCTCGGCTGGCGCGACGTCGTCCTGCTCGACAAGGGGCCGCTGCCGAATCCCGGCGGCTCGACCGGCCACGCCTCGAACTTCATCTACCTCGTCGACCACTCGAAGGAGATGACGACGCTGACCATGGAGAGCGTCCGCCAGTACAAGGAGATGAATGTGTTCATCCGCTCGGGCGGCATCGAGGTCGCGCGCACGAAGGAGCGCATGCAGGAGCTCACGCGGCGCATCGCCTCGGGCACGTCGTGGGGCATCGAGGGCATGTCGCTGCTTTCGCCGTCGGACGTCAAGGAGTTCGTGCCTTACATCGACGAGGAGGTGATCCTGGGCGGCTTCTACACCGAGGGCGTCGGCGTCGTCGACTCCCTGCGCGCGGGCACGCTGATGCGCGAGAAGGCAGTCGCGGCGGGGGCGCTGCACGTGTCGCCGAAGACCGAGGTCGTCGGCATCGACGTCGAGCACGGGCGCGTCAAGCGCGTGCGCACGACGCGCGGAGACATCGAGGCCGATGTCGTCGCCATCACGGGCGGCGTCTGGAGCCCGCGCCTCGCCCGGATGGCCGGGACCCGCATCCCGCTGACGCCCGCGGTCCATCAGATGATCGACATCGGCCCGGTCCCGCGTTTTCGCGGCGCGAAGTCGGACATCGAGCACCCGATCGTGCGCGATATGGACACGAACATGTACGAGCGCCAGGCGGGCGGCGACCTCGAGATCGGGTCGTACGCGCACCGGCCGATCCTCTACGACCCGGAGGACCTCCCGTCGGTGGAACAGGCGGCGCTGTCGCCGACCGAGTTCCCGTTCACGCAGGCCGATTTCGACCAGCAGATGCAGCACGCGCTCGAGCTGATGCCCGAGATCGTCGGCGACGAGTCGGTCGGCGTGAAGTACGCCATCAACGGCATCCTGTCGCTCACGCCGGACGGCATGCCGGTGCTGGGCGAGTCGCCCGACGTGAAGGGCCTGTGGTCGGCCGCGGCGGTGTGGGTGAAGGAAGGACCCGGCACGGGCAAGGCGGTGGCGGAGTGGATGGTCCACGGCGAGTCCGAGATCGACCTCCACTCGTCCGACATCGCGCGCTTCCACGAGCACCAGCGAACCCGCACGCACGTCCAGGCTCGCGCCGCCGAGGGCTTCAACAAGACCTACGGCATCGTCCACCCGGCCGAGCAGTGGGCGTCGAACCGCGATGTGCGGCTGGCGCCGTTTCACACCCGCGAGAAGGAGCTCGGCGCATTCTTCTTCGAGGCGGCGGGCTGGGAGAGGCCCTTCTGGTACGAGTCCAACGCGCCGCTGCTCGAGGAGTTCGGCGGACGCGTGACACGGCGGACGGCCGAGTGGGACGCGCGCTGGTGGTCGCCGATCATCAACGCCGAGCACCTGGCGATGCGTGCGCGCGCCGGCATCTTCGACCTCTCCGCCTTCACGATCTTCGACATCGTCGGCCCCGGGGCGCTGGAATCCGTGCAGCGCACCGTCCTGCGCCAGATGGACGTGCCGGTCGGGCGCGTCGTCTACACGCCAGTGCTGAGCCCCGAGGGCGGGTTCAAGTCGGACCTCACGATCATGCGCCTCGGCGAGCAGCAGTTCCGGGTGGTCACCGGGGGCGCGTCCGGCATGGCGGATAAGAAGTGGTTCCGCGATCACCTCGCGCCGGGCGCAGAGCTCGCCGACCTGACCTCCGCGATGACGACCATCGGGCTGTGGGGTCCGCGCGCGCGCGACATCCTGGCATCGACGACGACCGACGACGTCTCCAACGAGGGCTTCAAGTTCGGTACGTGCCGCGTCATCGACGTCGGCACCCACCGCATCCTCGCGTCGCGCATCTCGTACGTCGGTGACCTCGGCTGGGAGCTCTACGTGCCGATGGAGCAGGGGCTGAAGCTGTGGGACGCGCTGTGGGAGGCGGGCAGGGCGCACGGCCTGGCCGCGTGCGGCATCGGCGTCTACGGCACCACGGGGCGGCTCGAGAAGTCTTACCGCGCGCACGGCAACGAGCTCGAGACCGAGTACAACGTGGTCGAGGCAGGCATGGCCGCGCCGAAGGTCAAGGACGAGGACTTCGTCGGCAAGGCGGCGCACCTGCGCCACCGCGACGAGGACCCGGCCGCGATCCTCTGCACGCTGACGGTCGACGACCACACGTCGAAGTCCGGGGAGAAGCGCTACATGCTCGGACGTGAGCCGATCCTTCGTCGCGACGGCTCGCGCATCGTCGACCGCCGC
>CAYWTI010000146.1:0-5984 GCA_964461175.1 uncultured Actinomycetes bacterium | reverse complement strand
TGATCGTCGCCGAGGACGTCGAGGGCGAGGCGCTCGCGACCCTCATCGTCAACAAGCTGCGCGGCACGTTCACGGCCGTCGCGGTCAAGGCCCCCGGCTTCGGCGACCGCCGCAAGGCGATGCTCGAGGACATGGCCATCCTGACCGGCGGCACCGTCATCTCCGAGGACCTCGGCCTCAAGCTCGACCAGACCAAGGTGGAGCAGCTGGGCAAGGCCCGCAAGGTGACCGTCAACAAGGACGACACGACGATCGTCGTCGACGCCGAGAACGACCCCAAGCGCCAGGCCGCCATCCAGGGCCGGATCAAGGCGATCAAGGCGCAGATCGAGGAGACGACGTCCGACTTCGACCGCGAGAAGCTGCAGGAGCGGCTGGCCAAGCTGGCCGGCGGCGTCGCGGTGATCAAGGTCGGCGCGGCCACCGAGGTCGAGCAGAAGGAGAAGAAGCACCGCATCGAGGACGCGCTGAGCGCGACCAAGGCCGCGGTGGAAGAGGGCATCGTCGCGGGCGGCGGCACCGTGCTGCTGAACGCCCAGAAGAAGCTCGACGGCGGGCTCGGCCTGAAGGACGACCAGGCGACCGGTGTCGCGATCGTCCGCAAGGCGCTCGAGGAGCCGGTGAAGCAGATCGCGATGAACGCGGGCAAGGAAGGCTCGGTCATCGTCGAGCACATCCGCAAGGGCAAGGCCGGAGAGGGTTACGACGCCCTGAACGACAAGTTCATCAACATGTTCGAGGCCGGAATCGTCGACCCGGCCAAGGTCACGCGCTCCGCGCTGCAGAACGCCGCGTCGATCGCCGCCATGGTCCTGACGACCGAGGCGATGGTGACCGAGGTGCCGGAGGAGAAGAAGAACTCCGGCATGCCGGGCGGCATGTCGCCCGACATGATGTAAGGCGACCGCTTTCAAGGTTCGATTTCGAACGAGAGCCCCTCACGCGAGGGGCTCTCTCCTTTTCAGAGCGTAAGGTCCTGTCTCCAGCTTCCGGCATAAGTCCAAACGGCGCCGCTGACCCAGTAGAAGAGCCGGCCGTGCGCCGAGTCGTAGACCATCCTGGCGGTGGTGTTGTAGTTCGGCGCCGCGACGTCGAGCTGCCTCCACGTCGCGCCGGTCCATTCCCAGGTCGTCTGGTCCCAGTTGACGAGGATCATCTGCCGCGTCGCCTCGTCGTACGCCATCACGGCTTCTCCGCCCGGCGGCGACGTCGCGGGCTGGAGCTGATGCCACGCCGATCCGTCCCAGCTCCACGTCTCCTCGTCGATGGCGCCGGGCGCAGCGCCGAACAGCAGCACAGAGCGGCTCCGCGGGTCGTAGGCGATCGCCGCGCCGGCGGCGTTGGCGGGACCGGATGTGGAGGCCTTCCTCCAGGCGCCACCGTCGAACGTCCACGTGTTGAGCCCGGCTCGGTACGCATCGGTCAGGACCAGGACGTGGTGCGCTTCATCGAACACCATCGACGTGACGCCGAGGTTCAGCGGCGGTGCGACGTGCAGGTCCTGCCACAGCTGGCCGTTCCAACCCAGCGTCCGGGTGCCGACCAGGATGGTCTCGTGCAGATCGGCGTCGTAAGCCATCGCGTAGCCCCAGACGTTCCGGTCGGGGCCTGCTGCCTGCGTCCAGCCGCACCTCCAGATCCAGGTCGCGAAGGGTGTGGCCGTGCTGGGTTCGTCGCCTCCCTGGCTGAAGAGCACCGGGTAGCCGCCGGGCCGGTAGTACGCGAGCATGCCGCCCCTGGACCCGGGTATGCCGCCCGAGTAGCTGGTGCAGGTCTGACCGGCCGCCGCCGAAGGACCGCCGTTCGAATCGGAGCACGCGGTCAGCGCGAGCACCGCGACGGCGCAGGCGGCGAGCCGCATGGTCACATGGTGAGCAACGTCGCTCGGGCCGTGGTGGCTATGTTCGCGAGCGCAGGGTTCCCGGGCGGCGGCGCGGTGCCCTCTCCTTGCCCGCCGGTTCGTCGACGGGGATCACGCCGCCGATCCCCGCCATACGCCGGGCCGCGATCGAGACCGCGAAGGGGAGGCCGAGCATGAACAGGGCGACGATCACCGAGAGCGGATCGGGCAGGCGGCCTCGGTCACTGAGCCCCAGGTAGGTCAGGTAGCCGCCGCCGGCGGCGGTCAGGAGCACGATCAGCACGGCGGTGCCCAGCGCCCACTTCCGGTACTCGCGATACAGGGGAGGGGCGTTGCGGCTCGCCATGCGCAGCAGCCACCACGCGGTGAGGCCGTTGAGCACCAGGCCGCTCAGGAGCGCGCAGGCGGCGATGCCGATGCGGAAGGCGTTGAGGTGGACCATGACGAACGCGGACGCGTTGACGGCCAGGATGCCGACGGGCGTGATCACGCCCAGGGCTAGGAGAACGAGCTCTCTAGCTCTCCGGCTAGTGGCCGCAGCCGCAAGCTTGCGCGCTGCCAGCGTCGTCCCCGGCGTCGAAGGAGTGGCCGCAGGAGCAGGAGTGCACGGCGTTCGGGTTGTGGACCGTGAACCCCGCGCCCATCAAGCTGTCGACGTAGTCGATCTCCGAGCCGCGGATGTAGCCGACGCTGAAGTCGTCGACCAGGATCTTGACGCCCTCGTTGTCGATGATCACGTCGTCCGTGCGGCGCTGGTCGTCGAACGCCATGCCGTACTGCATGCCCGAGCACCCGCCGCCGCTGACGAACACGCGCAGCGCCAGCTCGGGATTGTTCTCCTTGGCGAGCAGCTCTCGCAGACGGGTCGACGCCTGGGGGGTTAGTGAGACGACAGCTTGTTCGATCACGGTCGCGATGTTACCACGGGCTGTCGGCCGTCCCCGCGCTAGCGTCGGCCGAGCTTGAAACCGCCGCCCTTCTTTTCCTTCTGCTCGCCGGCGGTCGACCCGGCGATGATCTGGGCCAGCTGCTCGACGCCGCGCGAGATCTCGCTCTTGGGGTCGGTCAGGGTCAGGATCTCGCCCTTGACGGCCGCCTCGTCGGGCTTGGTGCCGTCAAAGCCGATCTCGATGGCGAGCTCCTGCTTGAGCGTCCGGACGACGTCCTCCTTGCTCACGACCGACTTCGGGACCTTGTTGTTGAGGGCGAGGATGACGCGGCCGGGAACGATGTTCAGCACGTTCGTGAAGATGTTCAGCAGCTCGCCGACGTCCTTGAGCGAAGAGAGCTCGGGGGTGACGAGCACGAGGACCCGCTGGGAGTGGTCGAGGACGCTGATCACGATGTCGGTGAAGGCGACGCCGAGGTCGAAGATGATGTACCGGAACGCGTTCACCAGGATGCCCATCGCCCGGTTGACGAGGTCGACGGTGATGAGGTCGGCCTGCTCGGCGCGGAGCACGCCGGGGAGCAGCATCATGCCGCCCGGGTGGTGGAGGATCGCACCCAGCACGGCCTCCTCGAAGTTCTGCGGCGGCACCTGGCTGGCCGCGGCGAGGCAGCCGGTCGGGGTCAGGTAGGAGATCAGCGCGGCGTGGTTGTAGGGCAGCGCGAGGTCAACGAGGAGGACCTCGCCGGGGAAGCGGCGGGCCAGCGACGCGGCGAGGTTGACGGCGATGGTCGTCCGTCCCGAGCCACCTTTGGGCGAGTACACCGCCACGGTCGAGGCGGCCTGCTCGGGCGCGACCATGCGGGCGCGGGCGATGAGGTTGGGCAGCGTGTCCTTGCGCTGCTCGACGAGCTTGGTCAGCTCGATCAGCGCATCCGACTCCGGCGGGACGGTCTCGTAGAGGGTCTTGCGGTCCAGGGTGAGCAGCCTGCAGTCCTCGAGCGCGCGCACGCTGGCGGTGCGCGTCTCCTCGGAGATGAGGGCCATCTCGCCGAAGAAGTCGTCGGGGCCCATGAGGGCGATCGTGATCGTGTGCCCAGGCGACTCCTCGACGTAGACCTCGCAGCGCCCCGACTCGACGATGAACATCGTGTCGCCGGGATCGCCCTGGTGGACGATGACGGAGCCACGCGCGGCCGAGGCCGGCGCGAGGCGGCGGGCGAGGGCGTGGAGGATGTTGTCCGGGAGCGTGAAGAAGATGGCGACCCGTTCCAGGATCTGGAACCGCCGCCGGAGCTCGTCCGGTGACCCACTGGTCGGGTGGCCGTCGTTGTCGCTCACGCCGTGGGAATTATAGGTACGGGGTATCCCGGTTCCGGCGTGCTTCAGGCCCGGTTCGGGTGGAGTCATGGGCCGTTGGTAGACTTAGCCGTCGCCGGTCCCGTGGTGTAGCCTGGCCAAACACGCGGCCCTGTCAAGGCCGAGAACGCCGGTTCGAATCCGGTCGGGACCGCCACTTCCGCCGCGCGGCGACGCCGCGCGGGGCGCGACGGAGAGGTGGCCGAGTGGTTGAAGGCGGCGGTCTCGAAAACCGTTATGGGTCACTGGCCCATCGAGAGTTCGAATCTCTCCCTCTCCGCCAAATCTCCGGCAAGTGCATACATTTGCCGGGTGCTCCGGCGGCCAACCCCCACAACTGCATGCACTTGGGCCGTGGCCGCCGCGCTCGCTTTGGCAGCTCCGCACGTTATCCAGGCAGCCGCGGCGGCGGGCGTTCCCCCGAGCACCTCGTCTTTCTACGTGTACGGCTCGTTCGTCGACGTCTGTCGCGCTGACGCAACCACCGAATGTCCTCTCTACAACGACGGCGCGATTGAAGCCGTCCCGGCCTCGGGTGGGATGACGATCCTCGATTTCGGCGCTCCGTGCTTCGAGCCGGCCACCCTGGCGTGGGGCACCCAGCTGTTCAACAGCCAGAGCTGCACACCAGATCCGGTGGTCACGACCCTCGCGGAGGCGTGGCTGCGCGGATACGAGAGCAACCCTCATCGCTCCGGATCGGCCGGCTACGTGCTCGCCGTCGGAACGAGCAACAGCCTCACGGCGGCGGTGCCCGGCAACGCGCTGACGGCGGCCGCGATGGGGGCGCACGGCGGCGCGTGGTTCACGTCGGTCATCGCTCCTCTCGCGGCGACCGCCCAGGGCCTGCCATCGCCGGTGACGATCTGGGCCGGCGACGACATCGAGCAGTCCAGCGGCGGCGACTGGTACGACGGACCGACCACCTCGGCGTGGGTCGATGCCTACGCGGCGGCCTCCGGCGCCTCCAAGCCGTGCATACCCAGCAGGAGCGGCCTCATGGTCGACTACGGCGACTACGTTCCCAACCAACCGGGGTGGTCGCCCGCCGCCCGATACCACGTAGCGTGGCAAGTGGCGGCCGCCTGCCCGATGCCGGAAATCTATGTCGCCGCCAATGCTGACGAATGGCAAAGCGTGAATCGCTATGCGCTGAGCGCCGACCTGCCCGAGATGCAGTTCACCGGTGTCCTGTCACAGGACGGGGCGGCCGGAAGCCTGACGAGCTCCGAGAGCTGGAGAGCGCTTGCAACCGCGACTGGCCAGGTAGCGCCGTACTTGAGCGTCGTGGGCGTGACCGGACCCGCCAGGGCCGAGGTTCCCGACGCGCCCACAGCCGTGACGGCCATTGGGGGTCCGGGTGTAGCGGTCGTCGGCTGGGTGGCGCCGGCCTGGGACGGGGGTGCGGCGGTCACGAAGTACACCGTCACCGTCTACGCCGGGTCGGCCCACGTGCAGGTGCAGGAGTTCAGCGGGTTCCCGTCCCCGGAGCAGGTGTTGATCGCCGGGCTGCGCGGCGGCGTCACGTACAGGTTCTTTGTGACCGCGACCAACCGTGTGGGAACCGGACCGCAATCACTCGCCTCGAACGGCGTGGCTCCGAACCCGCCGCCCCTCATGGGCTGACAGCGCTGCTCTGACCTCGGTCAGGATCGCGGCCGGACGCTGAAAGACGTCGGCCGATGTGTATCGCAGGACGGTGAACCCAGCGTTGACGAGGGCATTCTGCCGCCGGTCGTCGCTCACCAGCCGGTCACGATGGTTGCCGCCATCGAACTCGACCACGATGCGCTGGGCGCGATAGTAGAGGTCGGCGCGGCCGACGAAAGAACCGGATTTGTCGTGGAGGTCCGCCTGGACCTCGGGTCGGGGCAT
>CAYWTI010000145.1:0-18137 GCA_964461175.1 uncultured Actinomycetes bacterium | reverse complement strand
GATGACGCGGCCCACCACTTCGGATTAATTGCCGAAACCTGCGGCGTTATGCAGACCGTCGGCGCGAGGCTCGAGGTGTCAGCTCACTTTCAGGACGACGTTGCCAACCTTCTGCCGTGTTTCAACATAGCGTGCCGCTTCGACTACCTGGTCCATGGGATAGATCCGATCAATCACCGGGCGGTAGTCTCCCGCTTCGACGAGCTGCTTCAGCCACCGAAGATCCTGTTTCGGGCTCGTCGATCCCATGCCCATCGCCACCCTCTTGTCGCTGAACTGGCGGGTGGTGGCAGCGAGAACGACGTTGCGCGCACCATCGGTCGGCAGATACCAGCCGCCCGACTTCAGCGAGTTTCTGGTCCGGGAAAAGGAGAGCTTGCCCACGGCATCGAAGACAACGTCGTATTGGCGGCCGTTCTTAGTGAAATCCTCGATGGTGTAGTCGATAAGCTCGGCCGCGCCGAGCGACCGCACGAGCTCGAAGTCTTTTGCCTGGCACACGGCGGTTACATGTGCGCCAAGCTGCCGGGCGAGCTGAACGCCGGCTGTACCGATTGATCCAGAGGCGCCATAGACGAGCACGGTCTCCCCGCCCTTGAGGTGTGCCTGACGCAGGCATCCTGATGCGTTGAGGAATCCGTCCGCGACGCCGGCGGCCTCATCGAAGGTGATGTTTCCAGGCTTCATTGCGATTCGGGATCTCGCGCGGACAGCGATGTATTCGGCGTTCGCCCCAAATCGCAACCCCGTCACTCCGAAGACTTCATCGCCCGGTTTGAATTCGCCGACCGCGGCACCAGCTGCAGCCACCTGACCGGAGAACTCACTACCGGCGATCTGGTGCCGGGGACCGCGCACACCGAAGACCAACCGAGCGACTAGGTGGTATCCGAGCCCGTAGCTCGCCTCCGCCTCGCGCACGTGCATATCCAGGCGGTTGACGGCCGAAGCGTGGACCTTGATCAGCACCTCGTCGTCAGCCGGCTCGGGTTTCGGTACGTCTTCGATGTGCAGGACGTCGGGCGGCCCGTATCGCTTGTAGACAACCGCCTTCATACGATGCCGGTAGCAGCTTATCCCGGACCACGGCCCCCCACGACTCGGCGGCGCTGCGCAACTGCGGCGGCGCGGACAATGTCCGACTGATGGATACGGGCGTCGTGGATACGGGCGTCGTCCCTCGCGATCCGAGCCAGACCGCCCTGCTGACCGCCGCCGCCCGAGCGCTGCACAGGCAGGAGCCACCGCCATGGATCCTCGACGACACACTTGCGCTTCCTCTTGCCGGTCCAGATGGGATGGCGCTGGCGGAGCGCGTTCGCGCGGAACTCTCGCCGGAGGAGATGTCCGCCTTCTGCCGGTGGGTGTGCGTCCGAGCGCGCGTCGCGGAGGATGAGGTTGAGCGGGGGTTGGGATCTGGCGTCCACCAGTACGTCGTTCTCGGTGCCGGCCTCGACTCGTTCGCGTACCGCCGACTCGATTTGATGGATCGCCTCCGGGTCTTCGAGGTCGACCACCCGGCGAGCCAGGCGTGGAAGCGTCGGCGGCTTCAGGAGTTGGGAATAGCCGAGCCGGACAGCCTTGTGTTTGCGCCGGTCGACTTCGAGCGGCAGACCCTGGACGACGGGCTCAATGCTGCAGGCTTCCGGTTCGCCGAGCCCGTCGTCGTCTCCTGGATGGGCGTGACGATGTACCTCACGCACGAGGCGATATCCGCCACGCTCGACTCAGTCGCGCGCTGCGCCCGGGGCAGCCGCCTGGTCATGACGTACAACCAGCCGCCGGCTTTGATGACGGCTCTTGACCGGCGCGTGTCGACATCGATCCAGAGTGCCGTCGCCATCCCCGCCGGCGAGCCGTTCATCAGCCTCTTCACCCCTGAGGACATCGAACAGCTGGTTGCGGACAGTGGGTTGACTCGGGTCGAGCACTTCGGTCCGGACGAAGCCAGGCGGACCTACCTGGACGGACGGGCCGACGTACCGATCGCCGGTGTCCAGCGAGTGCTCGTCGCGAGCGTCGCGTGACGTCAGCTACCGGTAGGGCGGCAAATGGTGCCGCGGCGCTACCCTCGCGCTGCGCATCGTGAGCCAGGACTTCGACCCCGCCGCATTCAAAGAGACGACGCGAAAGCAGTGGCAGAACGCGGCGGCTGCGTGGCACCGCTGGACGCCCACGCTCCAGGCCTGGCTCGGCCCGGTTACCGAAGCCATGCTCGACCTCGCAAAGCTCAAGCCCGGTGGCCAGGTCCTCGACCTGGCGGCGGGCGCCGGCGAGCCCTCGCTTTCGGCCGCCGAAAGGGTTGGGCCGTCCGGCCGGGTGGTCGCCACGGACATCTCGTCCAACATCCTCGAGTTCGCGGCGCAGACCGCACGCGCCCGCGGTCTCAGCAATGTCGAGACTCGGGTCATGGACGGCGAGAAGCCCGACCTGCCCGACGACACGTTTGACGCCGTGCTGTCGCGACTGGGCCTGATCTATTTCCCCGACCGTGACGGTGCCTTGCGTTCGGCCCGCCGCATGCTCAAGACCGGCGGCAGGGTGGTGCTGGCGGGCTTCTCGACGCCTCAGCACAATCGCTTCTTCTCGATCCCCATCTCGATCATCCGGCGGCGTGCCCGTTTGGCTCCCCCCGCAGCCGGGTTGCCTGGTCCATTCAGCCTCGGTGCCCCGGGAGTGATGGAGGAAACGCTCCGACGCGCCGGCTTCGCGGACGCGACCGCGCAGGTCGTTCACGCGCCTCTACGGCTTGCCTCCGCCGCCGAGTGCGTCCGCTTCGAGCGCGAGTCGTTCGGCGCCTTGCAGCAGATGTTGTCCGCGCTGCCCGAGGGGGAGCAGGAAGCGACCTGGCAAGAGATCGAGCATGAGCTGCGCGCCTTTGAGGGCGATGGGCGCTTCGAGGCCGACACCGAGCTGATCGTCGGAGCGGCGACCAAGTAGCCCGTAGGCCAACGCATCCGTAACGGAGCGCCTGGACGCTTCGTTGCCTCACTTAACAAGCCGCCGGGCAGGCGCTTGATTCGCCCCGACACCGTCGGCAATTAGAGGAGGCGGCCCATGGCCTGGTTTCGGCGGATCTCTGTTTCAGTGGGCGTGGCGGTGGCGATGCTTGCGTCGGTCGCCGTAGCGTCGGTCGGTGCCGCGGGCGGCTTCGGCTCGTCAGGTGGCCGCTTTGTGTTCACCGACCTCAGCGCGACGGTCAGCAACTTCAACCCGGTCGATCAATCAAGCAACGACATCTCCGTCGATCGCTCTCTCTACATGTCCCGGCTGCGAGCCGGCGGGGGCCTTCAGACGCAGCAGATGACCGTGCTGTCGATCTCGGTCTTCGTCCCAGGCCCGGACCCGACCCAGCCGCCGGTGCTGGCCGAGTCGGGATGCTTTGTCATCCCCGATTCGGATTTCGTGGTCAGCAGCGACCTGCAGACCGCGACGCTCAACGCCACGGTGGACGAGAGCAACTTCTGCCCCGGATTCCTGGTCCCCTTGACCGGCGCCGCGCCCGCGAAGGGCGACGGCGGCGGCGGTGGTGGCTTCACGTTCCCGCTGACCGTGACCGCGACCTGGACCGGCACCGGCACAGTCGGGACGCAGGAAGATCAGGGCAGCTTCCGCTGCGGATCGTTCGTCTCGCTCACTCACAACCACCTTCTTTCCGCCGCCTCGCGCAACGTCACCGCCGACATCCCGGGCGTGCTGTCCATCTCGGGCGGCCAGCCCTACGTCTTCGGCTTCGTGCAGAACGGCACGTTCGTCAACGACGTCGCCGGCAGCGGCATCATCACCGCGGCTTGCGGGGGCAAGGGCGGCTAGCAGCGAAAACGGTTTGGCGCGGTCGTTTGGCCGCGCCAAACCCTCACACTTATCCGCCGTGCCCGAGGCCGCCCAGCTCGACCCGAAGACGCAGTTTCGCGAGCTCTACGACCAGGAGTACACGTCGGTCTACCGCGCGGTCCGGGCGGTGGTGCTGGACTCCGCGGCCGCTGAGGACATCGCCCAGGAGACGTTCGTCCGCGCCTACCGCGCCCGCAACCGGTACACGCCGACCGCCCCACCCGGAGCGTGGCTGCGCCGCATCGGCGTGAACCTCGCGATCTCGCACCTGCGGCGCCAGAAGCTCGCGCGGTTCCTGCCGGCCCGGCTCTACACCGCCCCCGACCGCCGCGACTACGACCGCGCGGAGGCCCGGAACGTGGTCGAGAAGGCGCTCGCGGCACTGAGCCCGAAGCTCCGCGCGGCCATCGTCCTTCACTACTACGAGGGATTGACGCGCGAGGAGATCGCCGACGTCCTGGGTGTGCCTGCCGGCACGGTGGCTTCGAGGATCGCCAAGGCGGTGGCGATCATGCGCCGCAACATGGGCACGAGCGACCAGCAACCCGAGACCGCGCGTTCGAGAGGTGAAGGTGCCCTACGTGGAAGATAACGCCACCCCGGGAGGGGTCAACACGCCCTCCGAAGCAGAGGTCAGCCGGTTGTTCCGGGCAGAGATCGAAACCTGGAAACCCCGGCGCGGCCCGGACTGGTCGGATTTGATGATCCGTATTGCCGCCACCGGGCCATCGCCGTGGGTCGTCTACTCGACCGCGAGCGCGGCGTTGATCGTCATCATCTTCGCCGCCTTCCTGCTGGGCTCGTGGTTCCAGATCGGAGCCCTCGCGCCGCAGCCCGCCCAGTTCCACGGCCACTGAGCCGCGATCAGTTGAGGAACTCGATCTCCTCGTAGCCGCCCCGCCGTCGCGCCTCGGCGACCACCACAGTCGCCGCGGCGAGGTCCCACAGCGCCAGCCCGTGTGACTCGAAGAGCGTGATGCCGGGTCTCTCGGGCCGCTCCCAGCGACCGGTGACGACCGCGCCGAGCTCCACCGCCTGCGACCAGTCGAAGCGGCCAGCTTCCGCGGCCTGGATGAGGTCGCCGCTCTCGAGCTGCGCCGCCGCGAGCTGATCGACGACCACGGTGTGCGCTCGCTCGACGAGGTCCGGCGGCAGCTCGGCGCGATTGCGGAAGTTGGATCCGACGGCGGCCACCAGCGCCTGCGGCTCGATCCAGTCCGTCTCCACGACCGGCGAATGGCTCGTCGTCACGGTGACCACGATGTCGGCGCCGCGGACGGCTGCCTCGGCGGTCTCGGCCGCGACCGTCTCAACACCGAGCTGCTCCTTCTGCTCGGCCGCGAATGCGGCGCGTTTCTCGGCGTTGCGGCTGTAGACCCGCAGCTGGTCGATCTCGACTACCCGCGACAGCGCGAGCGCCTGCGTGGCGGCCTGCCACCCGGTCCCGATCATGGCGATCTTGGTGGGCCCCGCCGAGCCGAGCGCCCGGGCCGCCACCGCGGTCGCGGCGCCCGTCCGGTAGGCGCCCATGAAGTCGGCCTCGACGAGCGCCTCGAGCACGCCGTCGAGCCGGAACATCGCGACCATGAAGCGGACGTGGCCGTCGCTGACGGTGTAAGCCTTCATGCCCGTGCACTTGCCGCCGGGGTACGAGGCGAACATCACGTTCAGCAGGCCGCCGGGCGCAAACGCCCGCCGGCGAGGCTCGTTGTGGGCGTCGCCCTCGCCGAGCTCACGCATGGCGTTCTCGACTGCGCCGATGACGTCGTCCATCTCGATCAGCTCCTGGACGTCGCTCTCGCGCAAGATCAGCGCCACTGAGACCGCAGAATAGCGACCTGTGTCAGCCCGCCCCCTGAATGTCGGCCTCATCGGCCTCGGCACCGTCGGCTCCCAGGTCGCCGAGCGCATGCTGTCGTGGCGCCAGCAGCTGTCGCGCCGGGCGGGCGTGGAGCTGTGCCTCGAGAAGGTTCTCGTGCGCGACGTCGCCAAGCGACGGACCATCGACATCGCACCCGAGCTGCTGACCGCAGACCCCGACGAGCTTCTCGGCGAC
Organism: uncultured Actinomycetes bacterium; assembly: GCA_964461175.1. GTDB lineage: Bacteria > Chloroflexota > Dormibacteria > Dormibacterales > Dormibacteraceae > 40CM-4-65-16. The sequence goes on along the minus strand of CAYWTI010000145.1, from coordinate 12,247 downwards.
CCCTCCATCGAAGCCGTCATCGAGGTCGCCGGAGGCGACGAGCCGATGCGCTCTTACATCGAGCGCGCGATCCAGGCGGGCAAGCACATCGTCACCGCGAACAAGGTGGTGATGGCCAAGCACGGACCTGAGCTTCTCGATCTCGCCGCCGAGCGCAACGTCGACGTCTACTTCGAGGCCGCGGTCGGCGGCGGCATCCCTCTGATCAGCACCTTCCGCGTCGACCTGCAGGCGAACCGCATCGAGCGCGTGTCGGCGGTGCTCAACGGGACGACCAACTACGTCCTGGGCCGCATGTCCTCCGGGCTGGCGATGGCGGATGCCGTCCGCGAGGCGCAGGACGCCGGCTACGCCGAGGCCGACCCGACCGACGACGTCGGCGGTTTCGACGCGACCTACAAGCTCGCGATCCTAGCCTCCATCGCGTATGAGATCAAGGTCCGCCCCGACGAGATCTACCGCGAGGGCATCGAGGCCGTCGAACCCGTGGACTTCCGCTACGCGCGGGAGCTCGGTTACGCGATCAAGCTCGTCGCGCATTCCCAGCGCCACACGGGACGGGTCGAGGCGCGCGTGCACCCGGCGATGGTGCCGCTCGACCACCCGCTGGCGCGCGTCGAAGGCGCCGAGAACGCCGTGTTCGTCGAGGGTGACCTCGTCGGACAGGTGCTGCTCTCCGGCCAGGGCGCGGGCGGCCGGCCGACCGCGTCGGCGGTCGTCGGCGATGTGATCGACCTCGCGCGCTCCATCCGGCGCGGGGTGCAGAGCCGGCCGTCCTTCAACTTCGACGACCGCATCGGCGTCGTGCCGATCGGGGAGGTGCGCACCCGCGCCTACTACCGCATCCGCGCCGAGGACCGGCCCGGCGTGGTCGCCGCGGTTGGCCAGGTGTTCGCCGAGGAGGGCGTGAGCATCTCAAGCTTCATCCAGAAGGACGCGTGGTCCCACGACCAGACGGCGGAGCTCGTGGTCACGACCCACCCTTCGCTCGACGCCAGCCTGCAGCGAGCGCGCGAACGCATGGCCGGCCTCGACGCCGTGCGGAGCGTGTCTTCATTCCTGCGCGTCTTCTAGCCCGGCATGGGTGTCATCGCTCGCTATCGCGAGCATCTGCCGGTCGGGCCGCGAACGCCTGAGGTCGACCTCGACGAAGGTTCGACGCCGCTCGTCGAGAGCCGCAACATCGGCCGCGCTCTCGGCCTCGAGCACCTGTACTTCAAGTACGAAGGCCTCAACCCGACCGGCTCGTTCAAGGACCGGGGCATGGTCGTCGCTGTGGCCAAGGCGCTCGAGCAGGGCAGCCGCGTGTTCATGTGCGCGTCGACCGGCAACACGTCTGCGTCGATGGCGGCGTACGCGGCGCGCACCGGCGCGCGAGCGATCGTCGTCGTCCCCAGCGGCGAGATCGCTCTCAACAAGCTGTCGCAGGCGCTGATGTACGGCGCCAAGGTCGTCGCGCTGAAGGGCAACTTCGACCACGCGCTGGACGCGGTCCGCGATGTGACGAGCCGCTTCCCGGTCGCGTTGATGAACTCTGTCAACCCGCACCGCATCGAGGGCCAGAAGACGGCCGCCTTCGAGATCGTCGACGCGCTGGGCGACGCGCCCGACTACCTCGTGCTGCCGGTCGGCAACGCCGGCAACATCACCGCGTACTGGAAGGGCTTTCGCGAGTACCACGCCGCCGGCCGCGCGTCGCGCCTGCCGCGCATGGTCGGCGCCCAGGCTGAGGGCGCGGCACCCATCGTCGCCGGCGCGCCCGTCGCCGACCCGAAGACGGTGGCGTCGGCGATCCGCATCGGCAACCCGGCCTCGTGGGAAGGCGCGACCTCGGCTCGCGACGAGTCGGGCGGGATGATCGCCGCGGTCAGCGACACCGAGATACTTTCGGCGCAGATCACCCTGGCCAGCAGCGAGGGCCTGTTCGCCGAGCCCGCGTCCGCCGCGCCGCTTGCGCTGCTGATCCGGCTTGCGCGCGCAGGCAAGATCGATCGGGGCGCGACGACGGTGGTGGTCCTCACCGGGTCAGGGCTCAAGGATCCTGACGCGGCGCTGAAGAATGTCGAACCGCCCATCGAGCTGGACGGAGACGCGCGCACACTCGCTAAGGTTTTGAAGCTCTAGATGCGGATCAAAGTGCCGGCCTCGATCGCGAACATCGGTCCGGGCTTCGACTGCATGGCGATGGCGATCGACCTGTGGCTGGAGGTCGAGGCCACCGAGGCGCAGAGGCCGTCGTGGGACTACGAGGGCGAAGGCGCTGACTACCTCTACGCGCACGAGAACCCCTTCACCCGCTTGAACATGAAAGGACGCGTGCGCAGCGAGATCCCGATGGGCGTGGGTCTCGGCAGCAGCGCCGCCGCGCGCCTGGCCGCATCCGCGCTCATGAGCCCCTGGGACGTGAAGAGCCACGTCGTCGACGCCGGCGCCGACGAGGGCCACTACGACAACGTCGCCGCGGCGGCCTCGGGCGGCATCCGCATAGTCTCCGAGAAGGTCGACGAGAAGCTACCCAACCCCGGCTGGGGCGTGGCGCTTTTCATCGCCCACCAGCCGCTGCCGACCGAGAAGGCGCGCTCGGTGCTGCCCACCGAGGTGCCGATCGCAGATGCCTCCTTCAACGCGTCGCGCACCGCGCTGCTCGTGCGCGCGATCGTCTCCAAGCGCGCGTCCCTCCTCGGCGAGGCCATGCGCGATCGCCTGCACCAGCCGCACCGCCTGCACCTCTACCCGTGGGCCGAGGAGGTGATCCACGTCGCCGAGGCCGCGGGCGCCTACGGGGCCGCGATGTGTGGCGCTGGGCCGAGCGTGTTCGCCTTCTGCGCTCCCTCGCAGGCGGCGAAGATCGCGAACGCGATGGAGGAGTCGCATCCGCTGCGCGGGCGCGCTCTCGTCACGCGCATCACCGACAAGGGCATGTTCAGAACCTTGTGATCGTCCAGAAGTACGGCGGGACCTCGGTCGGCTCCGCCGCGCGCATCCGCCGGGTCAGCCGGCGCATCGCCGAAACAGTCCAGGGAGGCCAGCAGGTGGTCGCCGTCGTGTCGGCGATGGGGCACACGACCGACCGCCTGATTGCGCTTGCCGAGAGCGTCAACCCCGAACCGTCCGCGCGCGAGCTCGACATGCTCGTCGCCAACGGCGAGACGATCACCGCGCCGCTGGTGGCGATGTGCCTCCAGGGCATGGGCGTGCCCGCGGTCTCGCTCTCGGGCGCTCAAGCGGGCGTGCGCACGAGCGGCCACCACTCGCGCGCGCGCATCCGCGACATCAAGCCCGACCGCATCCTCGAAGCCCTACGCCAGAAGCAGGTGCCCGTGGTTGCGGGTTTCCAGGGCGTGAGCGAGGAGCTGGAGATCACGACCCTCGGCCGCGGTGGCTCCGATACGACCGCGGTCGCGCTCGCCGCCGCGCTTCGCGCCGATTCCTGCGAGATCTACACCGACGTCAGCGGCATCTTCACCGCCGACCCTCGCGTCGTGAAGTCGGCGCGCAAGCTGACGCACATCCAGTACGACGAGATGCTCGAGCTGGCGGCGGTCGGCGCGCGCGTGATGCACCCGCGCGCGGTGGAGATCGGCGAGCTCTACGGCGTCCCCATCCACGTCCGGTCGAGCTTCAGCCGCGGCGTCGGTACGATGATCGTCGCCCAGCTCCCCATGGAAGATCGACAGCGCGTGCGCGGCGTCGCGCAGGAGAAGAACGTCGCCAAGATCACCATCGTCGGGGTGCGGGACAGGCCGGGTGTCGCCGCCGCGATCTTCGAGCCGCTGAGCGCCGCCGGCATCTCCGTCGACGTCATCGTCCAGAACATCGGCCGTTCGGGTCACACCGACCTCACCTTCTCGGTCGCCGAATCGGACCTCAAGGCCGCGGAGAAGATCGTCAAGACGGCGGCGAAGGAGGTCGGCGCGAAGCGTGTGTCCGCGACGGGCGGCATTGCCAAGCTGTCGATCGTCGGCACGGGCATGCTCGGCACGCCGGGCGTCGCCGCGCGCATGTTCCGCGCGCTCGCCGAGGGCGGCATCAACATCGAGATGATCAGCACGTCCGAGATCCGCATCACGTGCCTTGTCGCGCGCGAGCAGGTCGACAAGGGGGCGCGGATCCTGCATCACGCCTTCGCGCTGGACACGGAAGCGGTCTAGTTGCCGGTCAATGTCGCCATCGTCGGCCCCCTCGGTGCGGGCAAGACCACCCTCTTCAACGCGCTGACCGCGGGGCGCGGCGCCGACGGCGTCGGCATGGTCGACGTCCCCGACGAACGCCTGGACCGGCTGACCGATGCGGTACATCCGGCGAAGAAGACGCCGGCGCAGGTGCGGGTCGAAGACACGCCGGCCGGCAGCCGGGCGCAGCGCGTCGCGTTCGCGCGCCAGGCGGACGTGCTCGTCAAGGTTGCGAGGGCTTTCGGCCCCGACCCGCAGCCCGTGGCGGAGCTCGAGGAGTTTGCGCTCGACCTCGTGCTCGCCGACCTCGCGTCAGTCGAGCGCCGCCTCGACGCGGTCGGCAAGGAGGCACGCGCGGGAAAGAAGGACGCGGTCGCCGAGACCGAGGTCCTCACGAAGGCCAAGCAGCACCTGGATGCGGGTCAGCAGCTGCGCACCCTCACCCTGGAGCCGGACCAGCGGGCGATCCTGCTCGGGTTGTTCCCGGTGACGCTCAAGCCCTCCGTGTACGTCGCCAACGTCGGCGAGGAGCTGCTCCAGGCAGGCGGTGGCGGCGCGGCGGCGGCCGTGGCGGCGCTTGCGGCGGCCGAGGGCGCGCCATCCATCGCTCTGTCGGCGCGCCTCGAGGCGGAGCTCGCCGAGCTCGAGCCCGCTGAGCAGGCCGAGATGCGGGCCGGCTACGGCATCGACGAGTCAGGTCTCGGCCGGGTCGCGCGCGCGATCTGGGAGGCGGGCGGTCTGATCACCTACTTCACCGCCGGCGAACCGGAGGCGCGCGCGTGGCCGACCGAGAGGGATTCGCCCGCGCCGATCGCGGCCTCGAAGATCCACACCGACTTCGAAAAGCATTTCATCCGCGCGGAGGTCACCTCGGTCGACGAACTTGTCGCGGCGGGATCGATGGACGCGCTGAGGGCCGCGGGCAAGCTCCGCGTCGAGGGTCGCGAGTACCGCGTCCAGGACGGCGACGTGGTCTTCTTCCGCATCGGCCGCTAGCCCTTCACGGGACGCCGTACGCGGCCCGCGTCCGCCGGCGCAGCAGGAGCACCAGGACCGGGATCCCGAGCAGGACCACCGACCATGCCACCGACACCAGGACGGCGCACGCCCAGCCCCACGCACGGTACCGCCGCAGGCCGTAGAACGCCGCGGCGTGGAGGGCGGCCGCGCAAGCCTCGATGAAGACGACCAGGATCGTCTCGACGACGAGCAGCGCGGCGACATCGCCGTGGAAGCCCGCACGCACGAACGCCTGGTGGAGCTGGTCGCGCCCGACCGGGGAGGCGATGACTGCGGCGAACTGCGTGAGCTGGATGAGCCAGAGGACGGCGCCGGCGGCGAAGAGCCACGGCAGGCGGCGGAGGGCGTTGCCAGGCGACTGCTCAGCCAAAGGCCTTGACAGCACCTACATTCGGGGTTATAACTTCACCCGGGACACAACATATCGTAGTCAACGTCTCAGCCCGTTGAGTCCCACGGCCCAACGACAGGCAGGCGGAACCCTTCCCGAGTCGCACCCCACGACCCAGCAACAGCTCCCCTGGCCGCCTGCCTGTCCTGCCTTCCCGCGGCGGTGGTTCCCAAGTCGCCTCTAGACTTGCAGAACCGTGAGCCGCAAGGGCAAGAAGCGAGTCAAGGCGCGGTACCGGCAGCCGATGCGGCCGCCCGGGCCGCTGACGGCGGCGGCGACGCCCGGCGCCCGTCCGCAGGCGGCCACCGTCCAGCGAAGTGTCTCCCAGGCGCGGGTCGGCGGCGACCAGGCGATGGTCCGGGCCGTCGAGCTGTCGCTCGGCGCCCGCAACCAGATCGTCAAGGGCCGCGGCGGCCGGTACGTCGTCGAGTCCTCCGATCCTTCCATCCCGCTAGACCGCGTGCCGTACTTCACGAAGGACCTCATCCGGCTCGCGTTCGTCGCCGCCGTGATGCTCGTCCTCCTCGGCGTCGGGTCGGTCGCGATCCCCTCGCTCATCAAGTAGCGCCGGAGGCGGGCGCCCCGGAGGTCGCAACCCCCGGCACGTAAACTCTCGGCGTGAGGGTCGTCCTTTTCACCGGCAAGGGCGGGGTCGGCAAGACGTCCGTCGCCGCCGCCACCGCCGTGAGGTGCGCGGCCGCCGGCTACAGGACCGTCGTAATGAGCACGGACCCGGCCCACTCTCTGGGCGACTCCTTCGACATCGCCATCGGCTCCGAAGCCACGAAGGTCGGCAAGAACTTGTGGGCGCACGAGGTGTCGTCGCTGCACGAGATGCAGCGCCACTGGTCCAAGCTCCACGAGTACGCCGTCGAGGTCTTCTCCACGCAGGGGCTCGACGAGGTGCTCGCCGACGAGGTCGCGAACCCGCCGGGAATGGACGAGGTCGCTTCGCTCATGTGGATCAAGCACTACGCGCAGCGGGCCGAGCACGATGTGCTCATCGTCGACTGCGCTCCCACTGGCGAGACGCTGCAGCTGCTGACGTTTCCCGACGCCGCCAAGTGGTGGCTCGACAAGATCTATCCCTGGTCGCGGCGCGCCATGCGCGTGGCCCGCCCGGTGCTCCAGCCCATGATGGGCATGCCGTTGCCGTCGGACGAGGTCTACGCGTCCCTGAAGGACCTCCTGCTCGACCTCGACGGCATGCGCAGGGTGCTCACCGACCCCGAGGTGACGACGGTCCGGATCGTCCTCAACCTCGAGAAGATGGTCGTCAAGGAGGCCAAGCGCGCCTACACGTATCTCAGCCTCTTCGGCTACGTGACCGACGCGGTGATCGTCAACCGCCTCCTGCCGGGCGACCTGCACGACAAGCTCTTCCAGAACTGGCAGCGGATCCACCAGCGCTACCAGGTCGAGGTCGAGGAGTCGTTCGCCGGCGTCCCGATCTTCAACGTCCCGCTGTTCGACCGCGAGGTCGTGGGTGAGGAGATGCTCGCGCGCATGGCGGAGGCGATATACGGCGACCAGGACCCGGCGACCCGATTCGCCACCACCAACCCTCAGCGCATAGATAAGGATGGGGCGGACTACGTGCTCGCGCTCAAGGTGCCGTTCGTCGACCGCTCGGCCGTCGACCTGAGCCGGCACAACGGCGACCTGTACGTAACGGTCGGAAACTACCGGCGCGAGATCACGCTCCCGCGGGTGCTCGCGCGCCGCGAGACGGCGGGAGCATCGATCGAGGGCGGTGAGCTTCGCGTCCGCTTCGCCGCGCCGTCAAAGGAGCGAGCGAAACCATGAGCAGAGACGGCGAGCGCCTGATCGAGCTGGTCAACGAGCTGGGCACGCGGGCGGGGCACCTGTTCTCCGATATGGTGCCGCCGGCGGCGCAGGTGCACCTCCTGAACGCGCAGCGCGAGCTGATCACGGCGCTGATGCTGATCTACGAGAACCGGGTGTCGCCCCAACCGGCCGCGCGCCGCGCGCGGCGAGCACGTACGACCCGGCGCACGACCAGGCGCGACCGCAAGATCCCGATCGAGTGAGCCTCCCGCTCGGTGACGTGCTCATCCGCTTGCTGCTCCTGGCGCCGGCGGTGGTGGTCGCGATCCCGGTGCACGAGATGGGCCACGCCGCCGCCGCGTACCTGGTAGGCGATCGCTCGGTCCGCTACTTCGGCTACTTCAAGCCCGACCCTGCGAGGTACCTCGACATGTACGGCGTGCTTGCGGTCGTCATAGCGCTCGTCGGCTGGGGCCGGCGCGTGCCGGTGCAGTCGAACCGCATCAACTCGACGGGCAAGAAGCTCCTCGTCGAGCTGGGCGGACCTGCCGCCAGCCTGGTGGTCGCGATCTTGCTCGGCCTGCTCTACCAGGGGCTTGCGCGGGCCGGCTACCCGGGGTCGTTCGACCTCAGCCTCGGCTTGCTGCCGGCCGCGCTGTTCGTGATCGTCTTCCTCAACCTCTCGATATTCGCGTTCCAGCTCCTGCCGATCCCGGGGCTGGACGGCTGGAACATCATCGAGATCCTCTTTCGCAGCCGCAACCCACGGTTCTTCTTCGACGTCGCGATGCGGCGGCGCGAGATCTGGGCGGGATGCGCCATCGTCTTCATCGCCCTGCAGTTCCTCGGCCGGGTCAACGTGCTGTGGTACGTGATGTCGCCGTTCTTCGAGCCGGCGAGCCTAATCTCATTGCGTACATGCGCCGGCTACGCGACCGGGATCTCCGCGCTGTTTCCCTGCCTGCTGTAGGCAGGCTCGTCAACGAGCCCGCATACGCGGCGCTCGTGCGTGAACATGGTCGCGAGCGCGTCGTCGCGGCGATACGGGACGAGATCGAGGGCGAGCGCCGGGCCGGCGCAGACGGCTCGAACGGCGCCGAGCGGAGGGCCGCGGTGGAGGCGCGCTTGCGCGCCGGCGTCGCACCGCGCCTGCGCCGCGTCATCAACGCCAGCGGGGTGATCCTGCACACGAACCTGGGCCGGGCGCCGCTCTCCCAGGCGGCTATGGACGCGCTCGCGGTCGCGGCGGGCTACAGCAACCTCGAGCTGGACCTCGATACCGGCAAGCGCGGCGAGCGGTCCGCCCTCGTCGCCGGCCTGCTGACCGAGCTCTCCGGCGCCGAGGCGGCGCTGGCGGTCAACAACAACGCCGCGGCCGTGCTGCTCATGTTGACCGCGCTGTGCAAGGGCAAGGAGGTGATCGTCTCCCGGGGCCAGCTCGTCGAGATCGGCGGCGCGTTCCGCATGCCTGACGTCATGCGCCTTTCCCGGGCGAAGATGGTCGAGGTCGGCACGACCAACCGCACGCGCGCGGCCGACTACGAAGACGCGATCACGCCGCGCACGGCGGCCCTGCTGCGTGTGCACACCTCGAACTTCCGCGTCCAGGGCTTCACCGAGTCCGCCCCGCTCGCCGACCTCGCCGCCATCGCGCGCCGGCGCGGCGTCCTGCTGCTCGACGACCTCGGCAGCGGCGCGGCCCAGCAGATCGGCGATGAGCCGACGATCGCCGAGTCGGTCGCGCACTGCGATGTCGTCACCTTCTCCGCCGACAAGCTGCTCGGCGGGCCGCAGGCAGGCATCGCCGTCGGCAAGGCCGAGCCGGTGCGCAAGATGTCGCGCGATCCGCTCGCGCGCGCGGTCCGCATCGACAAGCTCACCCTCGCCGCGCTGGAGGCCACGCTGCGCCAGCGCGTCAGCGGGCATGAGGCCGAGATCCCCGTCGAGCGGATGCTGCGCGCTTCCGCCGCCGACGTGCAAAGGCGCGCGGCGATGTGGCTCGTCAAGCTCGCCGACCGCGGTGTGGAGGCCGAGCTCGTCGACGACGCGTCCGCGGTGGGAGGCGGCTCGCTTCCGGAGCACGCGCTGCCGACGGTGCTCCTCGCTCTGCGAGGGCCGGCCTCGAAGCTCGCCGTTGCGCTCCGGCGGGGCAATCCACCCGTCATCGCCCGGATCGCAAACGACCGCTGCTGCATCGACGCGCGCACCGTGCTGCGCGGCGAAGACGAGACGCTCATCGATGCGGTGGAGGCCGCCGCTATATCGATAGCGCGATGAGCTTCGTCGTCGGCACCGCGGGCCACATCGACCACGGCAAGTCCACGCTCGTGACGGCGCTCAGCGGCATCGACCCCGACAGGCTCGCCGAGGAGAAGCGTCGCGGCATGACCATAGACCTCGGCTTTGCGCACCTCAGGCTGCCGAGCGGCCGGGAGGTGGGCATCGTCGACGTGCCCGGGCACGCCCGCTTCATGCGCAACATGCTCGCGGGTGCCCACGGCCTCGACGCCGCGCTTCTGGTCGTCGCCGCCGACGAGGGCGTGATGCCGCAGACCCGCGAGCACCTCGACGTGCTCGACCTTCTCGACGTGCGACGCGGCATCGCGGTGCTCACGAAGGTCGACCTCGTCGATGCTGACTGGCTCGTGCTCGTGCGCGAGGAGGTCGAGAAGACGCTGCGCGATAGCTCACTTGCGGGGGCCGAGATCATCGCCGTCTCGGCTGTGAGCGGCGAGGGCGTCGAGCAACTGGTGCGGGCCATCGACGCGCTGCTCGACGGGGCGCCGCCACGCGCCGACATCGGCCGGCCGCGCCTGCCCATCGACCGCGTCTTCACGATGAGCGGCTTCGGCACAGTGGTGACCGGAACGCTGGTCGATGGCACGCTTCGGGCCGGCGACGCCATGGAGCTAATGCCGTCGGGAGCGGCTGTCCGGGTGCGCGGCCTGCAGCGCCACAACGAGAAGGTCGAGACGGTCGGGCCGGGCAGCCGCGTGGCCGCGAATCTCGCCGGGGTGGAGAAGGCCGACGTCGCCCGCGGCGAGGTGCTGGCCGCGCCCGGCATCCTGCACCCTACCCATCGCGTCGACGCGCGCGTGCGTGTGGTCGCGTCGTCGCCGCAGCCTGTTCGGCACGGGAGCGAGCTGCTGCTGCACACAGGGACTGCCGACGCGCCGTGCCGGGTGATCGTGCTCGATGGCGACGAGATCGCGCCGGGCGCGGAGGGTTGGGCGCAGCTCTACCTCGAGCGGCCGGTGGCGGTCGCCGCCGGCGATCGGTTCGTGCTGCGCGTGCCGAGCCCGCCGGCGACGATCGCCGGGGGAACGTTCGTGGACGTCGCGCCGCGCCGCCACGCGCGTCACGACGCCGTCGTGCGCCAATCGTTGGAGCGCCGCGCGTCGGGCAGCGTCCTCGCCGAGGAGCTGCGGAAGTACCCGCGCGGCGTCACCGTCGCGGGCCTGCTCAAGGCCACCGTCGCCGTGGACGCGGACCTCGGCGGCATCGAGGCGAGGCGCGTGGGCGACTGGCTCTTCAGCCCGGAAGCGTGGGCGGCGGTCGCGGGCCGCGCCGCCGATGAGCTGGCGGCGTACCACGGCGCCCACCCATACCGTGCCGGCATGGCGCGCGAGGAGCTCCGCAGCCGCCTGGGCGTCTCCGCCGCCGCGTTCCCGGCCGTCGTCCAGGGCCTGGTCGAGGACGGACGCGCGGTGGAGCGAAACGGGCTCGTGTCTGCGCCCGGGCACGAGGTCCGCCTCGAGCCCGATTCAGGCGCGGCCGCGGTGCTCGTCCGTGCGCTCGGGGCGCAGCCTTTCGCGCCGCCATCGCTTGCGGACGCGATGCGGGCGGCCGGCGCCGACGACGAGCTCGTCCGCGCGCTCGCCGAGAAGGGTGAGATCGTGCGCTTGAGCGACGACGTCGCATTCACGCGCGAGGCCTACGCGTCTGCGGTCGCCATCGTCAAGGAGCTGATCGCGGCCAACGGCTCGGTCAGCGTGGCGCAGCTGCGCGACCGCATGGGCGCCAGCCGGCGGCCGGCCCTTGCCCTGCTCGAGCACCTCGACGCGGTCCGGGTCACGCGCCGCGTGGGAGACGCCCGCGTCCTGAGGTGAGCGGCCGGATTGGTAAAGTTCGCGAGACCGATGCGAATCGCGGACATGTTCACCCGCGGCCGGCCGACAGTGTCGTTCGAGTTCATGGCTCCGCGCGACGAATCCGAGGTCGAGGTCCTCGAGCACACGGTGTCGACGCTCGCGGGCCACGCGCCTGACTGGGTCTCGGTGACCTATCGCGTGCGCACGGGCGAGAAGACGCTCGAGCTTGTCACGCGCATCAAGCGCCACTACCACATCGAGGCGATGGCGCACCTTACCTGCGCGAACGATCCCGACCGCACGCGCCGGATCCTCAACTGGATGGAGCGCGAGGGAGTAGCGAACGTGCTCGCGCTGCGCGGCGACGACCCCGCGGCCTTCGAACGCTTCACGCCTCCGGCGCAGCAGCTGGCACATGCGAGCGACCTCGTCACGCTGGTCAAGCGGAGCGGCTACCGGTTCGGCGTGGGTGCGGCCTGCAGCGCCGAAAAGCACCCTGAGAGCCCAACGGTCGAGCACGAGATGCGCTACCTCCGCCTCAAGGTCGACTGCGGGGTGGACTTCCTGATCACGCAGCTGTTCTTCGACAACGCTTTCTACTTCGACTTCGTCCGGCGCGCGCGAGAGGCCGGCATCGGCGTGCCGATCGTGCCCGGCCTGATGCCGATCCCGAGCCGGCGCTCGCTTTCGGTCATGACGGCGATGTCGGGAGCGACCGTGCCCGTGGCGCTGCAGGCCGAGATCGACCGCGCGGCGGACGACGAAGCGATCCGGGCGATCGGCGT
>CAYWTI010000144.1:0-6447 GCA_964461175.1 uncultured Actinomycetes bacterium | reverse complement strand
CTGGAACTTCATCAGGTTCAGCGACAGCAGGTTGCACGCGGTGTCGTCGAGGAAGACGAACTCCGAGCACGGGTTGGTGGCGTTGATCCGGCCCGTGTTCGGGACCACGTTCCAGTCCTGGATGGTGGTGTCGAACTGCAGGCCGGGATCGCCGCAGATCCACGCCGCCTCGGCGATCTCGTTCCACATATCGCGGGCCTTGTAGGTGTCGACGACGTTGCCGCCGACGACCGCCTTCGTCTCCCACTCCTTGTCGTCGATGACGGCGCGCATGAAGTCGTCGGTCACGCGGACCGAGTGGTTAGCGTTCTGGAACTGGACCGAGTCGTAGGCGCCGCCCGGGATGTTGAACCCGGCGTTGTAACCGGCCTCGATGAGCGCCCAGGCCTTCTTCTCCTCCTCCGCCTTGCAGCGGATGAAGTCGAGGACGTCCGGGTGGTCGGCGTTGAGGATGACCATCTTTGCCGCGCGGCGCGTGGTCCCGCCGGACTTGATCGAGCCCGCAAACGAGTCGTAGCCGCGCATGAAGGAAACGGGGCCTGAAGCCGTGCCGCCGCCGGACAGCTGCTCCCGCGACGAGCGGAGGACCGACAGGTTGGAGCCGGTGCCGCTGCCGAACTTGAAAAGCATGCCCTCGGTCTTGGCCAGGTCGAGGATCGACTCCATCGAGTCCTGGACGGAGTTGATGAAGCACGCCGATGCCTGCTGGGAGCGGCCGGGGACGCCGATGTTGAACCACACCGGGCTGTTGAACGACGCGTGCTGGGTCACCAGCAGGTAGCGCAGCTCCTCCGACCAGTTGCGGGCGTCTTCCTCGGTGGCGAAGTAGCCGCCCTCGCGACCCCAGCGGCCGAGCGTCTCGACGACTCGGTCGATGATCTGGCGCACGCTGGTCTCGCGCTCGGGGCTGCCGGGGCTGCCGCGGAAGTACTTCTGGGCGACGACGTTGATCGCGAGCTGCGACCAGGAGCGCGGGACCTCCACGTCCTTCTGCTCGAAGATGACCTGGCCCTTCTCGCCCGTGATGGCCGCCGTCCGGCGTTCCCACTCCACGAGGTCGTAGGCATGGCTGCCGGCGGGCGTGAAGTAGCGACCAAAGCGCAAGCCTTTGCCTTTGGAGTGTCCATTGCCGTTGCCGTTGGCGTGCTTGGTCCGGACCCCGGTCATATCAGCGACGTTCTTGGCCATCTTGGTGCTTGGAGAGCCTCCTTTAAATCATCCCCGGATAGGGTGTTTTTAAAGCCGGTTGCAGAGACGTGGAGAAGGTCGTTCGGATGATTCGCTTGGAGATGCAAGAGGCCCCAGAGCATGCCCGCCACTTATGCCCCAGGGCCTCGCTGTAACGACGTCGACTATACGACCGCCTTTTGCGGCTGTCAAGCCCTGAACACAAGATATTTGGCCCGAAATCGCGTCCGACCCCAACATGTTGGTGGAATACCTGTGGATATCCCTGGGCGAGAGCTGGGCACAGGCTGGGTACAGCATGGGGAGAAAGCGCCATCCGGGACCTACTGGGCGCTGTCGATCAGGGCGAGACGGAGGGTCTCTGTGGAAAGCTCGCTCGGGGCACCTGGGGATGCTGTGGAAAGGTTGTCCCCAGCGACGTCGGACACCTGGGCGCTCTGGGCGGAGGCGCGGATCTTCGCCGTCGCCTGCCGGCCCTCGGTGTAGGCGTTCTGAAGCACGGTCAGCGAGCGCTGGACCTTGTTCTCGAGGATGCCCTCGAGGACGTCGACCTGGCGCTCGATGTCGATGAGCGCGGACTGCAGCTTGTCCATGTCGACGGTCCTGGCGAACTGCAGGTGCAGCTGGTAGAGCGTCAGCAGGTACGGCAGGGCCATGGCGTAGCCGACGATCATCACGTGGCGGTGGTGCGCGGTGACGATCGCGCTCCGGCACACGTCGTACGCGGCGTCGGGGATGACCGCAAGCGCGAAAGGCGTGGTCGTCGACGGGTCGATGTACTGGCTGACCTCGCGGACGCGGCGCTCCACCTCGCGCTCGACCGTGGCCAGCAGCTGCGCCCGGCGGTTGGCGTCGAGGCCGGTCTCCGCGAGCTGCTCAAGCGCCGGGCTGGAGACCCACTTCGAGTCCATCGGCAGGAGCTTGCCGCCCGGCAGACGCAGGGCGAGCTCGACGACCTTCCCGCCGACCCAGACGTTCCGCTGCAGCATCTCGGGCGGCAGGTGGCGCAGCGCCTCCTCGAGGATGCGCTCGCCGGCGGCGCCGCGGCTCGAGCTGCCGGCGATGATGCTCTCCAGGCGGCGAAGGCTGGCACGAGCCTCTTCCTCGATCGGCTGCCGTGCCGACACCGCCGACCGCAGCCCTTCGAGCACGGACTGGGTCTGGCTCAGGCGCTCGCGGAGCTCCGCCGCCTGCGAATCCTGGCTCTGGCCGCCGCTGGCGAGCCGGAGCTTGAGCTCGGCGACGTCACGCGCGTGGACCTCGGACTGCTTCAGCAGGTTCCAGACGAGGAAGGCGGTCGTGGCCATGAGGCATACGAGAAGCAGCGCGAACAACAGTTCGAGCAACGACATGTTGAGGATTCTAGCCCCGAATCGGGGTATAGACAAGCCCGTTAACATGGCTTCGATGGCCGAGATCAAGCCCCTGCCGGGGAGCGCGGAGGCGCCCGATCGGATCCCGCTCGAAGAGGTTTACATGCGCATGGCCGAGGAGCTGGCCAAGCGCTCGACGTGCGCGCGCCTGCAGGTGGGGACGGTGATCACGACGCCGGACCTGACCCAGGTCCTCGGCATCGGGTACAACGGCAACGCCCGCGGCCTTCCGAACCGCTGCGACGCCACGACACCCGGGGCCTGCGGGTGCCTGCACAGCGAGCAGAACGCGCTGATCAAGGCCGGCGCGCAGCTGCCCGGCAAGGTCATGTTCGTCAGCGCCTCTCCGTGCGTGATGTGCGCCAAGATGGCGATCAACGCCAACGTCGCGCGCGTCTACTACCGACAGGCGTACCGCGACCCCGCCGGGCTCGACGTGCTGCGCCAGGGCGGGGTAGAGGTCATCCAGTACGACCTGTGGCGCGACCTCTGGCGCTGAGCGCCTAGTCCCGCACCACCGTCCAGCCGTCCTCGGTTCGGACCACGCGGGGCTCGACCACCGGCACCTCGGTCAGGGCCCGCGCGCTCGCGAACAGCGCGTCGGCGTCAGGCTCGCCCGCGACCGACTCGAGCACGGCCCGCGTGGCGTAGACGAGCGTGAGGTCCGGGTTCCGCAGCGCGGGCGCCGGTGACGTCCACAGCCAGTCGGTCACCTCGCCGGCCTGCGGGAGAACCGACTGCCCGTCGGGCATTCGGGCCAGGTAGAAACGCGTGTCGAAGCGTCGGCGCAGCTGCGCCGGTGTGATCCAGCGCGCGAACGGAACCAGCGAATCGAGATCGGGAAGGAGCCCCGCCTGCGCGAGCGATTCGGAGAATGTCGCGCCGCTTGCGACGAGCGCGCGGACGCGCGCGCATTCCTCGTCGCGCGCCCCGGGAACCAGCAGGATGCCCATCTCCTCGAACAGCTCGCGCACGGCGGCGGCGCGGATCGGGTCGGCGAAGGCGCGGTCGTCGTCGTGCACCGAACCACCTGGAAAGACGTACGCGCCGGGTGCGAAGTCGGCGCCCCCCGGCCGGTGCATCAGCAGCACCTCCCACGGGTCGCCGCCGCGCACGACGAGCACGGTCGCGGACGGGCGTGGGGTCACCGGCGGGCCTTCTAGGTTCAGGTGGGTGGCGATCTCCGGCGGCAGCGACATCACTAGCATTCGAACACGAATGGACCTTGGGATCGCCGGCAAGGTCGCGCTCGTCACCGCCGCGACGAAGGGAATCGGGCTCGGGATCGCGCAGGCGCTGGCGCACGAGGGCGCTCGGGTCGCGATCGTGGCGCGCACCGAAAAAGACGTGCGAGAGGTGGCCGCGAGCCTGAGCGGCTTCGGCGTCGCTGCGGACCTCACGACCGAAGCGGGCTGCAATCGGGCGGTCGAGTCCACCGTGGCCGCGCTCGGCCCCATCGACATCCTCGTCAACAACCTGGGCATGCGCGCGGGGATCTCCTGGAAGGACACCGGACCCGCAGAGCTGAGCTCCGCGTTCGACGGCAACGTGATCGTCAGCACGCGGATGAACCAGCTCGTGCTCCCGGCGATGATCGAGCGCGGCTGGGGCCGGATCGTCGTCATCGCGTCGATCTGGGGTCGCGAGGCGGGCGGATTCCCGGCCTACAACGCGGCCAAGGCGGCCGAGATCAGCATGGTCAAGTCGCTGGCGCGGGAGCTCGCGCGCACGGGAGTCACCGTCAACGCCGTCGCACCCGGATCGGTTCTCTGGGAGGGCGGCGGCTGGGACAGGCGGCAGAAGGCCGATCCCGCCGGCATCGAGGATTTCATCCGGCACGAGATGCCGATGGGACGCTTTGGCACGGTGGACGAGGTCGCGAACGTCGTCGCGTTCGTGTGCTCGCAGCAGGCGAGCCTTGTCACCGGCGCGTGTATCGCTGTCGATGGTGGGCAGGGCCGCTCGAACATCTAGCCCGCTCTTCGCGGCGCTGGCCGCCGCCGCGCTGCTGGTGGCGTGCTCGCAGAGTGCTGGCAGCAACGCAGTGTCGACGCCAGGCCCTCGCAACCTCACCGGTGCGCTCGGCAAGGCCTCGTACGTGATCGACGTGCCGGCGAGCTGGAACGGCACGCTCTTCCTCTACAGCCACGGCTACGTGGCGCCGGGCGCCGCGAACGGCGCCCAGGACGCGCCCGCCGACGTCGCCCTCACCTGGCTTCTCGACCATCACTACGCCGCGGCGGGATCCTCGTACAGCTCGACCGGCTGGGCGATCGAGGACGCGTTTCGTGACCAGATCGCTCTTCTCGACTACTTCGGCGCGCATGTCGGCAAGCCGAAGCGCGTCATCGCATGGGGTGCGTCGCTCGGCGGCATCATCACCGCCGGGCTCGTGCAGCTGCACCCCGACCGCTTCGCCGCCGCGATGCCGCTGTGCGGTGTGCTGGCGGGCGGGATCGCGACCTGGAACGCCGAGCTCGACTCCGCCTACGCCTTCAAGACGCTGCTCGGCCCGACCTCGTCGCTCGAGCTGACGCACATCACCGATCCCACCGCCAACCGCCAGCTGGCTTCAGACCTGTTCAACTCCGCCGCCGCCACCTCTGCGGGCCGCGCCCGGCTCGCGCTGGTCGCGGCGCTGATCGACCTCCCTGGCTGGTTCGACCCTCGGCAGGCCGAGCCGGCGGCGACGGACTACACCGCCCAGGAGGATGCGCAGCTGCAGTGGGAGTCGCGCATCGACTTCGGCTTCGCGTTCGCCTACCGGCAGGAGCTCGAGCGGCGCGCCGGCGGCAACCCTTCGTGGAACACCGGCGTCGACTATGCCGCCCTGCTCGCGGAGTCGCCTGATCGCGACGAGGTCCAGGCGCTGTACGCCGCCTCGGGCCTCGACCTGGGCGCCGACCTTCGCAAGCTCAACTCCGGCGCCCGGATCAAGCCCGACCCGGCGGCGGCGGCGTACCTGGCGAGGTACATCAGCTTCGACGGCGACCTGGCGGTGCCGGTCCTGTCGGTCCACACCACCGGCGACGGGCTGGTCATCCCGCCCAACGAGCGCGCCTACGCCACCGTCGTCTCGGCGGCCTCCAAATCGGACCAGCTGCGCCAGGTGTTCGTCCACCGCGCGGGGCATTGCGCGTTCACGCCGGGCGAGATCCTTGCGGCGCTGAAGGTGCTGCTGAACCGGCTCGACACGGGCGCCTGGGACGACGCCTCGCTCGCGCCCGAAGCCCTCAACGCCGCGGCCGCAGCCGAGGGCGCGAGCGCGAACACCGTCTTCGGCGTGGGGCTGTCGCCTTCATACGCCCGCTTCTCGCCGGCGCACTACCCGCGGCCGTTCTACGCCGGGTCGAAGGTTCCCGCCTAGCTACTTGCTCGGAGCGACCGGGTTGGCGCCGATCTGGCCGAGGATCAAGAGCGCCGTCGGGTAGAGGCCGAGGAGCAGCGACGCCGCGCCGCTGAGCACGATGGCGAAGTTGGAGGCGAGGGAAGGTCGCGCGCGCTCGATCGCAGGCCCGGCCGACCAGACCGGCACGAGGACGCGGATGTAGTAGTAGACAGATACGACGCTCATGAGCACCGCGACGACGACGAGCCACGTGTAGCCGGCGCTCACACCGGCGGTGAAGAGAAACAGCTTGCCGAAGAAGCCGACCGACGGCGGGAAGCCGGCGAGGGACAGCATGAAGATCGTCATGGCCACAGCGAGCACGGGATTGCGGCGGCCGAGGCCTTCCAGGTCGGCGAACACATCGGCGTCGCCCTCGGCGCCTGACAGAAGCGTCAGCACCGCGAACGCGCCGAAGTTCATGAACATGTAGACGAAGAGGTAGTACAGGACGGCCGACAGGCCGCCTGGGCCGCCGGCGATGACGCCGATGAGGAT
>CAYWTI010000143.1:0-3579 GCA_964461175.1 uncultured Actinomycetes bacterium | reverse complement strand
GGTCGCCGCGGTGGGCAAGCCGGTGGAGATGCCGCGCAACCGCGAGCGCACGTTCTGCTGCGGCGCCGGCGGGGCGAGGATGTGGATGGAGGAGAAGCGCGGCCGGCCGATCAACCACGAGCGCGTGCGCGAGGCGGCCGCAACCGGGGCCGAGACGCTGGCGGTGGCGTGCCCCTTCTGCACGGTGA
Source organism: uncultured Actinomycetes bacterium (assembly GCA_964461175.1). GTDB lineage: Bacteria > Chloroflexota > Dormibacteria > Dormibacterales > Dormibacteraceae > 40CM-4-65-16. The sequence continues at coordinate 3,391 of CAYWTI010000143.1, read as the reverse complement.
TGCTCGACGACGGCGTACGCGAGACCGGCGCAAAGCTACAGGTCTTCGACCTGGCGACGCTGCTCCACGAGGCGGTGGAGAGAAAGGGCGCCACGGGAACCGCCTGAGCCGGCGTTGAGGGTCGCTTCGAGGAGCGGCAGGGCGTGCAGGACCTGGCGGCTGCGGATGAGCACGTCCCACAGCGGCTCGAACTTCTTCCAGCCGCCGGCGTACGCGACATGCCGCGCGCGTCCGCGTAGATCGGGCTTGGCGGAAGCGCCGCGGAAGATCGACCCCCAGCGGTAGAAGTCGCGGTACGCCTTCCAGTAACCCCGCTCGAGCGCTTCCGCGTCGAGACCGGCCGGCTTGAAGACGACGTGGCGCGTGTCGTAGAGCTCCCAATCCCTGTGCAGCAGCCGGCCCTCGGCCTCCATGCGCCGGTACAGCTCGGTGTCGGGGTAGGGCGTGAGGATGTGGAATGTCGCCGTCTCGATGCCCTGCTCGACGGCCCAGTCGACCGTGCGCTCGAAGACGTCGTGGCGGTCGTGGTCCATGCCGAAGACAAAGCTGCCGTTGACCATGACGCCGAGCTCGCGCAGGCGGGCGACCGCGGCGTCGTAGTTCCGGCCGATGTTCTGGAACTTGCGCTGCTCCTGCAGGTTCGCGCTGTTGACGGTCTCGAAGCCGACGAACAGGCTGCGTAGCCCGGCCGCGACCGCCTTCTCCAGGAGTCGCGGCTGCTCGAGCACCGATTTGACCGTCCCCGCGGCCTGCCAGACGCGGTTCATACCCCGCATGCCGTCGAAAAGCGCCTCGGCGAACGGCGGGCTGCCGAAGAGGTGGTCATCGAGGAAGTACAGGTGCCTTCCGGGCAGGCGGTCGATCTCGGCCAGCGCGTCGGCGACGGTCTGCGTGTAGTACTGCTTACCGCCCTTGAAGAACGCGACCTTGTAGCAGAAGTCGCAGACGTGCGGGCAGCCGCGCGAGACGACGATGGAGTTGGGCACCAGGTAGCGTCGCCGGTCGATCAGGTCGCGGCGGATGCGCGGCACGCCGAGCAGCGTGCGGTGCGCCGACACATAGCGACGCGCGGGCGAGCCTGCCCTCAGGTCGGCGAGGAAACGCGGCCAGGTGTCCTCACCCGGACCGAGGAAGATCGTGTCCGCGTGCGCGGCGGCCTCTTCGGGCAGCGAGGTCACGTGCAGGCCGCCGAGCGCGACGTGACATCCGCGCGACCGGTAGAGGTCGGCGAGCTCGTACGCGCGCCGCGCCGACGTGATGTAGACCTGGATGACGACGAGGTCCGGGGTGTCGTCGAGGCGCAGCCTCTCGACGTGCTCGTCCGAGATCGAGACCTCGTCGTCCGGGTCGAGGTAGGCCGCGAGCGTCGCGAGCCCGAGCGGCGGGAACAGCGAGTACTTGATCGGGCGGAAGAACGGGCTTGTCGCCTCTGTGAGCGCAGGAAGGATCATCCGCACTCGCACGAGGGTGGAACTCCCCGCGCACGCGGCGCGTTACGCCGGCTGCACCACCTCGATCCGAAGCGTATGGCCGTGGGTCGCGAACTGGCCGCCCGGCGCGACGCCGGTGACGACCTCGAACGTGACGGCGCGGTCGTCGCTCGCCTCGCGCACGAACGTCGTCATCTCGACCGCGCCGCCGAGGATCGACCACACCGACTGACGTATCTCGCGGCGGGACAGCCGCGTGCCGGACGACAGCCGGATGTGAAAGACGCCGGCTTCGTCGATCGACTGCTGCTCGAGCCGCAGGCCGGAGATCGCGACGCGATCCTCGATACCGGGAAGAAGATGCGTCTCCGGCTCTTCGGCGACCCAGCGCTCAGTCGTCGCAAGCTGCTGCAGCTCCTGGATCGCCGGCAGCATGAACCGCGCGTCGGCGACACCCTCACCTCGCTCGTCCGTGTCCCACCGCTTGGGAGCCATTGAGTCGAGGTTAGTTCAGGCGGCAGCGGTCTTGAAGACGACCCTGTTCTGCGTCGGGTCGTCGGCGGCAAAGCCGCCCGCCTCTTCGCTGAGCTTCACGTCCGCATGCTCGAGGCGGCCGACCACGTCCTCGAGGTCGCGCTGCGTCGGCAGCTCCACGGTGAAGCGGCGGAGCCCCGACGAGCCGGGCCGCGCGGGCTTGACGTTGCGCCCCGCCCACTCGTTGAGGCCGAGATGGTGGTGGTAGCCGCCCGCGGACACGAAGCCGACTCCGCGGACGTGGCCCATGACGTCGAACCCGACTAGGTCGTGGTAGAAGCGCAGCGCCTCGTCGACGTTCGGCACGTGAAGATGGACGTGGCCCATCCTGGTGCCGGCGGGCATCGGCTCGTCCAGCCGGTCGTCCTCGCGAAGGTGGGTGAGCAGCTCCTCGACGTCGATCGGCTCGCGACCCGACCGCGGGTTGCCATCCTTGTCCCAGGCCGCGAAGGTGCCATTGGCAAAACCCATGAACCCGTCCTCGGGCGACTCGGTGTAGATCTCGATGCCGTTGCCGTCGGGGTCCCAGAGGTAGTTGGCCTTGGTCATCACGTGGTCGGTGGGGTACTGGTCCCAGCGCAGGTGCGCCAGCCGCGCGATGACGCGCGCCAGCTCGCGCCGGTCGGGGACGAGGATGGCGAGGTGGTAGAGGCCTGACGTGTGCGGCACGACTGGGCGCTCGGCGCCGGGGTGGAGCACCACCAGCTCGCGGCCGTGCGCGCCCATGCGGATCTCGGGGCCTTCCGACTCGAGAGGCGTCAGGCCGACGTAGTCGCGGTAGAACCGAAGCGCCCGCTCGGCCTCGGTGACGGCGATCTCGACCGTGCCCATGCCGGTCCTGGCGGCTATCGACTGGGTCTGCACGTCAGATAGATACCCGCATCACGTGCGGTTTGATCAAACGGCACGCCAGGCGGCCCCGAAATCGGTGCGGTTTGCGCATACCGGCGGTGTCGCGGGGCGGCGTCAGCTCAGGCCCACGATCTCGCCGTTCTCGTCGATGTCGATGCTGACGGCGTTCGGGCTCGTGGGCAGGCCGGGCATGGTCCGCATCTCGCCGCAGATGGGGTAGATGAACCCCGCTCCCACCGACGCTCGCACCTCGCGCACGGGCAGGACCCAGCCGGTCGGCGCGCCCTTGAGCTTGGGGTCGGAGGAGATCGAAAGGTGCGTCTTGGCGACGCAGACCGGCAGCCGGCCGAAGCCGCTCGCCTCGTAGGCGTCGATCTGGCGCGCCGCCGTTGCGTCGTACTCGACGCCGCGGGCGCCGTAGATGCGCAGCGCGATGGCCTCGATCTTCTCCCGCAACGTCGCGGCGTCGGGGTAGAGCAGCTGGAAGTGGCTCGGCTCGTCCGCCGCCTCGGCCACCATCTCCGCGAGCTCGGTCGCGCCCGCGCCGCCCTCGGCGAAGTTGTTGCACACCGCCG
>CAYWTI010000142.1:0-18356 GCA_964461175.1 uncultured Actinomycetes bacterium | reverse complement strand
GTCTGATGACCGAATCACACGGACGGATCTACACCGGGCTTCGCGACACGACCCGGGTTCGAGGCTAGCGGGACCTCTTACCGGCTCGTCACGTCGTGCCGGCTGGAGACATTGCCGTGTGGAGTGCGGCGGCGATTGCGTCTAACTGTGCCCTAGCAGGCGGCTTCTCATACGAGTCCGGGAACGTCAGCCCGAACCCGTCTCGCGGGTAGCGAGGGATGACGTGCACGTGGAAGTGCGGCACGTCCTGGTAGGCCGCCTCGCCGTCCATGACCAGGATGTTCACCCCGCTCGCGCCAAGCGTGTGCCGGGCCGCGGCGGCCAGCTTGCGCGCGATCTTGAACGCGCGCATCGCCGCCGGCTCGGCCACGTCGGTCATCAGCACGGCGTGCTCGCGGGTGACGACGAGGAGGTGTCCCTGCGTGATCGGCTGGATGTCCATGAACGCGACCACGGTGTCGTCCTGGTAGACCCAGCTCGCCGGCGCGGTGCCGTTGACGATCTCGCAGAAGATGCACTGCTCGCTCACGGCCGATGAGCTTACAGAGGCGAACCTACGATTCAGCCTCCGTAGGTGATTCCACGGGGGCGGGCTCGGGGGCCGGCGCGGAGGCGCCGTTCGAGCTGGCCCCTATCTCAGATTGGATCTCCGGCTGAAGCTGGACATCAGGAGTGCCAGCCTCGGCTCCGTTCGCTGCCGCCACAGCGGCCTCGCCGTTGAGGGGCTTCTGGCCTCGCCGCCTCCGCCGCGCTCCGCGCCGGTCGCCGCGGTGCGGCCTGGAAAGGCGCTGCACCTGGGAGCGGATGCCGACGCGCTGGCACGCCGTGACCACTGCGCCGACGCCGGCGACCAGGCCCTCTTCCTTGCAGTGCTCGAACAGCGGCCCGAACAGCTCGGGCGCACCGCCGATGACGGTCTTCGAGTCGCCGACGATGACGAGCAGCTTCTTCGCCCGCGAGATGGCGACGTTGACGCGGTTCGGGTCGTTGAGGAAGCCGATCGCCGCGCGGTCGTTGGAGCGCACGAGCGAGAGGATGACGCCGTCCGACTCGCGGCCCTCGAACGCGTCCACAGACTCGATGTCGTCCGGCGGCACGATGCCCTTCAACGTGCCCTGCAGGCGGTTGACCTGCGAGTTGTACATGGCGATGACGGCGAGCTTGGCCTTGCGCACGCGCCTGCGGATGATCGAGGTGATGTCCTTGCACAGAGCGACCTCGAACTCGTTTGCGACCGAGCGCTGGGCGTCGCGGTACTCGTCCTGCGCGCCGGTGTCGACCCACACGAGCTCGCGGTCGAACGGCCACGGCAGGGGCATGCGCTGGTGTGGCGCCTCGTGGATGAGCTTGCCGTCGTAGAACAGGTCCGACACGACGCGGCCGATGGGCTCGCGCATGCGGTACTGCCGCGGCAGCATGATCCGCGATCCGGCCGGCACCTTGTCCCAGACCCAGCCGTAGAAGCTGTCGTCGCGCACGACCTCGTCGAGAGGCTGCGCGATGTTGAAGGTGGCGGCCGCCTCCTCCATCACAGGCGGAAGCTGGTTCAGGTCGCCGATCATCACCCACCGCTTCGCCAGCGGCATCAGCGCGAGCGCCTCGTTGGCGCGCACCTTGTTGGCCTCGTCCAGGATCAGCCAGTCGAAGACCTCGAAGCGCAGGCGGGAGTCGATCGTCAGGCGGTTGCAAGTGCCGGCGACGAGGTTGTACGGCGACAGGTCGTCGCCCTCGACGAGCGTCGGGCGGAGGCGGCGCGGCACCTTGCCCGGCTCGGCGATGCGCGCCTGGCGCACATGCGAGAAGCCGAGCAGCCGCTCCTGGCCGGTGTCGACGGCGTCGTTGGAGTGCGAAGACAGGAGGATCGATGAGTTCGGGTTGCGGCCGAGGATGCGGCGGATCGACTCGACGATCGCGGTCGTCTTGCCCGTGCCGGGCGGTCCCTGGATCAGGTAGAGCTGGCCCGGGCGCATGCCCATGACGCGCGCGACCGCCTCCGCCTGCTCCTCGTTCGGGTCAGGTAGGTGGTGCGCACGCTTGCCGTCGAGGGCGACGCGCGGCGCGGTGCCCAGCCAGCCCGGGTCGGCCAGCTCGGCGGCGAGCGCGCCCGAGCGCGGGCTGCCGATCTGCAGCTGGCGGATGACCGAGCGCTGCGCCTCGAACATCTCCACGCTCGCGGTCGGGAGGACGATGCCCTCGTCCGGGAGCGGGTCGTAGCGGCGGAAGCTGACCGAGAGGTTCGAGCCCTGGATGCGGTCGAGCGACATGCCGCGGTACTCGGGGAAGCCGGCCGAGCGCACGGTCAGGGAGTCGATGCCGCGGTAGATCCGGCCGTCGGCGTCGTCGACCAGGTGGAGGATCGCGCGCACGTACTCGCCGCCGCGCATGTCCTCGCCGCAGTTGGGGCAGTGGATCCCGTTCGAGGTCGGGACCTCGGTCTCGCACTTCGGGCACTCGATCCACTGCTCGGTCGCCTCGTAGCGGCGGACCGCTGCCTCGGCGAGCTTCTCGCGGTAGTCGCGCAGGTGCTCGATGAAGCGCATCGTCGAGTCGAGCAGCGGATGCTGCTTGGCCTGCTCGCGCAGGACGATGGCGGTGAAGCCCTCGAGGTCGCCGTCCCACTCCTTGACGACGTGCAGCTCCTGGAACCGGAGGCGCAGGCGGTTCTTCTCGATCTCGTACGCGCCCTCGAGCTCCTGCCAGTCGGTGATCTCGAGCGCCAGGCCCATCGGCGTGCGGCCGAGCTTGCCGGTCAGCAGCGTGCTGCTCACCTGGCCGATGAACTCGATCGGCTTCTCCGGCTTGACGACCGTGTACGTGCCGTCGATCAGCTTCTGCTCCTCGAGGATCTGGCGCAGCAGCTCGGCGCCGCCGGCGGCCTCGAGCGCCGTCACCTTGGCCGCCGCGGGTGTGCCGGGACGGACGCGGATGCCGAGCCGCCCAGCCTGGATCTCCTCGCCTGGAATCTCGGGGTTCCAGAGCGGCAGGACGTCGCCGGGTATGGGTGTGCTCATACGCGGATGCGAGTGGTACGTGCGAGACGCGTGATTGGGGTCAAGTCAGGTTAGGTGTGGGTCCTCCAGCGAGGACCGAGCGCCCCAACGGGCACGGCCTACGTTACCACACGCCGCCGTTCGATCAAACTTGGAGCCGCCCGTGTGGAGGAACACCTTCCGGCCGCTCGACTACCTCTCCGGGGAGCAGGTCGAGGCGATCCACGAGCAGGCGATGACCATCCTCGAGGAGATCGGCGTCGACTTCCTCCACGAGCGCGCCCGCGAAGCCTTCGCCGGCGCGGGCATGAAGATCGAGGAGAACCGCGTCCGCTTCGACCGTGACTTCGTCCTCGAGCAGGTCAAAAAGACGCCGGCGACGTTCGAGCTCCAGGCCCGCAACCCCAGGCGCAGCGTCGTCCTCGGCGGCGACCACATGGTCACGGCCCCGGTCTACGGGCCGCCCTTCGTCACCGACCTCGAGCGCGGCCGGCGCGGGGCCACCATCGAGGACTTCACCAACTTCGACAAGCTGTCGCAGGCGATCGACCAGATCCACTGCGCCGGCGGCACCACGGTCGAGCCCGAGGACCTGCCGCTCGGGACGCGCCACCTCGACATGGTCTACTCGCACATGCGCTGGACCGACAAGCCCTTCATGGGCAGCGTCATCTCGGCCGAGAACGCGCGCGACACCATCGAGATGGCGGCCATCGTGTGCGGCGGGCGGGAGAGCATCGAGCGCACTCCGGCGGTGATCAGCCTGATCAACGTCAACAGCCCGCTGCGCTACGACGACCGGATGTTAGGCGCCCTTCTCGAGTACTCGGAGGCGGGCCAGCCGGTCATCGTCACACCGTTCCTCATGGCCGGCGCGATGTCGCCGATGGGCCTCGCCGGGACGGTCGCGCAGCAGACGGCCGAGGCGCTCGCCGGCATCGCGCTCGTCCAGCTCCTCCGCCCGGGCACGCCGAGCGTGTACGGCTCGTTCCTGACCAACACCGACATGCAGTCGGGCAGCCCGGCGTTCGGCACGCCGGAGTCGGCGATGGGCATCCTGGCCAGCGCCCAGATGGCCCGTCACTACAACCTGCCGTTCCGCGGCGGCGGCGCGCTCACCTCGTCCAAGGCGCCGGACGCGCAGGCCGCGTACGAGTCGATGATGTGCATGTGGCCGACGATCCTCGGCCGCGTCAACTTCGTCCTCCACGCCGCCGGGTGGCTGGAAAGCGCGCTGCTCGCGTCCTACGAGAAGTTCATCATCGACGTCGAGCAGCTCCGGATGTTCGAGTGGATCCTCGGCCACGGCATGCCGGTCGACGCCGAAGGAATGGCGATGGACGCGCTGCGCGAGGTCGGTCCCGGCGGCCACTTCCTCGGCGCCGAGCACACGATGCGCCACTACCGCACGGGCTTCTACCGGCCGTGGATATCGTCGACGGAGAACTTCGACCGCTGGCAGCGCTTCGGCTCCCGGACGGCCGATATGGTCGCGGCCGAGCGGTGGAAGCAGGTCCTCGCCGAGTACCAGGACCCGGGCATCGATCCCGGCGTGGACGAGCAGCTGCAGGAGTTCGTCGCCCGCCGCAAGCGCGAGCTTGGCGACGCCTGAGCGGCGCGCGAGGTCGGGCTTCGAGCGCCTGCTGAGCCGGCTCGCGTCGGCCGAGCCGGCCCCGGCCAGCGGCGCTGCCGCGGCGGCGGCGATTGCGGCCGCTGCCGCCCTGCTCCAGAAGGTGGCGCGCCGCTCGCCTAAGTGGGCGGGTGCGGCCCGCGCCCACGAGCGCGCCGAGGCTCTCCGCCTTCGCGCCGAGGACCTCGTCGAGCAGGACACGCAGGCGTTCCTCGCTTACCTCGAGGCGCGGCGCACCGGCGGCGACGTCGCCGTGGCGCGCAGCAGGACCATCGACACGCCCCTGGCCGTTGCCGCCTTGGGGGTGGAGGTCGAGCAGCTGGCGCGCGAGCTGAAGCGGCACGGCAACCCCAACCTCGAGGCCGACGCGATGGCCGCCGCCATCCTCGCCCAGGCGTCCGTCGCGATCGGCGCGCTGCTCGTGCAGGTCAACCTCGAGCCGGCGGAGAGGGATCCGCGACGGCGCGAGGCGGTGCGCCTCCTGCGCGAGGCTAGCGGGTCAGCTCGCCGGCGAGCCGCTCCAGCCCGCGGAGATGGTCGCGATCGTGCTTCAGCGCGATCTCGAGATACCGGTCCACCGTCACCGCGCCGTAGCGCTCGTGCCGTCCCGTCAGCCCGGTCCGGCTCTCGGGATCCAGCTCCCTCACGTAGCCGACGAGCATCAGGCGCGTCGCGATCCACTCGTCCAGGGCGTCGTCGAGGTGGATCCCGCTGAAGTCGGTCGTGTCGTTGGTGAAGAAGTCGAAGACCGGGTTCTCGCCGGCGGCGATCGCCCGGATGCGCGGCACGTAGCAGTCGCGTTCGGTCGCGGCGAGGTGCGCCGCGATGTCGCGCAGGTCCCACGCGCCGACGCGCGCCGACGGGTCCTCGGCGGAGATGCGCAGCATCGCGATCACGAGCTGCTGGCTCTGGAGCAGGTCGTCGAGCATGCCGTCGCTCACGACGGCTCCGGGTTGAGAAGTCGCGCGCGCGGGTTCGCGGCGGCGAGCTCCTCGACGAGGGCCGACACAACCTCTTGCGGCGCGCCGTCGCGCTCCTCGACCTCGCCCCAGCGCCAGCCGTCGAGGTACGCGTCCATATCGGTCGAGCCGTCCTTCATCGCGTAGGAGTCGATGGCGGCCTGGAAGTAGTCCGGCAGCATCGCCTTCGCCTCCGCACCGGCGACGTCCCACGCCTTGACCTGCGAGGGGATGTGCTTCCAGAACATGACCTGATATTTAGCCAACGATGGCGGCCAGCCTGTCTTCGAGCTCGCCCAGGCCTACGTCCAAGACCTCGAGCGGCAGGCCGAGGTAGGCGGCGACAGCCTCGGCCTTTTCAGCCAGCATCGGGTTTGGCGCCTGGCGCAGATAGAGCACGGATTCGTAGTTGCCGAACAGCATCTGCTTCAGCTCCGGATGGCGGTCGAGGCCGAGGCCCTTCTTGACCGCGCGGTCGAAGTTGCGCACGAGCCAGTCGGTGAGGAAGAACGTCGCGGGCCGGGTCTCGGCGATCTCCGCGAACCGCTCCGCCCCGGCGTACATCTCATAGCAGTGCGGCCCGGGAAGCCGCACCGCGCCGAACTCCTCCAGCACCGCCTCCAGCTTGCCCGTCATCCCGCACTCGCCGTACACGACCACGAGGTTGTCGTAGTCGGGCCGCAGCGCGCGCAGGCGCTCGCGGATCTCCTCGACGATGCGTGCGGGGTAGAGGTGCAGCAGCGCGGACACGCCGTAGACGTCGACGTCCCATCCGCGCTTGTCGACGATCTGCTTCACCTCGGCTCCGAGCGCGCCGCAGATCACCAGCGCGGTTCTGCGTTCGACGATCACCGCACCGCCTCCAGCTGCGGGAAGGCGAGCACCGAGACGAACGAATCGTTGAAGTCCGACCTACCCGAGAGCTCGATGTACTCGATGCGCGAGCGCAGCTCGAACGCGACCTGGCGCTCGCGGTAGGAGAGCAGCGCGATCTTCGCGCCCTCGCCCGCCGAGTTGCCCACCGCGATGATCTTGTCCACGTCCACGGGCGGCACGAGGCCGATGATCTTGGCGCTCTCCGGATTGAGGTAGGACCCGAATGAGCCGCCGAGCAGCACCTCGTCGAGGTCTTCGGTCCGGACGCCGAGGATGTCCATCAGGACCTTGATCCCGGTCGCGATCGAGCCCTTGGCGAACTGCAGCTCGCGGATATCGCGCTGGGTGAGGTAGACGCCGTCGGCGAGGAGGAACGCGCGCACGCCGTCGACCTCGATGAGCCGGTCGCGAAGCGGATGCCCGGGCACGTCGTCGCGCGCACGCATGCGTCCGGAGTGGTCCAGCAGGCCGGCGAGCAGCATCTGCGCGACGGCGTCGACGAGCCCCGAGCCGCAGATGCCCTCGGCCGGGACGTCGCCGCCGATGACCTGCAGCTCGACGCGGTCGCCCAACGTCACGCCTTCGATCGCGCCGACGGTCGCGCGCATGCCGCACTTGATCTGGCTGCCCTCGAACGCCGGACCGGCGGGTGCGGCCGTGGCGAGCGCGCGCTGGGCGCTGCCGAGCACGATCTCGCCGTTGGTGCCGACGTCTACGAACACGCGCACCCGGTCCTCGCGCACGAGGCCCGTCGCCAGCACGCCGGCGACGATGTCCGCGCCCACGTACGCGCCCAGCGCCGGCAGCGTCTGCACGTACCCGTGCGGGTGGATGCGCAGCCCGATCTCCCGCGCTTCGACGGCCAGCTCGTCCATGAACGCGGGCGTGAACGGCGACATGGAGAGCGGGCTCGGGTCGACGCCGAGCAGGAGGTGGAGCATGGTGACGTTGCCGACGACGACCGCCTCGTAGGTGCGCTCCGGCGAGACGCCGGTCTCGAGGTACAGCTCCTCGAGCACCGAGTTCATCGTCGCAACGACCGCCTGCTGCAGCTCGACGATGGCCTCGGGGCCGTTCATGCCGTGGCTGATGCGCGAGATCACGTCGGCGCCGAACGGCGCCTGCCCGTTGAGCGTCGAGCGCACCGACGCGGCCATGCCGGTGCGCAGGTTCATCAGCGTGCCGACGAGCGTCGTCGTGCCGACGTCGAACGCGACGCCGAAGCACTCGCCGGTGGTGTCGCCGCCCTCGACGGCGACGAGCTGGTCGCCCGAGAGCACGGCCGTCACGCGGAAGTCCGCGGTGCGCATCGCGGCCGGCAGTGTCCGCAGCACCGGCACGCTCGCGACCATGTCGAGCCCTTCGACCGTCAGCGCGTCGCGCAGGCGCGCCACGTCGCTGCGCTGGTCGTGCAGCGACGGCTCCCCGAGCGCAAGGAACACCTTGCGCACGTTGGGGTCGAGGATGACCAGGCGGCCGAGGCCCATGGTCGCGGCCTTCGGCACGCGCAGCAGCTGCGGCACCTCGCAGGTCATGTCCTCGTGGATGCGCGCCTGGCACGACAGCCGCCAGCCGTCCGCGATCTCCTGCGGACGCAGCTGCCGATGGTCCGCGGTTTCGGCGTCCGTCAGGCCGTGGACGATGCGCACTTTGCACTTGCCGCACGTCCCCCTGCCTCCGCACGTCGAGTCGATGGGCAGGCCAATCCAGTGGGCGGCGCTGAACACCGTCGTCCCGCCCGGCACGCGCGTGACGCGTTCGAACGGCAGGTAGCGGACCTCGAACTTGCGCTGGATCACGAAGTCACCCCGATTCGAGAGGTACGCCCTGCGCGCGGCCGGCGTGCTGCTCCGCCCTGTAGCTGGCGATCCAGCGCATCGCGTACTCGTCGTGGCCGAGCAGCAGGTCGCCGGCCAGGATGGCGCGCCGGACCTGCGGCTCGAGCGGGTTCGTGATCGCGCATGTGAGCCCGGCGTGCATCGCCAGCGGGAGAAACGCCGCGTTGACCGCAGGCCTGTCCGGAAGACCGAACGACACGTTGGACGCGCCGCACGTCATGTTGCTGCCGAGCTCGTCGCGGATCAGCCGCATCGTCTCGAGCGTGACGAGGCCGCACGTCGGGTCGGCGGCGACCGTCATGGCGATCGGGTCGATGATCACGTCCTCGCGCGGGATGCCGTGGTCGGCCGCGCGCTCGACGATGCGTCGCGCAAGCGCCAGGCGCTCGGACGGCACCATCGAGATTCCCGTCTCGTCGTTCGCCATGCCGATCACCGCCGCGCCGTGCTTCTTGACGAGCGGCAGGATCCTTTCCATGCGCTCCTCCTCGGCGGTCACCGAGTTGACCAGCGCCTTGCCTTCGTACGCGGACAGGCCGGCCTCGAGCGCTTCGATGATCGACGAGTCGATGCATATCGGCGCGTCGCTGACCTTCGTCACCGCCCTGATCGCGGCGACCAGCAGCGCCGGCTCATCGATCGCCGGGATGCCGGCGTTGACGTCGAGCATGTGCGCGCCGGCCTCGGTCTGCGCGACCGCGTCCGAGCGGACGCGATCCATCTTCCCGTCCTTCATCTCCGCGGCCAGGACCTTGCGTCCGGTGGGGTTTATGCGCTCGCCGATGATCACGAAGGGACGCTCTATCGAGATGACGACCTCGCGCGAGCGCGAGGAGAGGACCGTCTCCAAGGAGCTAGCCCTTTCTCAGCGTCTCGTCGATCTTCATCACGGCTTGCTCGAGCGCTTGCGCGCCCGGTGAGCTGCCACTCCGATCCCCGACGAGCTGCTTGGCCATTCGCGTCGCCATCGACGCGTCCGGCGCATAGCTGTCGGCGCCGACGTGCCTGGCGTACTCCTGCGTCACGGGCGCGCCGCCGACCGCGATGTGCACCTTGTCGCGCAGCCCGGCCTTCGTCAGGGCGTCGATGTTGGCCTTGAACATCGGCATGGTCGTGGTCAAAAAGGCGGAGAAGCCGACCACGTCGGGCTGGTGCTTCTGCACCGCCTCGACGAACTTCTCTGGCGGGGTGTTGACGCCGAGGTCGTAGACCTCGAAGCCGGCACCCTCGAGCATGATCACGCAGAGGTTCTTGCCGATGTCGTGGATGTCGCCCTTGACGGTGCCGATGACGTAGCGCCCGACAGGCTGCGCCCCCGTCTCGGCGATCAGCGGGCGGAGGATGACGAGCGCGCCCTGCATTGCGCGGGCGGCGATGAGCATCTCGGGGACGAAGAAGTCGCCCTTCTCGAACCGGCGGCCGACCTCCTCGAGGGAGGGGATGAGGGCCTTGAAGAGGATGTCCATCGGGTCCATGCCGAGGCTGAGCGCCTCCTCGGTCAGTGCCTTGACCTCCGGCGCGCGGCCGTGGAGGGTGTTCTCGAAAAGCGCGGACCGGATCTCCTCTTCCCGGCTCATCCTTTCCTGCGCATCCTACGCTGTGATCCCGCCGCCGTTGCGCACCCCGAGTAATGTTGCGCTGTGGGCAACGCGGGCCGCGACCTGGGCGTGCGCTCGGTCGACCGCGCGGTCGCCATCCTGGACCTGCTCGGCCAGGGCGGCTGGCGGACCGGCGCCGAGGTGGCGCGCGAGCTCGGCGTGCACCGCTCGACCGCGCTCCGTCTCCTCGCCACGCTCGAGAGGCACTCGCTCGTCGAGCGCGACCCGCGGACGGCGCGCTACCGCCTGGGGCCCCGGCTCGCGCAGCTCGCCAGCGTCGTGACGGGCGAGCTCGACCTCCGCGCGGTCGCGCGCCCGGTGTGCGAGGAGCTCGCGACCGCGGCGGGCGAGACGGCGACCCTCGACGTCCTGGTCGGCGACGTAATCGTCCCGATCGAGCAGGCCACCGCGTCGACCTCTGTGGTGAGCGTCAACTGGCTCGGCCGGCGCACGCCCGTCCACGGCACGGCGAGCGGGAAGGCGATCCTGGCCTTCGGTCCGGCCGCGGTGCGTGAGCGCCTCCTCAGCCTTCCGCTCGACGCGCTCACACCCCATACGGTCACCGACCGGGCCCGCCTCGAGGCGGAGCTCGACGAGGCGCGCCGCACCGGGCTGGCGCGCACCCACGAGGAGCTCGAGGTGGGCCTCGACGCCGTCGCTGCGCCCGTGTTCGGCGCCCACGGCGAGGTGGTCGCGGCGCTCGACGTCTCGGGGCCGTCGCACCGGCTCCGCGGCGCCTTCGAGCTTGACCGGCTGACCCGGGAACGGGCGGCCGACCTCTCCCGCCGCCTCGGCTTCCGCGCCGGGCGCCCTGAAAGCTAGCCGCCAGGCCGCATTAACCCGGACCTAACTGAAATCAACCGCACGCCGGAACTCCGTCCTTGCAACGGGGCGCGGCTCCGGCCATCATTGGCCCTGTTCGAAGGCCGCCTGCCGGGTGCCCGGCCCGTGGTGGAGCCATTCATTGGAGGGGAAGACGAAGCATGAGATTGGGTAGTCTGACGCGCCGCCTAGGCCTTGCCGTGGTGGCAACGTTCGTGGTCGCCGCCTGCGGCGGGACCAGCGGCGGAGGCGGGACGGCCTCCTGCGCCGAGTCGACGGCGAAGACGGCGTCTTCGGCCAGCGCCTGCGGCGGCATGGACGCGCTCGTCGCGGCCGCCAAGAGCGAGGGCAAGCTCAACGTCATCGCCCTCCCGCGCGACTGGGCCAACTATGGCAAAGAGCTCGACACCTTCGCGGCGAAGTACGGCATCAAGATCACGTCCGACAACCCCGACGGTTCGAGCCAGGACGAGGTCAACGCCATTCAGCAGCTCGGAACCACGAGCCGCGCCCCCGACGTGGTCGACGTCGGCCTGGCGGTCGCGCTCGCCAACACCAACCTGTTCACGCCGTACAAGGTCTCGACGTGGGCCGACATCCTCGACAGCCAGAAGGAGTCGACCGGACTCTGGTTCGAGGACTACGGCGGTTTCATGTCCATCGGGTACGACTCCTCGAAGGTGCCCGCGATCACCTCGGTCGACGACCTGACCAAGTCCGAGTTCAAGGGCAAGGTCGCGCTCAACGGCGACCCGACGAAGGCCAACGCCGCGCTCAACGGCGTGATGATGGTCAACCTCGCCGAGGGCGGCTCGCTCGACGACATCAGCAAGGGCGTCGACTTCTTCCACAACCTCAACAAGATCGGCAACTTCTCGAAGACGCAGGCGACGACCGCGACCGTGAAGAACGGCACGACCCCGGTCGTGCTCGACTGGGACTACCTCTCCGCGGCGCACGGCGTCGACGTGCCGAACTGGAAGGTGTTCGTCCCGAGCAACGCGATCCTCGGCGGCTACTACGCCCAGGCGATCAACAAGAACGCTCCGCACCCCGCGGCCGCGCGGCTGTGGGAGGAGTTCCTCTACTCCGACGAGGGCCAGAACATCTGGCTGCAGGGTCTCGCCCGGCCCGTGCGACAGGCGGCCATGCAGAAGAACGGGACGATCGATTCGGCCGCGGCTGCGAAGCTGCCCCCGGTCAACGGCACCCCGCAGTTCATGAGCGACTCGCAGGCGACGGCGGCGAAGAACTACCTCGTCGCCAACTGGCTGAAGGCTATTTCTTGACGACCGCCGGATCTCCGGCAGTAACCACGAACGTCGGCCGCCCTCTTCTGGGCGGCCGGCGGTTCTCCCTCGACTGGATCGCCACCGTGCCCTTCTTCCTTTATGTGGGGCTTTTCCTCGTCCTGCCCACGGCGATCATCGCTTTCGGTGCCTTCTTCGACGCCAACAACGGTTTCACGCTCGACAACTTCACGCATCTCTCGCGCAACTACGTCGTGCAGGCGACGATCACGACGACTGTCGTCTCGGCGATCACCGCCGTGCTGGGCGCCATGTTCGGCGCCATCCTTGCGTACGCCATAGCGACCGGGAATCCCAATGGCGTGCTGCGGCGGCTCCTCGTCTCGGCTTCCGGCGTGCTCGCGCAGTTCGGTGGTGTCACGCTTGCCTTCGCGTTCATCGCGAGCATCGGCCCGGCCGGCTTTGTCTACCTCTTCTCCCAGTCCCACGGGTTTGACTTCTACGCCCGAAGCATCTGGCTGTTCGAGCCGATTCCGGGCCTCAGCGTGGTCTACCTCTATTTCCAGATCCCGCTGATGGTGCTCGTGTTCCTACCCGCCCTCGACGGCATCAAGCCGCAGTGGCGGGAGGCGACCGAAAGCCTGGGCGGGGGCACGTGGCACTACTGGCGGCACGTCGCGGGGCCCATCCTGTTCCCCTCGTTCCTGGGCGGCACGCTGCTCTTGTTCGCGAACGCGTTTTCGGCCTACGCGACGGCCAACGCCCTCATCAACCAGGGTGCGCCTGTCCTGGCGCAGCAGATCAGCAACGCGCTGAGCAGCGAGGTGGGGGCGGTCGAGCCGGGCTTCGCCAAGGCCATCGCGGTGGAGATGGTCGTCATCGTCACCCTGGTGACGGTGCTGTACTCGCTCCTGCAGCGGAGGACGGCGCGGTGGCTGTAGCGAGGCGAGGCTACCAGCGCAACCGCTGGCTGAAGCTGCAGGCGTTCCGTTACATCGTGTTCGCGGTCGCGGCCCTGTACTTCCTGGTTCCGCTGATCGCGATGTTCGAGTTCTCGACCCGCGGCAACAACGGGCAGCGCACACTCGAGTACTGGCAGTCGATCTTCCAGTACCCGGACCTGGTCGACTGGAACTTCGGCCCGGCGCCGGACGCAGCGGTCAACGCGTCGCTGGAGCTGGCGCTCGTCACCTCGATCGCGATGCTCGTCCTGCTGGTACCCACGATGGTCTGGGTGCGGCTCAAGCTGCCGCGACTGAGCCGGATCATGGAGTTCATCAGCCTGCTGCCCCTGACCATCCCCGCGATCGTGCTGGTCGTCGGCCTTTTCCCGATGTACATCTGGCTCGGCACGAACGTCAGCGACTCCATCCTCACGCTCGCGTTCTCGTATATCGTCCTGGTCCTGCCGTATGCCTACCGCACTCTCGACGCCGGGCTCGGCGCGATCGACGTCAAGACGCTTTCGGAGGCAGCGCGCAGCCTTGGCGCGAGCTGGTTCGCCGTCATGTGGCGCGTGATCGTGCCCAATGTCTCGAACGCCATCCTCAACGCCACGCTGCTGTCGGTCGCGCTGGTGCTGGGCGAGTACACGATCGCGAACAACCTCCTCTACAACAACCTGCAGGTCGAGCTGGTGCACCTGGAGCGCACCAACGCCGGCGTCTCGATCGCGGTCGCCGTCGCAGCGCTGATGTTTGCGTTCATCCTTCTCGTCGTGCTGGCGTTCATCGGCGGCCGCGGCCGGCGCGAGTTTCGCGAGGAGCCCGCGACCATGCTGGCGAGCCCGACGGTGCAGGGAATCCGATGACCGACCGAGCAGGCGTCGAGGTCCGGCTCGAGGGCCTCGTCCGCCGGTACGGCACCGTGACCGCCCTCGACGGCCTGTCGCTGACGCTCGCGCCGGGCGAGCTGGTGGCGCTGCTCGGGCCGTCGGGCTGCGGCAAGACGACGGCCCTTCGCCTGCTCGCCGGCCTCGAGCAGACGGACGAGGGCCGGGTGATCATCGACGGGGACGACGTCACGGACCTGCCGACCAACAAGCGCAACATCGGCATGGTCTTCCAGGCCTACTCGCTGTTCCCGCACATGGTCGCGTGGGAGAACGTCGCGTTCGGCCTGCGGATGCGGGGCGTCAGCGCCGCGGAGCGCAAGAAGCGCGCGCTGGACATGCTCGAGCTCGTGGGTCTCGGCCGTTTCGCCAACCGCTACGCCAACCAGATGTCCGGCGGCCAGCAGCAGCGCGTCGCCCTCGCGCGCGCGCTCGCCATCCAGCCGCAGGTGCTGCTCCTCGACGAGCCCCTGTCGGCGCTCGACGCCAAGGTCCGCTCCCGCCTGCGCGACGAGATCCGCCGCGTCCAGCTCGAGGTCGGGATCACGACGCTCTTCGTCACCCACGACCAGGAGGAGGCGCTCGCCATCGCCGACCGTGTCGGCGTCATGCAGGCCGGCAAGCTGGAGCAGCTCGGTCCGCCGATGTTCGTCTACTCCCGGCCGGCGACGCCATTCGTCGCCGACTTCGTCGGCCTGACCAACCGGCTTTCCGGAACCGTGCGTGGCGGTGAGGTCGAGGTGCGCGGCGCGCGCATCCCGCTGGTCCACCCCGACACGCCGGACGGCCCCGCCGTCGCGCTTGTCAGGCCAGAGGCGGTGACGCTCGCCTCTGACGGCGACACGAACGCCGGGCCGCTCGTCGGCACGGTGATCGCGGTCGCCTTCCTCGGCGCGGTCAGCCGCGTGACAGTCGACCTTGGCGACACGACGGTGCTCGCGCAGATGCCGACCTCGGCCGCCGCGGAGCACACGGCCGGGAGCAAGGTCCGCCTGACGTTGCGCCCGGACCCCGTACTCATCCAGAGGGAAGAGACAAGCCCGGTCGTTTCGTGAAGTCACGCGCGCGCACCGTGCTCACGACCGAGAGGCGGCTCGTCGCCGGGCCTGCCGTGCGCGAGGGCACGGAGGCGGCGTACCGCGGGATCGCGGAGGCCGCGGGCGAGGCGCACGTGGTGCGCGCGGAGCTGGTCGGCGAGCCCGGCGACGTGACGCCTGCCGGCGAGGCGATCGCGTGCATCGCGCACCTCACCGACCTCCACGTCACGGACACCCAGTCGCCCGCGCGCTTCGAGTTCGTCAACCGCTACTGGCGCGATCCGCGGTTTCGCGAGCTCATCACGATGCAGCGGCCGCACGAGACGCTCAACCCCCACGCCATTGCCGCGCTGGTGCACTCGGTCAACGGCGTCGACGCGGCGCCCCTCACCGGCGCCGCGCCGCGCATCGCCGCCATGACGGGCGACGCTGTCGACAACACCCAGCGCAACGAGCTGACGAACGCGCTCGCGCTGCTCGACGGTGGAGTTGTCCGCCCCGACTCGGGAGCGAACGGCTACGACGGCGTTCAGCGCGTCGACTGGCCGGGGGACATGTATTGGAAGCCCGACGCGCCGGCCGGCGGCGACCAGTTCCAGCGCGCGTTCGGGTTCCCGCGGCGCGAGGGGCTGCTCGACGAGACGATGCGCGAGTTCGAGACGGACGGCCTCGCCATGCCGTGGCTGCGCTGCTGGGGCAACCACGAGCAGGTGTGCCAGGGCGTCGGTCTCGTCACCCCGGCGCTCGCGCAGGCGATGGCGGGCGGGCGCAAGCCGGTCGAGATGCCGGACGGGATCGACCCCGACACGGCGGTGGAGACGTTCGTGCACGCGCCGGAGCGCTTCATGACCGGCGCGTCGCGAGACGTCGCGCCCGACCCCGAGCGCCGGCCGATCACGCGCGCCGAGCTCTTCGACCGGTCCTACTACGTGCGCGACGAGGGACTCGTCCGGTACGTCGTCCTCGACACGGTGTGCGACGCGGGCGGCGCGGACGGCTCGATCGACGCGGCGCAGCTGCGCTGGCTCGAAGCCCGGCTCGACGAGGTGCGCGGCGAGCGCTACGTCGTCGTCCTCTCCCACCACGGGCACGACACGCTGTCGAACCCGCACGGCGAGCGCCGCGCCGCCGAGTTGCTCGACCTCCTGCTCCGTTTCGACAACGTCGTCCTGTGGCTCAACGGCCACACGCACATCAACCGGGTGGTCGCCCGCCGAGGGTCGCGCCCGGGCAGCGGATTCTGGGAAGTCACGACGGGCTCGCTCGTCGACTGGCCGTGCCAGGCCCGGCTGGTCGAGCTTTACCGGACGGCCGGCGGCGCGCTGGCCATCGGCTGCACCATGCTCGACCACGACGGCGAAGGCCTCGCCGGCCTGCACCGCGAGCTGGCGGCCAACATCCCGCTGGGCGGGTTCGACTCGATTCGGGCCGGCGGCCCGCTCGATCGGAACGTCGTCCTGCTTCGCTCGGCGACCATGTGATGTGTTGCGCACCGCGCGACAGTGGCGTATAGTGCGACACCGCAGGTGGGCGTGGTGAAGCCTCTTCGCGTCCCGAAGGCAGGCTCCTTGCCCGACCTCCTCCGCTCGCCCCGCTACGAGGTCCTGCCCACCGACGACGCGGCCGAGAAGGTCGCGGCTGTTGTGCCCCGCGAGGTCACGGTCACAGTCACCGCCTCGCCCCGCCGCGGCATGCCGGCGACCATCCACCTCGCGGTCGCGCTTGCGCGCCTCGGCTACAACGCCGTCCCGCACCTGTCGGCGCGCCTGATCCGCGACCGTCACGAGCTCGGACAGATCGTCGACGCGCTCAAGGCGGCCGGCGTGACCAACGTGTTCGTGGTCGCGGGAGACGCACGCGAGCCGGCGGGCGAGTTTCCAGACAGCCTGTCCCTCATCTCGGCGTTGCCCGACGGCCACGGCTTCACCGAGATCGGCGTCACCGGCTATCCCGAGAGCCACCCCTTCATCGACGACGACGTCACGGTCCAGGCGATGTGGGACAAGCGCCGGCTGGCGACCTACATCGTCAGCAACATGAGCTTCGACCCGGCGACGGTCGCCGCGTGGATCGGGCGCGTGCGCCGCCGCGGCGTGCAGCTGCCGATCCACATCGGCATGGCCGGGGTCGCGGATCCAATCAAGCTCATGCGCGTGTCGACCAAGATCGGCGTCGCCGACGCCGCGCGCTTTCTCCGCGGCCACCCGAGCTGGGTGGCGCGCATGTTCCGCCCCGGCGGCTACGAACCGGGCAGGTTCCTGCACGCGCTGCAGCCGGCGATCGCCGACCCCGGGCTCAACGTCGCCGGGCTGCACGTGTTCACGTTCAACGAGATCGAGCCGACGGAGAGATGGCGGCGAGAGATGCTTTCTCGCCTCGCATAAGGAGAGTGTGATGAAGGTGGAGTTTCCGACCGACCTGGAGATCGCGCGCAAGGCGCGCCTGCTGCCGATGGCCGACGTGGCGGCGAAGATGGGCATCGGCAACGAGCTGCTCGAGCCTTACGGCCACGACGTCGCCAAGATCAAGCTCGACGCGATCGAAGCGCTGAAGGACCGCCCGAAGGCGAAGTACGTCGTCGTGTCGGCGATCACGCCCACGCCGCTGGGCGAGGGCAAGACCACGACGACGGTCGGCCTCGGCGACGCGCTCGGCAAGATCGGCAGGCGGGCGACGATCGCGATCCGCCAGCCGTCGATGGGCCCGACGTTCGGCATCAAGGGCGGCGCGGCTGGCGGCGGCTACAGCCAGGTCGTGCCGATGGAGCGGCTGAACCTCCACCTGACCGGCGACTTCCACGCCGTCACTGCGGCGCACAACCTCCTCGCCGCCATGATCGACAACTTCATCCACCACAACCTGCGTGACTTCCCGATCGACCTGCACAGCATCACGTGGCGGCGCGTGCTCGACGTCAGCGACCGCGTGCTGCGCAGCGTCGTCGTCGGCCTCGGCGCCCCCGAGGATGGCGTCACGCGGCAGACCGGGTTCGACATCACGGCGGCGTCCGAGGTGATGGCCGTGCTCGCGCTGTCGACGTCGCTGCAGGACATGAGGAAGAGGCTCGGTCGGATGGTCATCGGCCTCGCCCGCGACGGCAAGCCCATCACGGCGGACTTCCTGCACGCCGGCGGCGCGATGACCGTGATCATGCGCGACGCCATCAAACCCAACCTGCTGCAGACGCTCGAGAACACGCCCGTGCTCGTGCATGCGGGGCCGTTCGGCAACATCGCCAACGGCGCGTCGTCGGTGCTAGCCGACCTCATCGGCATCCACGGCGGCGAGTACCTCGTCACGGAGGCGGGCTTCGGTGCGGACATGGGTGCCGAGCGCTTCTTCAACATCAAGTGCCGAACGTCCGGACTGGCGCCGGACGCGGCCGTCGTCGTGTCCACCGTCCGCGCGCTGAAGGTCCACTCCGGCAAGTACCGCGTGGTCGCGGGCCGGCCGCTGCCCGAGGACCTGCTCAAGGAGAACCCCGACGACGTCATGGCAGGGGCCTCGAACCTGCGCAAGCAGGTC
>CAYWTI010000141.1:0-13198 GCA_964461175.1 uncultured Actinomycetes bacterium | reverse complement strand
GTCCCACAGCTGACCCGCGGCCTCGCGCGGCACGTACAGCTCCCACCCGAGCTCGCCGACGTAGGTCACGCGTTGCGCGAACGCGCGGATGCCATCGACGTCGATCTCGCGTCCGTGCATGAACTCGATATCGGCGTGCGGTAGCACGTCGGGCGCGCGTGGACCCCACAGGCCGATGACCGCGATCTCGTCCGACGACTCGCGCAGCCGCACGTCCTCATCGCGCACCTGGGACAGGAGCCAGCCCATATCGCTGTTCACATAACCCGCGCCGGTGACCAACCGAAAGTGCCGCTCGCCGAGGCGGGTGATGGTGACGTCGGCGGCGATGCCGCCGCCAGCCTCCAGCAGCTGCGTGTAGACGACGCTGCCGGCCTCGCGGTCGATGCGGTTGCCCGCGACGCGCTCCAGCAGCGTCAGGGCGCCCGGCCCGGTGATCTCGATCTTGCCGAACGAGCTCATGTCGATGATGCCCACACGCTCGCGAAAGGCGCGGTGCTCCTCCGCCAGGCGCTCGAGGTACGGCGGCTTCGTGAACCCGAAGGCGCGCTGGTCGGCGCCGGCGCGTCGCCACGGCTTGCCCGGTTCGAAGTAGTCGGCGCGCTCCCATCCGTGCTTGGTGCCGAACACCGCGCCCAGGTCCTGCATCCGCGTGTGCAGCGCAGACAGCCGCTTGGGCCTGCCCCACTCGTCGGAGTCGAGCGGGTAGCGCTGGTGGTAGTAGTACTTGTAAGTCTCGCGCCCGAGCTCGGCCGCGTACGTCGGGTCGCGATGCACCGTCCCGAAGCGCCACGGCCGGTACGCGAACAGGTCGAGCTCGCTGTCCCCGCCGGTGACCATCTCCGCGATCGCGCGACCGATGCCGCCGGCGCCGCCAAAGCCGTTGAGCGAAAGGCCGGCCGCCATGTAGAGCCCGCGCACGCCGGGTACCGGTCCGACCAGCGGCGCGGCGTCAGGCGTCATCGCGTCGGGATGGCACACGAGCTTGACGATGCCGGCATCGTGCGCGAAGGGAAAACGTCGCGCGGCGCCCGCGAGCAGCGGCTCGAAACGCGCCTGGTCCGGCGGCAGCGACGTCCCTGCGTGGTCCCACGGCACGCCGTCGATCCACCTCGCGACCGGGTTCAGCTCGTAGCCGCCGAGCACCATCCCGCCGGCCTCCGCCTTGCCGTAGACCAGGTTTTCGGGGTCACGGAAGCAGGGCATATCGTGCGGCAGCTCGTGGCCGGGCACCGCGAGCAGCGCCGCGTGCTGGTGGTCGACCGGTGTGGAGACGACGAACGCGCCCGCCATGGCCGCGAGCTGCGGCCCCCATATGCCGCCGGCGATGACCACGACCTCGGTCGCAATCGGACCCTCGGCGGTCTCGACCGCCGCGACCTGGCCGCTGCCGCTGAGCCGGATGCCGGTCACGCGCCGGTGCGTGAGCACGCGTGCGCCCAGCTTTCGCGCCGCCGCGGCGAGGGCGTGCGTCGTCGTGTGCGGGTCGAGGTGCCCGTCGCCGGGCACCCAGACGGCGCCGTAAAGCGAGTCGGCGCTGATCACGGGCATAAGGCGCGCGGCCTCAGCGGCGGAGACAAGGTCGACGTCGAGGCCGATCCCGCGCGCGCGGCTCACTCCGCGCTGCAGCTCCTTCAGCTGGTCCGGGCTGGACGCGAAGCGCAGGCTTCCGACCGTCTCGAAGACGCCGAGCTCCTGGTACAGCTGGATGCTGTAGGCGCGGAACCGCATCATCGTCGGCGACGGGTTGAACTGCGTGACGAGGCCGGCCGCGTGGCACGTCGACCCGCTCGTCAGCTCGTCCTTCTCGAGCAGGACGATGTCCTTCCACCCGGCCCTCGCAAGGTGAAAGGCGACGCTGGTGCCGGTGATGCCGCCGCCGACGACGACGGCGCGCGCGGTCTCCATCGGCTGCGAATCTTCGCGCACCGACTACTCCGGCAGCGGTTGCTCCTTCGTCTCGGGCAAGAGGAGCAGCAGCAGCGCGCCGGCGACGGCGGCCACGCCGCCGAGCTCGATCGCCCCGCCTAGCCCCGCCGAGCTGGCGACGTGAGCCACCACCTGCAGGCCGGCGATGCCGCCGACGGCGACCGCCAGCTGCAGCAGCGACTCGGCGGTCGCGCGCGCGCGCGTGGGGAAGAGCTCGCCGGACCATGAGCCGAAGACCGGCGTCGACGCGCTGGCCAATGCACTCCAGAGCACGATGCCGGCGAAGAAGCCGACCGACGTCGACCCGAAACCGAGGCTCGTCACCGCCGCGGTGCCGATCGTCAGCGCGATGGCTGGAGTCCGGCGCCCGTAGCGATCGGTGAGGAACCCGCCGCCCAGGTACGACAGCACGCCCGCGACAGCCGAGACCACGACCAGGATGCTGATCTGGGTCGGGGACCAGCCGAGCGTGCGGCTGGCGTAGACGGTGTAGAAGAGGCCCGCGGGTTCGAGCAGAACGTTGAGGAGCGCCGTCATCGCGGCCAGGACGACCATGCGGCGCAGCCACGGACGTTGGAACAGCAAGCCCAGCGCCGGTCGCGTGTGGGCGACGGCGCGCCACGTCCTTCCTTCCGGCAGCAGCGCCCAGATCACGGGCGCCGCGAGCACGCCCGCGCCGCAGGCGAGGAACAGCCACCGCCAGTGCGGCGCGAGGATCGGATAGGCGATGACCGTGATCCCCATGCCGACTCCCGCCAGGAGCGCAATCGCGCTGACCGCGAGGCCGCGGTGCGTGCGCGGAGCCTCCTCGACGATCAGCGCCGTCGTGACCGCCGCGACCAGCACCTCGAAGGCCACGGCGAACAGGCGCAGCAGCGCAAGGCCGGCCAGCGTCGGCGCGTAGGCGCTGGCGAAGCTGAGCGCGGAGAAGCCGGCCACGCCGACCGCTATCACGCGCCGGCGGCCGAACCTGTCGGCGAACGTCGCCAGCGGCAGCGCGCCGAGCGCGCCGATCTCGAGCACCGAGCCGAGGCCCGAGATGTCGGCCGTCGTGGCGTGAAACTCGGCGGCGATGGCCGGCAGGCTGAGGATGAGGATGGAGCCGTCGAACCCCGACAGGACGACCGCGAGGCCCGCCCAGACGAGCGTCACCCACTGCCTTCGGTCGAGCTCAACCACTGCGCGTATAGTCGCGGCTACCCGTGGCCGCTGTCGTGAGCGTGAAGAACCTCCGCAAGCGGTACCGGCGCGCCGATCCGTGGGCGGTCGACGGCGTTTCGTTCGAGCTCGAAGCCGGTCAGGCGTTCGGGCTCCTCGGCCCCAACGGCGCGGGCAAGACCAGCGTCGTCAAGATCATCGCCGGCCTTCTGCGCCCGGACGACGGCTCGGTGGCCGTCTTCGGCGCGGCGCCGGGCGAGCCGGCCGCGCGTGCGCGCCTGGGATTCGCGCCGGAGGACCCCGACTTTCCGAAGTACCTGCGCGCGGACGAGATCCTCGACTACTTCGCGAGCCTGCTCGGCCTCGACGAGGCCGAGCGCAAGCGCCGCATCCCCGAAACGCTGGCGTTCGCCGGCCTGGAGGCCGAGAAGAGGCAGGTGAGGCAGTACTCGAAGGGCATGAAGCAGCGCCTTGGCATCGCGCAGGCGATCCTCGGCCGGCCCCAGCTCCTCATCCTCGACGAGCCCACCGCCGACCTCGACCCGCTCGGTCGCCGCGACGTGCGCGCGCTCATCGAGACCTTGAAGGCGAGCGGCGTCTCCGTCCTTCTCAACAGCCACCTCCTCAGTGAGGTCGAGCTGGTCTGCGACACGGTCGCGATCATGGCCAAGGGCCGCGTCCTCAAAGAGGGCCAGATGGCGGAGGTCGTGCCTGAAGGCAAGACGCTCGAGGACGTGTTCGTCGAGCTCGTACAGGCGGCGCAGCCCGCGCGCGACAACATGCCGACCTTCATCACCGATGGAGGGACGAAGGCGTGAACGGCGCGCTCGCGGTCGCTCGCTACACGGTCGTGGAGCTGACGCGCAGGCGCATCCTGCTCGTCTTCGTGATCATCGGCGCGCTCGGGACGCTGGCGCTCGGGTTCGGTCTCAAGATCCTCTACACCGTCGCCGGCTCCGGCGTCATCGCGGGCACCCAGGACCCGGCGCGGCTGCAGAAGTTCCTCGAGCTGTCGTTCGTGTCCTACCTGTACGGCGCGCTCGGCATCTTCGCCCTCTTGATCGCCTTCGCCGTCGGCATGACGGCGATCTACCACGACCTCGACTCGGGCGCGGCGGTGAGCATCTTCTCGAAACCCGTGACGCGCTTCGCCTACGCGGCGGGCAAGATCGGCGCGGCCGCGGTCACTCTCGTCGTCATCGTCAGCGTGCTCGCGGTCGAGGCTCGGCTCGTCATGCTGCTGTTCCCCGGCGGCCTCTCCTCATCGCTCACCGGCGAGGTCGTCGCCACGATCGCCAACTCCGTCCTCGTGATGGTCCTCGTCCTGGCGCTGACGACGTGGATGAACAACATCATCGCGGCGACGGTCGCGTTCGTCTACTACGACGTCGTCACCGGCGTGATCGGGTCGGTGCACACGCTGGTGCACAGCAACGGTTACGACAACGCCCTCGTCCAGGGCGTCTTCGACGTCCTTTATTGGCTCGTCCCGCACCCGCTGATCAGCAGCGCGCCGGGAGACCTCGTGCGGGCGCAGCTCGCGCTGTCGAACGCCCGCTCGGGCGAGCAGACGCTCGCCTTGATCCCATCGGCGTCCGGCCCGGGTGACGTGGCCTGGTGGGCGTTCCTCGTCCTTCTTCTATGCGCGCTGTGCTACTTCGCCGTCCGCCGCCGCCAGGTGTGAGCTAAACGAACCCGAGGCGCCGCAGCAGGTAGGGTCCCGGCCCGAGGAAGCCGCACGTCGCGGCGATGTGGGCGAGCGAAACACCCAGCAGCGAGGTCGGGCCCGGGAGCAGCCAGAACGCGAGGCCGAGCGGAACTCCGACGAGGGCGGTCGCAAACGTCTCCTCCCACGACCAGCGTCCAAGGCGGTGGTAGAGCACGTAGGCGGCAGTCGCGATCGCAAAGCCGGCGGGCGGCGCCCACAGCACTCCGAGACCGCCCTGCATCAGGCCGCGGAAGAAGGCCTCCTCCACTGGCCCGTTGACCGCGTAAAAACCGGCCTGGAAGAGCGCGTCGCCCGGGCCGGCGGGCACGAGCAGCGCGTGGCGGCGTCGCGTCAGCCACAGCTGGACGCCGGCCGCGGCGACGAACATCACCGGGGCGGCGACGGCGGCGAACACCAGCTGCACGGCCACGTCGCCGGGCTGCAGCCCGAGCCACGCAGCGTGGTGGGTGAGCGCCCACGCGACGAGGTACGCGGCGGTGAACGGCACGAGGCGGACCGGCACGTCTACGCGCACCCACGCCCAGCTGTCTGGAATACGGGTCAGGACGATCCGCGTTCGAGTGTTAGAGATGCCCGCCGGCGCGCCCATCGCCTTCGACGTGTTCTTCGACTACCAATGCCCGTTCGTGTACCGCGCCGCCCTGCTGCTGGACGCGGTCCGGCTCACGGGTGAGAGGCAGTTCGACGTCCGCTGGCGGTACTTCTCGCTCACGCAGGTGAACTCCAAGGATGACGGCTGGACGGTGTGGGACGCGCCCGCGTCCGAAGCGGTGCGCGGCCGGCTCGCCTTCCAGGCTGCCGAAGCCGCGCGGCGGCAGGGCCGTTTCGACGCGCTCCACCTGCCGCTCCTCCACGCGCGGCATCGCGACCGCCTCGACCTCGACGACCCCGGCGTCGTCGAGGGCGTTGCCCGCGACGCCGGTCTCGACCTTGACCAGTTCCGGCGCGACGTCGAAGATCCGGCCTCGCTCCAGGCGCTGGCGCGGGAGCACGAGGCGGCGGTCGCGGAGCACGCGGTGTTCGGTACGCCGACGTTCGTGTTTCGCGACGGTACCGCCGCGTACGTCCGCATCACGCAGGGTGCGAGCGA
Organism: uncultured Actinomycetes bacterium; assembly: GCA_964461175.1. GTDB lineage: Bacteria > Chloroflexota > Dormibacteria > Dormibacterales > Dormibacteraceae > 40CM-4-65-16. Next base: position 7,292 of record CAYWTI010000141.1, on the reverse strand, counting down.
GCAGGCCCCGGTCGAGGTGTTCGACCGCCTCCTGTCCGTGGCCGCGTCCGAGCCCCGCATCCTCGAGATCAAGAGGCCGTACAAGCCCGCGCCTCGGTAATTCCCTACCCCTCGGGAGTTATGACCTTGAGGAGCATCAGCGGTGAACGCGCAGTACGCAGACGAAGCCCTACCCAACCGCGCCGCCGAGTCGTGGCGCGCGTGGCTGATGACCGGCGCGCGCCGCGGCCCGGTCGACAGGCGGCGGGTGCGCGGCGCACACGTGGGCATCAAACGGATGCTCGCCGACGGCATGCGTGCACCGATGGGCGAGCGGCCGTACACGTGGAAGGAGTTCTCCGACTCGCTCGTGCGTCAGTCGGTGGGTGAGGCGATGACGCTGCTCGGCACGCAGGATGCACGGCTGGTGAAGCTGGCGTACTTCGGCGGGATGTCGAATCGAGACATCGCGCGCCACACCGGGCTCAACGAGAGCATGGTCCAGCGCCGGCTGCGCCAGGCCATCGAGGCCATCAGCCGCCACGTCGCGCGCGGCAAGCACTTCGGGCAGCGCGTGATCGCGGCCATCGCGGTGTTCCTGTCCGGCCGCTGGGCCGACGGCGCCGTGCATGGCGCGGTCCAGGGCGCGGCGGTCGCGGCGGCGGCGGTGATCATGGTCACGCATCCCGCCGCGTTACCGGCGACGGACTCGCACGCGGGCCCCGCCTCCGTTGCGCCGTCCGCCACGGCGCCGGTGGTGCCGCCTCTGCCCTCACCGACGGCGCCGGTCGCGACTTCAGGCGGCGCGCCGCAAGCGGCCGACCCGACGTCTATCGTTCCCGCCGCGGCCGGGGTGCAGACGCCTGCGGTGCAGGCGCCGGGGGTCCAGGTCCCCGCCGTCTCCCTGCCCGCTGTTCCGTCCGTGCCGTCGCCACCGCCGGTCCCGAAGGTCACCTCGACCGTCAAGAAGCTGATCTAGTTCCTGGCGTAGATCACGACCCCGTCGACCGTGCCGATGCGGTGATAGTCCTCGGCGACGAGCTGCGCGAGCACCGGGTAATCACTGAGCGGGTATTTGGCGAAGTCGCTCCAACCTGCCGCTGCGGTGTCGACGATCAAGGCGGGCGGGTGCGAGCCGAGGTCGGTGGCCAGCAGCGGCCACACGTCAGGTGCGGTGTCCCAGTTGTCGGGCGGAAGGTCCGAGCCGCGCGCGAACCCGCGCAGGAAGCCGGGAAAGCGAGACGCCATCGTGCGGTCGGATTCGACGTAGAGCGCCGCCCAGTCCCCCCACACGAAGACCCGGTCGCCGGGCGAGGTGTGCGCCGCGATGTACGCGGCGACCGCGGCGTGGTCGGGCGGCGGAGGGGCGAAGTCGTACGTGAGCGGGTCGCTCGTGGCGTCGAAGGCCCACCACGCGACCGCCGGGATGGCGATGCCCGCGACTGCCGCCGCCGCGATCATGCGCCGCGGCCGGAAGCGGACGAACGCGAGCGCGGCGAGCACCGCAAGCGGGCCCATAGCCTGGATGAAGTAGTGCCACGAGAGGTGCCCGCCGGCCAGCGAGCCCACCATGCCGGCGACGAGCCACACGACCACGACCCGCGTCGCGGCGTCGAGCGTGCGCCATCTCGTCGCGAGGGCGAGCGCCGCGATCCAGGGCACGGCCATGTCGACGACGAACGGCACCAGGCTGTCTTTCGACCGGTCCCACACGAGCGCCGGCGTCCAGTTCAGCGACGCGTAACCGAAGAGCGTCTGCACGGTCCAGCGCCAGAATCCCGGCAGCGAGCCCGTGAGCGCGATCGCCGCGGCGCCGGCGGCCAGGCCCGCCGCCACGCCGCCGGCGGCCAGCGCCGCCGCGCGCGCGCGCCGCTCGGCCGGTTCGAGCCACAGCACGGCGGCCGCAACCACGACGACGTTGACCGCCGCCGGCTGCCGGAACGCCCCGGCCGCGACGAGCAGCACGCCAGACCACAACCACCGCCGCCGCAGCGCCACCAGCACCGAGGCCGTGAGCGGCACCATCGTCAGGATCTCGGTGTTGGTGGCGAGCAGCCGCGGGTTGCCGGCCGCGGTGAGCACGCCGTACAGCAGCGCGGCGAGCACCCCGGCGCCGCGCCCCGAAATGTCGCGGGCGATGAGATAGACGAGCACGCACGTCGTCGCCATGGCGGCGAAGCCGGCGGCGTGGATCGCGGTCATCTGGTAGTCGCCGAACAGCCGGAAGACGAGCGCGTAGAGCCAGTAGACGCCGGGGGGCTTGTTGTCGACGCCGCCCGCGCCGTACAGCGGGCCGCCCATGTTCATGAGGACGGCGATCGAGCCGTAGATCGCTTCGTCGCCGTCGAGCAGGCGGTGCATGAACTCGGGCGCATGCGCGACCGCGATCACGACGGCCGCCGCGGCCGCCGGAGCCGCGCTACGGAATCGCCGCACTGCCTTCCGCTACGCTCACGCCGAGGGCGGTGTCGATGGCGTGGCTGAACCGGGGGATTGCGATTGCCGCGCTCGCGCTCGTGGCCGGGGCGCTGGTGCTCGACGTCGCCATCCGCAATGACCCTATCAGCGTCGACTTTCACACCTATCTCGCGGCTGCGCGGACGGGCATCCACGACGGCTGGTCCCACATCTACGACCAATCCCTCGTGGCCACGGAGCAGCGCGAGGTCGCACCGCGCCTGAAGGTCCAGCCGTACCTCAGCCCACCGTCGGTCGCCTTCCTCGTGACGCCGCTCACCGCGCTGCCGTACGACCTCGCCTACGCCGTGTGGGCGGTGCTCACGCTCGCCGCGTTCGCGGCGGCGCTCGTGCTCTGCGCCACGAGCGGCGGCCTGTGGAGGTGGGTCGGCGTCGTGGGTGCGCTCGGCCCGTGGTGGGTCATGCATGCCGTCGAGGTCGGCCAGGTCGTGCCGCTTGTCGCCGCCGGCGCGGTCGTCGGCTGGCGTCTGCTGCGCGATCGCCGCGATGTGCTCGCCGGCCTGGCGTTCAGCACCCTTCTGCTCAAGCCCAACACCGCGCTGCTCGTGCCCGTCGCGCTTCTCTTCGCCGCGCGCTACCGCGCCCTCGCGGCGTGGCTCGGCGCCGTGGCGGTGGTCGGGCTTCTCACGGTGGCTGTGCTCGGCCCCGACGGGGTCGCCGCCTACTTCGCGCAGCTGCGCGGGCCGCTGCCCGCGGGCGCGGACAACGTGACGCTCCACGGCGCGCTCGGCGTGAGCGGTGGGCTCGCGGTCGCGCTTCGCCTCGTCATCGTCGCGGCGGTGGCCGCGGGCGCCTACCTCCTCCGCGCCACACCGACGCTGGCGATCCCGCTCGCGCTGGTCGGGTCGCTGCTCATCGCGCCGTACCTGCATGGGTCGGACCTGTGCGTCCTTTCGGCGGCGGCCTGGATGGTATGGGAGGAGCGGCCGACCCGGTCGTGGCGCGCGGCGCTCGGCGTCGCGTGGCTGCTCGCAAGCCCGTACCTGTACCTGGCCGGGCGAAGCCCCACGCTCAACCGCTGGCCGTGGGCCGAGATCGCTTTGCTGGTCGCGCTGATCATCGTTCCGCTCGTGCCCTTAACAGCGAGGGCTGACTCCAGGAGACGGGCACCCGCATAATCAGGTCGCCCGCGCCACCACTGGAGTCCCCGTGCCCCTCGACCTGGACATCGCCGAAGTAACCGGACCGATCCGCGTGCTGGCCGGGCCTGGCACCGGAAAGACGCATGCGCTGGTGGACCTGTATGAACAGGCCGTCAGGCGCGGCGTCGCCGGTCGCGACCGCATCCTCGTGCTCACCTTCTCCAACAGCGCCGCGGGCGAGATCGCGCGCCGCATCGACGAACGCCTCGACGACGACTACGGGGAGGCGTGGATCTCGACGTTCCACAGCTTCTGCGCGCGGCTCCTGCGGGATCACGCCCCCGACCGCGAACGCATGCTGCTGAACGGCTTCCAGGAATGGATCGCGATGCGCGACGTCCTCGCGGGGCTCGACGACGCCGACCTCGGTGCGCTCGCCGGCCTGCGGCGCTCGGACGCCTTCGCGCGCGATGTCCTCGGATTCGTCGCCCTGATGAAGCAGAACCTCGTCCATCCCGCCTCGCTGCTCCTGGCCACGGCGGCGACGGGCACCGATCGCCTGCGCGTGCTCGCCTCGGTGTACCAGGCGTACGAGGAGCGGATGCACGTGTCGGCGATGGCCGACTTCCGCGACCTCGTGTGGGGCGCCATCGCGCTCCTGCAGTCGGACGCGGTCGTCCGCGAGCGGCTGCGTGCGAAGTTCGAGCTGGTGCTCGTCGACGAGTTCCAGGACGTCGACCCAGCGCAGTTCGAGCTCCTTCGCCTCCTCGCGCCGCCCGAGTCGCGGCCGCGGCTTGTCGTCGTCGGCGATCCCGACCAGTCGATCTACGGCTTCCGCGGCACGGTGCCGCGCCTGCTCAGCCACGACTTCGTCGCCGTTTACGGCGCGTCGCAGCGCCGGCTCGAGCGCTGCCTGCGCTGCGCCCAGGAGACGCTGGACGCGGGCGAGCGTTTGCTGACCGCCACGCAGCACGAGCGCGACCCGCGGCCGCTCGTCGCCGACCGCCCTCACGAATCGCCGTCGATCGTCGTCGCCCGCGAAGCCGACCCGGTCGACGAGGCGTTCTTCTGCGCGCGCGAGATCAAGCGCCTTCGCGCCGAGCATCCGTCGCTGCGCTTCTCCGACTTCGCGGTCGTCCTTCGCAGCACCACGGCCCTCGGCGCTCCGTTCGAGGAGGCGCTGCGCGCGCTCGGCGTGCCGTACGAGGTCCGCGGTTGGGGCGCGACGTCGCGCAATGAGGTCGTGCGCTTTCTGTGCGGCTATCTCGAATCGCTGCGCTCGCCCGACGACGGCGATGCGTACGAGAGCGCGCTGGCGTCGAGTCTCGGCGGCGTAGGCCCGCGCACCGTGAGCCGGCTGCGTGCGTACGCGGCGCAGCGCGTGCGGCCGCTCAAGAAGGTCGTTGACCGGGTGATGTACTCGCTGGTCGCGCGCGACCCCGTGCGCTATCCCCTGCCCTGGGGTGCGGCGGCCCCCGAGGAGGCGCGTCCCGAGCCCGACTTCATGGCGTTCCTGAGCGACGACGAGCTCGACCGCCTTCACGCCGCCGCGGTCACGCGCCACCGCCTCCAGGACGCAGCGCGAACGCTGCCGCTCGCGAGCCTCGCCTACAAGGTCCTGCTCGACGACGGCGCGGTGGGCCGCCTCCTCGGTCTCGACCTCGACGCGGGCCGCCGGGCCGAGGCCCTGGCCGACCTGCGCGCGGCGATCGAAGGCCTCGAGTCGATCGAGGCGGTGCACGAACGCATCCACGGGCGCAAGCCGCTGCTCGCCGAGGTGACGGGCTCGCTCGACAGCCTCCTTGCGGCCGCCGCCGACGACGCCGACGCTGACGCCGCCCCAGGCCGTCGCGACGCCGTCCAGGTGATGACCGTGCACCAGGCGAAGGGGCTCGAGTTCGAGGTCGTGTTCTGCGCGGGTTTCGCGCACGGCCTGTTCCCGCTCGCCGCGCGCCCGCACGCGCTGCTCGACGCCGGCGACCGCGAGTGGCTCGAGCGCTTCAAGGTCGGCTTCATGCCCTCGTGGCCGTCCGACCCCGACGGGCACCTGGCCGAGGAGGCGCGCCTCGCCTTCGTCGCCCTGACGCGTGCCCGCAGACGGACGTACATCACCTACGCCGACGCCTACCTCCGCCAGGCCGGGCGGTCCGTGTTCCTCGACATGGCGCAGCCCGAGGGCGAGACCCGCGAGCTCACGCGCGCGTCGTCGCGGCTCGAGCCCGCCGACGTGCTGCTCGCCCGCGAGGCCGAGGTCCTGCTCGCGGCGCACCCTGCGGCGCTCGACGCCGGCACGCTCAGCCGCGCCGGGGCGCTCGGCCTGGACGTCGCGTTTCTCACCGACCCCGTCTCCGGCGAGCCGTTCGAGTCGTACGGCGAGGGCCGCAACCCGGCGGCGGTGGAGATCGGCCACTTCAGCCCGACGACGCTCAACGACTACCTGAAGTGCCCGCGCCTCTACTGGTACAACCACCACCCCGGCCTGGTCGAGGAGCCGCGGTCCGTCGCGATGGAACGTGGTGGCTTCCTGCACGAGGTGCTGCAGGACTTCCACGAGCACGAGCAGGAATGGCGCGCGCTCGACGCCGAGCACCAGCGGAGCTGGCTCGAGGAGGCGCTGCAGCGGCACCTCGACGGCTACCTCGTGCGCATGGAGGGTGTGCTCGACAAGCGGCGCGAGGAGAAGCAGGTGCGGACGCTCCTCGGCAACTACATCCGCGCGATCACCGGCATGCAGCTCATCCGCCGCATGGGGACGCTCGCGGTCGAGAAGCGGTTCCATCTTCGGCTCGACGGCGTCGAGGTCGTCGGCAAGATCGACCGCGTCAACGACGTAGGCGACGGCGAGGTCGAGGTCGTCGACTACAAGACAGGCTCCGGCAAGGCGATGCGCATCGCCTACGACATGTACTTCGGTCCCGAGCTGCACGACGTGCAGCTCGCGCTCTACTACCTCGCCTGCAAGTACGGCTTCGACGACGAGGGCAACCCGCTCGGGTTCCAGCCCAGGTTCCTGTCGCTCTGGTACCCGAAGGACTGGGTGTGGGGCGGCATGCGCCAGGACATCTTCAGCGTCGGCCGTCCTGCCGGCCTGAAGGAGTACCGCGAGAAGCCGCTCAGCCAGGACGACCTCGAGCGCAGCCGCGCGGTCGTGATGACGGCGATCGAGCGCATCAAGGCCGGCCACTTCGAGCCCGCGCCGCGCGAGATCGCGGGCACCTGCGTGACGCGCTTCGGCACCTGCCCGCACGCCGCCATCTGCGCCTACGGAGGCGCGCCGCCGGAATGAGCGCGACGCGCGTCCGCGGACCCGTGCTCAGCGCCGAGCAGGCGGCGGCCGCGCATGCCGGGCCGGCCGGCGCGTACCTCATCGCCGCCGGCCCGGGCACCGGTAAGACGTTCACGGCCACGGAGCGGTTCTGCTGGCTGGTCGAGCAGGGGATCGCGCCGGAGGAGATTCTCACCGTCACCTTCAGCGACCGAGCCGCGGAGGAGCTGCGCCTGCGCATCGCGGCCGAGCTGTCGGCGCGGAGGCCCGAGGTCGGTCCGCGCGCGCTTGACACGGCGTGGATCGGCACCTTCCACAGCGTGTGCGCGCGCCTGCTCGACGAGTATGCGTACCTGGTCGGCGCGCCGCGCGAGCTGCGCATTCTGGACGAGACCGGTCAGCGCCTGTTCGAGCAGGAGCTGATGGCGGCGCTGCGCAGCGGGGCGGCGGCGCCGTTCGACCCGGACTCCTTCACCGCACTCTCGGTC
>CAYWTI010000140.1:0-3366 GCA_964461175.1 uncultured Actinomycetes bacterium | reverse complement strand
CTCGACCACTTCATCCCGCGCTCGTACATCCGCGATGAGAAGCTGCGCCTCGGCGCCTACCGTCAGCTCGCGGGTGCCGAGGACGAGCAGGAGCTCGACGCGATGCTGCGCTCGCTGAAGGACCGCTACGGCACGGCCCCGTCGCAGCTCGACAACCTGGCCTATTCGCTGCGTGTGAAGCTGCGAGGCCAGCGCATGGGCCTGCGCGGGGTTGTCGCCGACGGCCACGACATCGTTCTTCGCGTCGACCCGGAGCGCGTGCTCGACGTCGAGGAGCTCTCGCGGCGCATGGCGGGCCGCATCTCCGTCCGCCCGAACCGGATCCTGATGCGGCGGAAAGGCGAGGGCTGGCAGCAGGACCTGCTGACGCTGCTCGACGAGATGGCGGCCCTTTACGAGGCCGGCAAGGGCGTCGCGGTAATGTCTCGCCCGTGACCGACGCCGAGCGTCCCTACTCGGACGGCGTTGCGGCCATCTTCGAGGTGGTCCACCGCCTGCGCGCGCCGGGCGGATGCCCGTGGGACCGCGAGCAGACGCACGAGTCGCTGCGGCCGTACCTGCTCGAGGAGACGTATGAGCTGCTCGAGGCGATCGACGCCGGCGACGACGCCAAGATGCGCGAGGAGCTTGGCGATCTGCTGCTGCAGGTCGCGATGCACGCCGAGATCGCGGCCGAGGAGGGGAGGTTCGACGCCGAGAAGGTCTCGGAGGGGGCGGCGGCGAAGATGGTGAAGCGCCACCCGCACGTTTTCGGCGACGTCTCGGTCGCGAACGCCGAGGAGGTGCTGCGGAACTGGGAGCACCAGAAGATGCAGGAGTCCCGCGCAAGCGGCAGCGACGAATCGGTCGTCGACCGCGTGCCCGCGACGATGCCGGCGCTGGCGTGGACGCTGGGATTGCAGAAGCGGGCCGCGCGTGTCGGCTTCGACTTCGCGTCGCCGGCCGCTGCCGCGGAGTCGGTCGCCGAAGAGGCGCGTGAGCTCGCTGCCGAGCAGGACCACGACCGCGCGTTCGCGGAGATGGGCGACCTGCTCTTCGCCATCGTCTCTCTCGCGCGGTCGATGAAGGTGAACCCGGAGGACGCGCTGCGCGTCGCGGGACAGCGCTTTCGCGAGCGCTTTGCGAAGGCGGAAGCCTCACTGCGCGCCGAGGGCAAGACGTTCAGCGACGTCGACGACGCCGAAAAGCTGCGCGCCTGGGACAGAGCGCGCTAGGAATCCGGGGCCGGTTTGTTATAGTCGGCGCCTCCGCCGGCTTCACAACAACGTCGCAGCATGAGACAGAACAGAGCCTTATCCGCCGCGGGCACTGTGCGCACGACATCGTTCGGAGTGCGCCACGCCGTCCTCCTCGCCGTCGCCGCCGCGGCGCTGGTGTGGGGCGGGATCGCCTTCGCGCAGGAGGCGTACGTCAGCCACAAGCTCAGCCAGCAGGCGGCCGAGCTGCGCCAGCAGAACGCGCAGATCGCGGCCGAGAACGCCGGCTACAAGAAGGACGTGCAGACGCTGCAGTCGGGCACCGCGGACGAGGAAGAGGCGCGCCTCAGCGGCTACGCGAAGCCGGACGAACGCCTCTACCTCGTGACGACCGCGTCGCCGTCACCGAGCCCGCCGCCGAAGCACTAGGCGCGCCGAGAGGCCTCGGAAACGGCGGGTATACTGGCAGACGCGGAGTGGAGCAGCGGCAGCTCGTCGGGCTCATAACCCGAAGGTCGTCGGTTCGAATCCGACCTCCGCAACCAACTCCCCCCAACACTGCGGCAAGTGCATGCATTTGCCGGGTGCTGGGCCGGCTAACCCCTACAACTGCATGCACTTGTGGGCGGCAACGCAGCGTTCGCCCGGCCGGTGGCTCAGCGCGGGGTCAGCTGAGCGGCTCCAGGCACTGGCCGCCATCCGCGACCGTCCCACCAGTACGCACCGTCCGGTGAGCGCTGCGCCCATGGCGGCGCCACGTCGTTGACGGAGACCCACGTCGAGCCGCCCCACCAGAAGTTGCCGTCTTCCGACATCCGGGGCTGCACCGGCGCAAATCCGCCGGCGGCCGCGGCGGACTCCTTGCGGCGCATCCCCAGGAAGACGCCGCCGGCCAGCAACACGCCGAGCGCAAGGATCGCGAGGAGGACGGTGGGGCTGAGGTCGCCGAGGCCCACGCCGGTGTTCGGCGGCGCCTGGTTCTCGGGCCAGTCGTTGGACGAGATCGTCGACGCGGGCGCGTCGTCGTACTGCGCCTTGGCCTGCGCGGTCGCGAGCGCGAGCACATCGTCGTGGGCCGAGTAGAACGCGACCCCGAACATATCGTTGCCCTTCACGAACTCGAAGCCGTCGAGCACGAGGGCCGGCGACGCCTGCGCCATGTGCACGCCGTAGTAGTAGGAGCCAAGGCCGCTGTGGGTGTCGACGTGCTGGAAGGCGGGATCGGTCACGTTGCGCTGGTTGTCGGCACCGAGGAACCTCAGGGCTCCGCTCTGGCCGGAGAACGCCAGCACGAACTCCGCCATGATGCGGCCGGTCGCGCGGTCGCCGACCATGGTGCCGAACCCGTCGACGAAGCCGTCGTTGCCAAGATCGCTGGTGCACCGCGCGGCGTCCTGGCCGCACGACTGGCCGTACTGGCTCGCGGTCAGGTGGCCGTTGTAGGGGCCGCTGACCGTTGTCGAGTAGGCGGCCGGGGGAGACGCGAGGATCGTCTGCAGGCTCGGGGATGGGCTGGCGGTGGCCCCGGCCGCAAGCGGCCACAGTGCGGCAGCGATCGCGGCTGAGGTGTAAAGCGGGTAAAGCGAACGCTTCACGGCGGAGATTGTATGGACCGATGCCGGAGTTTCATCCCCCATACAATTCGTGGCCGGGCTGAGATGAACAAACGCAAGCGGGTGGCGATCGCCAAGCATCGGAAGAAGAGGCGCAAGGGGAAGGCACGGCCGGCGCAGTCGCCCCGGTAGTCTTCTTCGCTCCACGGTGCCGTAGCTCAGGTGGTAGAGCGCGCGACTCATAATCGCGTTGTCGGTGGTTCGAGTCCACCCGGCACCACCATGGCCGCCGCACGGTGAGCCCGGCTGAGGTTCTCGAGCGGGCGCGGGCGCGCGACCTCGCGGCGTTGAGCGCCGATATCCCCGCTGTTGCTAATGCCGTGCGTGCCTTCGTCGAGACGGGCGACAGAACCTCAGCCCTCGAGGTCGTCGGCCGCGCGTGGCGCGTGTGGACGGCGAGCGGGAAGGTCGACGAAGGGGCGACCGCCGCCGCGACCGCCCTTGACGCGGAAGGCGCGACAGACCCGACCTGGCGCGCTCGGGCCCTCTATGGCGACGGCGTGATCGCGTTTCGCGCCGGCGACGCACAGCGGTCGCGAGCGCGCAACGAGGAGCTC
>CAYWTI010000139.1:0-6776 GCA_964461175.1 uncultured Actinomycetes bacterium | reverse complement strand
CGATGTCAGCGTCCGACGGTTCCCTCGATTGACCGCTCCTTGCCGGGGTGTTGTGGCAAGTCCGTGTCGCCGTCAAGTGCGTGTCACGCGCCCGCGACCCACGATTCGCAATCCCGGCGGGAAAGGTCTCGCAAGATCAGCTTGGCGAGGTCCTCGGTGTCTCGGACGGCGCCGCTGATGAACGTCGAGCGTCGCCGCCGAAGGAAGGGCACCCCTAACAGATACAGGCCGCGGACGCCGGTGACGACGCCGCCGTCGTGCCGGACGCGGCCGCGTCCGTCGAACACCGGTACGTCGAGCCACGAGTAATCGGGCCGGAAGCCCGTTGCCCACACAATCGTCCGGATCTCGCCGTTCATGAGGTCGAGCTCGAGCGCCGGATCGGAGGGGACTCGCGTCGGGTCAGGCCGCTCCTGTCCTGCGCTGCCGACCCAGGTGTCGAATGTGTTCAGCAGGCGGTTCATCTTGAGGTCGGCGAGGGCGCACATGTTGGCCAGCGAGCCGGAGAACTGGGCGCGTCCATCCGCGATCCCCCCGAGACGGCCGACCAGCCGCACACCGATCTCGGTCAAGGCGTTGAGGTCCACCGCCCGTCCGTCGGACGACCCCACCAGCTGGGGCGACGAGACATGGCGGGCCCGCACGATGTCGTCGATGGCGTCGAATCGCTCGTCGAGCACACCCGCGGACTCCATCCACGAGAAGATGTCGCAGTCGCGATACGTGCGGGGAAGGCGGACGTGTTCGCCCACGGCCAGGGTCACTTGCCGTCCTGAGCGATGGATCTCGTCAGCCAGCTGGACCCCCGTCGCCGCCGCGCCGACGACGAGCACGCCGCCGTCGGGGAGATCGTCGGTGCCGCGGTATTCCATCGGTGTGATCGTTGTCATCGCGGACGTGACGGCGCTCGCGAACGGCGGGAGACTCGCCACGTTGCACGCGCCGCTCGCCATGACGACCGTCGGCGCCGTCCATTTCCCGTGGTCCGTCACCACCGTGTAGCCGCCGCCGTTGGACCGCACCGAGCGGACGGGCGTATGGGTGTGCACCGGCGCGTCGACCGCCGACGCGTACCGGGTGATGACCTCGGCGACATCGCCGGCGGGCATGAACCCGTCGGGGTCGGGGCCGTCGTAAGCGAACGACGGCAGCTTCATCTGCCAGTTCGGCGTCAGCAGCCGCAGGCTCGGCCACCGCTCGGTCCGCCACGAGTTCGCCACCTCACCGCGCTCGAGGACGACGTGGTCGACCCCTCGCTGGGTGAGGCGGCGACTCATGGCCAGCCCGGCGTGTCCCGCCCCGATGATGACGGTCGCCGTGCCCATTGCTCAGCGGTTGACGTCGACGACGACGTTCGTCGGGTTGGTGATGATGTCGTAGACCGCTGAACGCTTCTGGGACTGGGCGACCAGCGCCTCGATGTCGGAGGGCGTGGCGTCGGCATCCACCGTGTAGTGGACGGCGATCGACCGGAAGCCATTTCGTACGCCGGGATCGATGCCGAGGACGCCGGCGAGATCCATGTCCGCCTCGAGCGTGGCGCTGACCGAGCGCAGCTGGATCCCTCGCATCTGGGCGACGGTCGCGATGCCCGCCGTGAGGCAACCGGCCAGACCGACGAGGACGAACTCGGTCGGCGTAGGGCCGTGGTCCTCTGAGGCGAAGCACTCAGGATGGTCGACGTCGTAGCCGAACGTGGTCCGGTGCGACTGCTCGCCGCCGAGGCCCGTGAACTTCTCCATTGTGGCGTGGCTGTGGGTGCCGTTCTCCCAGGTGCTGGTCGCCCGCCACACGAACTGGCCGAGGTTCGGGTCGTCGCCCAGCGCCACCCGGGCGTCGAGGAGGGCCTGCAGGTTGACGCCGTTGTCGACCGGCGTTTCGGTGATGGTCATGTCCGTTCCTCCTCAGTGAGCCTTGGCGTAGTCGGCCGCGCCTTGGAACTCGACGGTCACCACCGGCTCGTCGCCGACGACCCACGCGTCGTGTCCGGGGGCGACGCGGTAGACGTCGCCGCCGCGAACGTCGGTCTCGGTCCCGTCGTCGTGCACGACGTGCAGCCGCCCCGAGGTCATGTAGCCGATGTGGTCGGTCTGGCACGTCTCGGTGCCGGCCACAGGCTTGATGCACTCCGACCAGCGCCAGCCGGGCTGGAACGTGTACCGGCCGATCTGGCCGCCGGCCAGGTTCACGATCTCCACCTTGGTCTTGTCGGGCGTGCGGGTCTCGTCGGGCTTGCTGAAATCCCGTGCTTCCACACCAGCCATTGGGGTCTCCTCCTCTTCAGTGAGTGGTTCGGGGTGCACCGTCGCACTCCGCGCTGGAGGATCGCTTCAGCCCCGCTTCACGCCTACCGTTGCCTGGTGCCCGAGGTGTCGGTGCGTGCGGCTCTGCTCGGCCCGTTGGAAGTGACGCGGGAGGGCGAGCGCGTCGAGCCGACCAGTCCCAAGCAGCGGGCGTTGCTCATCGACCTGCTGATCCACCGGGGCCAGGTGCTCGGGCGCGACCGGCTGATCGACGACCTGTGGGGCGACGACCCGCCCACGACGGCGCCGGGAGTCCTCCAGAACTACGTGTCGCAGCTGCGACGCGCGCTCGGTGCCGATGCCGTCCGCACGGTCGGCTCGGGATACGCGGCCGGCGACGGACTTCTTGTCGACGTCGACGAGCTGGAGGCGTCCCTGCAGAGCGCGCGAGCGGCGCACGAGGCCGGCGACATCGAAGCTGTGCGGGAGGCGACGATCGCGGGGCTCGGGTTGTGGCGGGGCGATCCCCTGGCCGACGTCGCGTTCGAGCAGTTCGCCCAAGCGGAGGTGCATCGGCTCGTCGAGCTGCGGGGCTTGGCCCTCGAGCTGCAACTGGAGGCCGAGATCGCCGCCGGCCGTCACGATGCCGCGGTGGCCGCGCTCGAGTCCGCCGTCGCCGGCAACCCGCTGCGGGAGCGGCTGTGGTGGTTGCTCATGCTCTCCCTCTACCGGTCAGGGCGACAGGCGGACGCCCTGCGCGCCTACCAGCGAGCCCGGACGGTCCTCGGCGAAGAGCTGGGGATCGAGCCCGGGGAGGACCTCCGGACATTGGAGCAGGCGATCCTCGAGCAGCGAGTCGACGGCGGCGGCTTGCTCGCCCCGCGTCCTGCACGTCGGGCCGTACGCCGCACACCGTCGCGACCGACGGCGTTGCTCGGCCGCGAGAGCGAGTGGTCTTTCGTCGAGCGCTTCCTCGACGGCGCCGACGACGACACGGCTGGCGACCTCCTCCTGCTCGTCGGTGAGCCCGGGATCGGCAAGACCAGGCTTCTGGAGGAGACGGGTGCCCATATCACGGCGGATGGCGGTGTCGTCGTTGCCGGACGGGCGTTCGAGGCCGAGCACAGCCGCACCTACGGCGCGTGGATCGACGGCCTCCGCGGGGCGCCCCTCGCCGTCGTCGACGAGCGTGTCCTCGCCGATCTGGCCCCGCTGCTCCCCGAGCTGTCCGACGAGGTGGTCGAGTTGGAGGACCCCAACCGGCTGTACGACGCGGTGGTCCAGGTCCTGGCATCCTTCGCGCGGACGAGGCCGGTCGTCGTCCTCCTCGACGACGTGCACTGGCTCGACGAGGCCTCGGTTGCGTTGCTGCACTTCGCCGTGCGGCACGTGCAGGCGGACGATGTGGCGTTCGTGGCCACGGCCCGCGGGCCTGAGCTCGAGGACAACATCGCCTGCCACCGCGTGATGGAGGCGCTGCGCCGCGACGGTGCGTTGTCCGAGCTCGCAATCGGTCCGCTCGCGGCGACGACGATCGCCGCCCTCACCGAACCGATCGCGCCCGGCGCCGATCCCTCGCGCATCGCAGAGGCGACGCACGGAAACCCGCTGTTCGCGGTGGAGATGGCGAGAGCTCTGGCGCGCGGTGGCGACCCCCTCTCGATGCGCATCGACGCGCTGATCGGAGACCGGCTCGCGCGCCTCGACGAGGGCGCGTTGGCGCTCGTGCCGTGGGTCGCCGCCTTCGGCCGCGGCGTGCCTCCACGCCTGCTCGCGGCCATGAGCGGCTCCGATCCCCGTGGACTGTTCGCCGCGCTGGGCGACCTCGAGCGCCATGGTGTCCTCCGTGCCGACGAGAACGGCGACGTCGACTTCGTCCACGACCTGGTGCGGGCGGTGGCATACCGGGAACTGTCGTCGGCTCGGCGCACGACCCTTCACGCCGGCATCACCGCTGTTCTCGCCGCGCAGGCCGACCCCGATGACAGCCTGGCAGCCGACACCGCCCGCCACGCCGACGCCGCCGGAGACTCCGACACGTGTGCCAAGGCGTGTGTGCGCGCCGGCCAACGCTACGTGCGCCTGCTGGCCTACGGCGACGCCGAGGAGATCGTGGCTCTCGGCCGGACGCACGCTCGCCGCCTCGAGGACCGAGCGCGCGTCCACACCGACCTCGAGCTGATCCACGTGCTTCTCCATCCGGGTATCCGGCTGCGTGATCCCGGCGAGCTCAGCCGCGATCTCGCCGAGCTCTGCGCCGACGCGGAGAGACTCGGCCTCGACGCCGATCTCTCCGCCGGTTTGAACCTCATCTCTCGCGCGTACCACTGGGGGTGGGGTGACACTCCGCGGGCGCGGGCGTTGATGGAGCGCGCCTTCCGGTTGATCGAGACCAGCGAGGTGCCGGACGCCGAGCCGCTGCTCGAAGGTGCCCGGTGCCTGGCGTATCTCGAGATTGACATGCCGCGCACCGCGCGTCTCTTTGACGAGCTCGGAGTGCTCCACGTCGTTGTCGAGCACTCAGTGCAGTACCAGTGGGGGCTCGGGCTCGTCGACGCCTGGCGAGGCGATGTCGCCGCCGCGCGGCGTGCGCTGTCGACGGCCATTGAGCTGGCGACCGTGAGCACCGATCACTGGATCGCCTTCGAGTGCACCGCGCGGCTGGCGCTGCTCGAACTGGAGGCGGGCGACGTCGAGGCTGCCGGCCGTGCGTCCGCGCTGATGCCGCCGCTCGCCGACAAGCTGGGCGGGGGGAGCGAGCAGGCGTACGCCGACGGCGTGGTCGGCCTGCACGAGCTCGCGAGCGGGGTCCCTGACGGCGCGGCACACGTCGACGAGGCAGTTGCCCGCCTCGAACAGATCGACGCCCGGTTTCTCGTGCCCGACCTGCTCGGAATCGCCGCTGAGTACCTCGTACGCCGCGGTGACCTCGACGAAGCCCATGCCAGCGCAGTGGCTGCGGCCGATGTCGCCGACGAGGTTGCCCGACCCTTCGAGGCGGCACGGGCCCATGCCCTTCTCGCCGTCATCGCCGCCAGGCGTGGGAACGACGACGCCGGAGTGCACCTCGAGCGCATCCCCCCCGCCGATACTCTCCCGGGTCACGTGCGAGGATTGCGCGACGAAGCCGAGCGCCTGACGAGGAGGTAGCCGATGGCCGTGATCATGGTGGAGGAGAAGTTCGAGCCTCCCATCGACCTCAGTAAGGGCAGCCCCATCGCCGACAAGGTCTCGCCGTGCCTGCCCGTGTACGACGTGACCTGGCTC
This sequence comes from uncultured Actinomycetes bacterium, assembly GCA_964461175.1. GTDB lineage: Bacteria > Chloroflexota > Dormibacteria > Dormibacterales > Dormibacteraceae > 40CM-4-65-16. The sequence goes on along the minus strand of CAYWTI010000139.1, from coordinate 1,266 downwards.
AGCTCCTACATCGCCAGCGACGGAACTCGATGCGTGTGCGTCTACGAGGCCGCCAATGCCGAGGACGTCCGGCGCGTGTACCGGACCGCGGGCGTGCCGTTCGAGAACGTCTGGGCCGCCAGCCCCGCGCACCGCTCCACGGAGGCCTGACCACAGCGTCGGCAACGCGGCGTCGGTCTCGTCGCCCCACAGGTGGACGGGCAGTATCGGTTGAATGCCGGATCGCGGATCGCGCGGCGGTTCATCCTCCAGCGTGCGGTGAGCACACGGCCCGATCGGGTCAGCTGCGCGACGACGATCTCGAGGCTGGCAAGGGCGCCGACGGTCTCGTCTACGCCACCGGGCGGGCCCTCCAGAACTACGACGAGCGGCACCTATCGCCGGGTCCGTGTCACTCTCGCCGCCGAGCAGAGCGGCGCTTCTGGGATGCTCACTCAGACGCGCTCGAGTGGTTCGCTCGGCGCGAGACTGCACCTGTGAGCGCACATCGGCCGAACCGGGGCGTGTGATGGGATCGGTTCCGGACGTGGCACCCGAGCTCGACGAGCTCCTCATCACGATCGTGGTCGACAACGCGACCGACACCCTGTCGAGTATCGGCCCCGGGCTCCCGCAGCTCCCCGAGCTGGCCGCCATCCTCGAAAGAGCCGCACCGAGCCGGCGGCACGACGGCCACGACTGTGTCACCACCTTCGATCACCTCTGCGTCGCCTGCCACGGCTTTTCCGCCGTCGCCACCGCGCGGCGGGGATCGCAGACCTCGACCGCGCTATTCGACGTCGGCCCCTGGGGCGGCGTGTGGCTCGCCAACGCAGAACGACTCGGCGTCGATCTCGCGGCGATCGACGTGCTCTTCCTGTCGCACTGGCACTGGGATCACTCCGGTGGCATCCCCGCAGTCGTGGCCGCCGTGGCGGCCGCCCGGGCGGCTGCGGGTCGAGCGCCGCTCCTCGTCGACGTCCATCCCGACCGTCCCGACCAGCGCGGCATCCTCACGCCCCTTGGTGTCTTCGCGATGTTCGGGCCCGAACCCACCCTCGAAGCGATCGAAACCGCCGGCGGTCGGATCGCCGCCCGTGGAGAGGCGCACCCGGTCGCCGACCTGTTCCTCTCGAGCGGCGCCATTCCGCGTCAGACCAGCTACGAGACCGGCCTGCCGGGGCATCACACGTGGCGGGGGGAGGACGTGGTGCTCGACCCAGAGATCCGCGACGAGCGGTTCCTCACCGCCTGCGTGCGCGGACGGGGGACGACCGTGCTGTCGGC
>CAYWTI010000138.1:0-36425 GCA_964461175.1 uncultured Actinomycetes bacterium | reverse complement strand
GCCCAAGAGTTCACATCGACGGCCCGGTTTGGCACCTCGATGTCGGCTCGTCGCATCCTGGGGCTGGAGTCGGTCCCAAGGGTTGGGCTGTTCGCCCATTAAAGCGGTACGCGAGCTGGGTTTAGAACGTCGTGAGACAGTAGGGAATTGCTGTCTATAAATCTGGCCAAATGCTGGAAAATCCGGCGTATCTCTCACTACCGAAGCAGGCTGTTAAGGCAATTGTCGGAACAGCCGCGAACGCCTACGGTGACAACGTGCAGAGTGCGGACAATCAGCAGGAAAGGCTGGATGGCTACATCGTTAACGGCCATCCGGAATCCTCAGAGACTGTACGCCAGACGGGCGAGAAGCCCGAAGATACAGTCCGAGCTGCATGGCGACATGCAGAGCCGGACAGAAATGATCCGGCCTCGCGGTCGAGTGATTGCGAGTAACAAGACTGTCGGTCCCTATCCGCCGTGGGCGCAGGAGACTTGAGGAGGGTTGACCCTAGTACGAGAGGACCGGGTTGAACGGCCCGCTAGTGTACCGGTTGTCACGCCAGTGGCAGCGCCGGGTAGCCATGGCCGGTTTGGATAAGCGCTGAAAGCATCTAAGTGCGAAGCCAACTCCAAGATAAGGTCTCCCACCGGGATAACCGGGTAAGGGCCCTGCTAGACCAGCAGGTTGATAGGCCGGAGGTGTAAGAGGAGCAATCCTTTGAGCTGACCGGTACTAATAGCCCGAGGGCTTGTTCACCTATAACTCACTCTTCAGCTCACTGAAGAGAAACGAACAGCAAGGAAATCGGATCCAGCGTGAAAATTGGCAGTCGGGAGAATCTCATAGACCTAATTCGGTTGTGCTGTGAAGGCTGAGCCACATTCCCTGGGGAGCGAGCTCGCCATCGCCATCGTGGTCGCGCGCGCCGGCGAAGACGTCGCCAGGCGGTTGCTGCGCGGCGCCGAGGAGGCGTTGAAGCGCCACGGCGTCGAGGAGCCGGACGTCTACTGGGTGCCGTCGGCCCTCGACATCCCGGTGGTCGCGCTGGCGCTTGCGGAGAAGGGCGAGCACGACGCCCTCGTCGCGCTCGGCGCCGTGGTCGACGACGACATCGCGGCCATGCAGGTGGCATCGGGCCTGATGCAGGTCCAGCTGGACACGGGCGTTCCCATCTCGCTCGGCGTGCTCGCGGTCGAGGACGAGGACCAGGCGCTGGCGCGTTCCGGGCTCAAGAGCAACAGGGGGGCGGAAGCGGCCGAGGCAGCCGTCGAGATGGCGAACCTGCTCCGAGAGATCCAGGGCTAGCGACCGACAGCTACTAGCCGACGACGGAGACGGCGACCACGCTTCGCCCCGCCGGCGCGACCACGAACCCTTCGGTCGCCGCCGGGGTGCTGAACTGGTTCGCCGAGCCGAGCGAAGTCTTGAAGAGCACGTTCCGGCCCTGCGACGGGTCGAGCGCGTAGAGCGTCCCCGTCGAAGGCTCGATCGCCCAGACGGCGCCGGCGGCGACGATCGGGGACGCGAGGTGGGGCACGTCGACGGACCACGCGACGTCGATGGCCGTCGCCGACACGTTCAGGGCCACCAGCCCGTCGGCGCAGGGAACGAAGACAGTCGATCCGGACCACGCCGAGCCGCCCCACGCGCCCGCGCAGACCTTGCGGCTGGCCAGCTGCCCGCCGATACCTCCAAGCGCTCCGGCGCGCAGCACGTACGCGACTCCTTCCTTTCCGATCGAGACGACCAGGCCACCCGGCAGGAGCGCCGCGCCGACCGAGCCGAGGTCGGTGTCGGAGCGGTTCAGCTCCGCCCAGTTCGACGGGGCGAAGTACGACCGCACGGTGTGCAGGTCGGGCGACATCTGCAGCACCGAATCGCTGTAGCCAAACGACGACGCGGCCGACGTCGCGTTGCCGGTGACGACGTACACGCTGCCGTCCGCCGCCACGCTCGGTCCCATCGGGCTCCAGACGCTTGCGCCGGTCGCGGTCGGCACGCGGAAGGCCGTCGCCTGACCTCCCGCAAGCGGCACCCCGACCACGTAGCCGTGGTACGCGCCGCAATCACCGAACAGCCCTCCGAAAGGCACATAAACAAGGCCGTTGCCGATCGCCAGCGCGCCGCGGAGCTGCTGGACGCGGGGGTCCGAACCGACGGGATCGATCGTCTGCTGCCACGCGAGCGACCCGTCGGTGAGGCTGAGCGCGTAGAGCACGTGGTGGTAGCCGCGGAGAAACGCCGCGACGTACACACGTCCGCTGGCCGGATCCGCCGCCGGTGTGCCCGTTATGCCCGTGATGGGCCGGATGTTCCCGCATGGCAGTGACGATGCATCGACCGGGTCGCCGAGGTGGCGCGACCACACCGTCGCGCCGGTGAAGATGTCGAGGGAGTAGACCGTGTTGTTCTCAGTCGCGACGATCACGTGGCCGGCGACGATGAGCGGGGAGGCGTACACCTCGCCGTCCACGCCGATTCGCCACGCGACGCGCGGCGTCGTCAGCGCCGGGTCGGCCGGCCCGGCGCCGGAGCGGCTCCCGTCCCGGTGGTACTGCGCCCACTCGACCGAGATCGCCGGAGATGTCGCGGGCGATGGCGAGAGGGCGGGGGAAGGCGACGTTGCGAGCCGCGGCTGCGCGTCACATGCGCCGACGACCAGCAGCGCGGCGACAAGCGCGGCTGCCGGCCGGCTCAAAGCCCCCAGGCGAACTTGCGGGCGGGGACGAGGCGCGCGCGCTCGGGCGACAGCAGCTCGACGTTCCCCTGCATGGCGATCCCGCGCTTCGGACCCATCGCGTCGACCACTATGGCGGCCCGCGGTTCCGCCTTCACGTTGCGCAGCTTGACGCCGTCGACGTCGAAGTCGAGCGACCCGTCGTCGTTGATCGCGTACATGACCGGCACTACGTGCGGCCAACCTGAAGGTCCGACAGTTGCGAGCCGTGCGATTCGCTGCGAGCGAAGGAAATCTAGCTCCGCATCGCTGAACACGAACACATCGTAGAGGCCTCTAGACTCAACCATTCACATGGCGGCGCGTACCGAGGGCACGATCGGCGGGTACACGATCACCCGTCGCGAGCCCCTCGAGCGGCTCGAAGGTGCGTACGTCGAGCTCGAGCACGCGAAGACCGGGGCGCGGCACATCCACATCGAATGCGCTGACGACAACAACGGCTTCGCGGTCACGTTTGCGACCACGCCGCAGGATTCCACCGGTGTGGCGCACATACTCGAGCACGTCGTGCTCGCCGGATCGCAGCGCTATCCGGTCCGCGATCCCTTCTTCTCCATGACGCGGCGATCCCTCGCGACGTTCATGAACGCGTTCACCAGCGCCGACAGGACGGTCTATCCCTTCAGCACGCGCATCTCAAAGGACTACTTCAACCTGCTCGACGTCTATCTAGACGCCACGTTCTTCCCGCGACTGGACAGAGACTCGTTCCTGCAGGAGGGAGTGCGGCTCGAGTTCGAGGACCCGGCGAATCCTGACAGCGGCCTTCGCTGGAAGGGCGTCGTCTTCAACGAGATGAAGGGCGCGCTCGCGACGCCCGGGGCTGCGATGCAGCGCGCCATCGGGACAACGCTTTTTCCGGGGACGACGTACGCGCACGAGTCGGGCGGCGACCCGCGCGATATCCCGAACCTGACCTGGGAACGGCTCCGCGACTTCCACGCCGCCCACTACCACCCGAGCAACGCCCGCTTCTACACGTATGGCAATCTGCCGCTCGAGCGGACGCTCGAGATGATCGAAGCGGCGGCGCTGTCGAGATTCGAGCGCGTGGCTGTCGATGCGAAGATCGGAGACCTCGAACGCTTCGACGCGCCGCGCCGCGCCGTCGAGCGATATCCCGTCGGCAAGGGCGAGGACGTGAGCCGTCAGTCCCAGGCGCTCGCCGCCTGGGTCACGGTCCGCAGCGGCGACTCCTTCCGGTCGCTGGCGATGAACGTCCTGAGCGAGGTCCTGCTGTCCAACGCCGGTTCGCCGCTCCGGAAGGCCCTCATCGACTCGGGCATCGGCAGCGCGCTCGCCGACGGCACGGGTCTGCACGAGGACTACCGCGAGGCGGTCTTCGGGGCCGGCCTGAAGGGGATCAAGGGTGAGGACTCGGACCGCGTGGAGAAGGTCGTGCTCGACACGCTCGAGCGCATCGCTACGCAAGGCGTCGATCGCGAGCAGGTCGATGCCGCGATCCATCACCTCGAGTTCGCCAAGCGCGAGCGCTCGAACGCGGGCTTCCCCTACGCCCTGCGTCTTCTGTTCGCGATCATCCCCGCCTACGCCTACGGCGGCGATCCTTTTGCAGCGCTCAACTTCGACAAAGACCTGGAACGCCTCGAGCAGGCGCGCCGCGAAGGCCGCTTCTTCGAGGACTTGATCAGGTCCGAGCTGCTCGACAACGCTCACCGCGCGCTGCTCACCGTCGTCCCCGACCCCGAGCTTGAAGAGCGCGAACGGGCCGAGGAGCTGCGGCGCCTGGCGGCGATCGAATCAAGCCTCACCGCGCCCGAACGCGGCAGCATCGTCGAGGATGCGCTGCGGCTGAAGGCGGACCAGGACGGGAAGCAGGACCTCTCGGTGCTGCCGACTCTCGAGCTGGCCGATATCCCGATGCGCTTCGAGGACGTGCCTCATCGCGACCTCGTGCTCGGCGGCGCAAGGGTCGAGTTCTACCCGCAGCCGACCAACGGGATCACCTACCTCGATCTTCGCGCCGACTTCTCGCGCCTCGACGACGACCAGAAGGATCTCCTCCCGCTTTTCGCGCGCGCCCTGACGCAGAGCGGCGCCGCCGGCATGGACTACGACGAGGTGGCGGGCCGGATCGCGTCCACCACCGGAGGGATAGGCGCCGCGGCCCAGGTCCAGTCGCTCGCCGCCGCGGATGAATACCTGCAGTCGTTCGTCGTCTCCGGCCGTGCCCTCGATCGCAACGCCCGGCCGTTCATCGAGCTGCTGGCCGACCTGCTCGTCCGCCTCGAGGTCAAACCGAAGCGGCTGAAGGAGGTCATCGCCGAGATCAGCACCCGCCTCGAGAGCTCGCTCGCGGGGCTCGGCTTCCAGTTCGCGGTCCTCCGCGCGCACGCGAAGCTGACGTCGGAAGGAGCCGTCAACGATCGGCTGCAGGGGATCGGCATGCTCCACACCATGCGGAGGCTCGCGCGCCTGGACGAGTCCGCGCTCGACGAGGTGGTCGCAAGCCTGGACGGGATCCGCACCTCGCTGTTTCGAGCGGACGGGCTGCGGATCGTGGTCACATGCGAGGAGGGCATGGTCGAGCCGCTGAGCGAGCTGCTGGGCGGGCTGGTCGACGCGCTGCCGAAGGGCACCGCGAGCAGTCAAGCCTCACCGCTGCGAGCCCTTGAGACGGCGCCCGAGGCGCGTGTTGCGCCCGTGCCGGTCGCGTTCAACGTCCGCATATTCAAGACCGTCCAGTACGTGCACCCCGATGCCGCCACGCTGCTGGTCCTCGCCAACTACCTGCGCGATACGTTCATCCATCGCGAGCTGAGGGAGAAGGGCGGCGCCTATGGCGGTTACGCGTCGGCGGGAGTCGCCAACGGCACCTTCTACTTCGGGTCCTACCGGGACCCGAACATCGTCCGGACCTACGACGTCTTCGACCAGGCCGCGCGCTGGGTCGTCGACCACGAGGTCGAGGCCGAAGCGCTGAAGGAGGCGATCCTGGGCGCCTGCGGCGACGTCGATCCGCTCGAGTCTCCGGACATCAAGGGCCGCCGCGACGCGATCAACCGTTCCACCGGGTTCACCCGCGACGAACGGGAGCGGTTCAAGCGCAGGCTTCTCCAGGTCACAGCGGCCGACCTGAGCCGAGTCGCCCAGGCTTACTTCGGTGCCGCCGGGTCGGCGCAGGCGACGGTCGCCGGGGCGGATCTCATCGAGGTGGCGCGGAAGGAAAGGCCGGAGCTGTTCGGAGTGGTCGCGCCGGTTTAGACGAAACGCAATAGACTGGCGCCGCGGTGGGTGACCATGTGGAACCGTAATCCCGGACTCTTTTGGGGCGGCGCCCTCGTCATCGTGGGTGTGCTCTTCCTGCTCGCCAACCTCGGCGTCCTCAACGACGTCACCTGGAACGTGGTCTGGCCCGTGGCGCTCATCGCCGTCGGCGTGTGGCTCCTGCTCGCCCGGGTCGGCCCGGGCGGCGCGTCGGCCGACGTCGACAGCGCGGAGCCCCGGGACGGCCTCGAGAAGGCGCGGCTCGAGATCGCGGTGGGCGCGGCGCAGATCGACGTCCGGTCCGAGGCCCTCGACGAGCAGCTGTACCGGGTCCACATCGAGCACGCCGGCACGCCTCCCGACGTGAAGCTCGACCGCACGACAGGCACGTTGCGCATCAGTCAGCGCGTCGACATGTTCATGGGCGCGCGTCGTCTGCACATCGACGCGAAGCTTTCCAACGCGATCCCGTGGGACGTGAGCTGTAGCACCGGCGCCATCCGCGGTGACTTCGATCTCTCATCGACCACCGTTGGCGAGTTCACCTGCCGGACGGGTGCGAGCCGCATCGACGTCATGCTCGGCCGGCCGAAGGGCACCGTCCCGGTGCGCGTCGAGGGTGGCGCGCTGACGGTGAACTTCGTCCGTCCCGCGGGCGTCGCGGTCCGCGTCCAGGCGTCCGGCGGAGCGGTCCAGCTGCACGCCGACGGTTCGCGGCAGGACGGCCTCGGGACGAAGAGCTGGAGGTCGGACGGGTTCGACGCCGCGCCGGACCGCTACGACGTCACGGTGTCCGGCGGTGCGCTGAACGTCGACGTGACGGCGCGCTGACCGGCGTGCGCTACACCTACCGCTACAGAAGCTTCTTCTGGCCGGCGCTGATCATCCTGGTCGGCCTCCTCGCGCTGCTGGTCAACACCGGTCAGATCTCGGTCGACCGGCTCGGCGAGCTGGTCAACCTGTGGCCGCTGATCCTCGTCGTCGTCGGCCTCGAGCTGATCCTCCGCCGGACGGTCCACGGCGTGGCCGGGGACGTGGCCGCGGCGCTGGTCGTCATCCTCGCCATCGTCGCCGCCGCCGTCTACGTCACCGCTGCGCCGAACCCGGCGCAGGCACACTCGATGGACTCGTCGGCCGACCTGGGGAACATCGACCAGGCGTCGCTGGAGGTGGCCGCGGGCTCGGCGACGATCGACGTCAGCGCCGACACCTCCGTGGGATCCGATCTGTATCGCGCGCACATCGACTACACGGGTCCTCAGCCGAAAGTCGAGCTCGACCGCTCGAGCGGCGCGCTGAGGATCTCGCAGTCGACGTCGAACACGCTCTTCTTCCAGAGCCGCCGGTTCAACCTCAAGATCGACCTCAATCCGTCGATACCCTGGGCGATCCACGAGGACAGCGGCGCGGCCACCGACCACCTCGACCTCGGCAGCGCGCACGTGACGCAGATCACGATCAACACGGGGGCGAGTCGCGACGACATCACGCTCGGCCAGCCGTCGGCGAGCGTGCCGGTCACGGTCAACGGCGGCGCGCTGACCGTCAACGTTCACCGCCCGGCCGGAGTGATCAGCACGGTCGAGGTGTCCGGTGGTGCGGTCTCGCTGACCGTCGACGGCCAGGCGCAGCACGCGATCGGCCATCTCACGTTCACGCCGGCGAACCCAAACGGCGACCCGGCCTACGACATCCGTGTCAACGGCGGCGCGTGCACGGTCACGGTCGATTCGTCAGGGTCATCTCCAACGCCGCAATCCTGAGCGGGTAAAGCGCGCGCGTCGGATCGCTGACCGCCGCCGCCAGCCCGTGCGCGGCCGTGCGCAGGTAGGTCTCCGCCTCGTCGTCGAGGACGCCTCCCGCCCTCAGGACAGGGACGAGCGCCGCCGACTTCTCCGCGGCAGCGAGCAGCTCGTCCTGGTCGACCTCGAGGTCGCGCAGCGAGTCGGCGGCCTGGGACAACCGGCGGGCGAGCGCCCGGCGCTCATCGTCGCCCGCAGCCTCCGCGTGCCGCAGGGCGATCGACGCCCCGACCGCCGCGAGCCTGCCCTCGAGGATGCGGTGCGCGGCGGCGGCGTTGGCGGCGACCGCCGGGCACAGGCCGACGACCTCCTGGGCACCCAGGGCGACGCCGCGGCGCTCGAGCTCGGCGATCACCTGTGACGGCGTCGTCTCGTCGAGGCGGAAAAGGTTCATGGACAGCTGGACGCGGTCGCCCGAGAGCGCGAAGGCCAGCGCCTGCACGCCGCGGAGGCCGGCTGCCGACTCGCGGATCGACTTCGCCAGCGCCCGCGCGCCGACGAGGTCGACGCCGTAGAGGATGACGTTGAACGCGAGGAGCGGGGCGCGTGCACCGACGCACACCGCACCCGCCGTGGGATGAACCGCGGGACCGCCGACGTCAGGCGTCGCGCGTCCCGACCGGATGTCGGCGAGGCGCCAGCGTTCGCCGTGCCCATAGAAGTAGACCGGCACCTTGAGCTCGTCCCAGATACGGGCGCCGACCTCGCGCGCGAGGTCGCGGCAGCGTTCGAGCGTCGTGTTCGCGAGCGGGATGATCGGCACCACATCGGCCGCCCCGACGCGCGGGTGGGCGCCGCTGTGCTTGCGCAGGTCGATGAGCTCGACCGCTTGTCCGACCGTCGCGAGGAGGCCGTCCGCGAGGACTTTCTGCGGCCCCGCGATGGAGATGACTAGACGGTTGTGGTCGGGGTCGGCGTCCTCGTCGAGGAAGTGCGCTTTGCGCGCGGTCCTGCCGAGGGCCGCGATGACGTCGGGATCGCGGCCCTCGGAGAAGTTCGGCACCGACTCGAAGAGCTCCGCCATCGCGAACCGTTAGCGTAAGTTGCCGTGTCGGGCCCGGTTGCGCTCGTCTACGGCGACGCGCTGATGAAGCACCACCTTTCCGACGAGCACCCGCTGCAGCCGATCCGGGTCCAGCTCGCCGTCGACCTGATCCGTTCGACCGGGCTGATGGAGCACTGCCACCTCCTGCCACCGCGCGCCGCCACGATCGACGAGATCGCGCTCGTGCATTCGCGCGAGTACATCGAGCTGGTGCGGATGCTCAGCGACCCGGCGCGGCGCCCGCAAGTCCCGATGCACGCCGTCGACGCCGCGGGTTTCGCTTCCGCGGACAACCCCATCTCGGGCGAGCTGCACGAGGGCACCGCGCTCGTCGTCGGAGCGTCGCTCGTCGCAGCGGAGCAGATCGCCGGCGGCGGCGCGCTGCACGTCTTCAGCCCGTCAGGCGGCCTCCACCATGCCCACCGCGACCGCGCGTCCGGGTTCTGCACGTACAACGACGCCGCGATCGCGTGCCAGTGGCTGAAGAACGAGGGCCATCGCGTCGCGTACATCGACGTGGATGTACATCACGGCGATGGGGTGGAGGAGATCTTCCAGAGCGACCCCGATGTGCTCACGATCAGCCTCCACGAGAGCGGCCACTGGCTGTTCCCCGGCACGGGGTTTCCGCAGGACGCGGGCGTGGGGCGCGGCAGGGGTTCGGCCGCGAACATGCCGTTCATGCCCTACACGTGGGACGAGCCGTGGCTGTTCGCCTTCGAGCGGGTCGTGCCCGCGCTGCTGCGCCGGTTCAAGCCGACGGTGCTGGTCACCCAGGACGGGTGCGACTCCCACTACCTCGACCCGCTCGCGCACCTCGCCGGGACGACCCGGATCTGGCCGCGCGTCGGCCGGGTGTTTCACGAGCTGGCGCACGAGCTGTGCGAGGGCCGGTGGCTGGCTCTGGGGGGCGGCGGCTACGCCGTCCGCGAGGTCGTGCCGCGAGCGTGGACGCTGCTGTTCGCCGAGATGGTCGAGCGCCCCGAGCTGGCGAGAGACGTCGACGATCCGGCGACGTTCGTTCCCGCGACCGAGGCGCAGCAGCGGGTCTGGAGCGCCCTGCGCAAGGACCTCGACCGCCTGGGCGAGGTCCACGCGTTGGAGTTCTAGACCGAGTAGGTCCTCAGGCAGCGCGTGCAGACCCGCGCGCGGAACGTCTTGCCCGAGACCGTGACCCGGCCCATCTGGAGGTTGGGCATGAACCTCCGGTTGACCCGGTTCTTGGCGTGGCTGACGTGATGTCCGTACTGGGGCGTCTTGCCGCAGATCGCGCACTGCTTGGCCATGAGTGTTTCCTTTCGGCTGGGATTCGGCGCGCACCGGCACAGCGAACGCTTGGGCGCGGAGCCGAATTGTACCATGAGCCCTCTGATGGCCTCTAAAACCACCACCGCCCTCATCCAGTCCAAGCAGTGGGGCAGGATCGAAGTCTTCCCCTCGGCCGTGGCCGCCATCGCGGGACACGCCGCGACGCGCTGCTACGGCATCAGCGGCATGGCGGGGCGGGGCCTCCGCGACGGCTTCGCCGAGCTGCTCCGCCGCGAGCACGTCGACAAGGGCGTCGACGTCGTCCAGACCGACGAGGGCCTGGTCATCGACGTCTACGTGATCGTGCAGTACGGGATCAGGATCTCCGAGGTCGCGCACAACCTCCAGGAGACCGTGAAGTTCGAGGTCGAGCGGTCGGTCAACGTGCCCGTCGTCAGGGTCAACGTCAACGTCCAGGGCGTTCGCGAAGAGAGCCGCTGAGCCAATTGGCGACGACCAAAGCCGTGGGCGTCGATGGCCCTCTGTTCAAGCGAGCGCTGCTCGGCAGCCTGAGCTGGCTCGCCGGCAACCACGAGGAGGTCAACCGCCTGAACGTGTTCCCGGTCCCCGACGGCGACACCGGCACGAACATGCTGCTCACCCTGCAGTCGGCGGTCGAGGACGTGAAGGAGTCGAACGCCGCCGAGGTGAGCAAGATCGCCAAGCTCGCGTCGCACGGCAGCCTGATGGGTGCGCGTGGCAACTCGGGCGTGATCCTGTCCCAGATCTTCCGCGGATTCGCGCGCGCGGTCGAAGGCAAGTCGTCGCTCACGCCGGCCGAGCTCGCGGCCGCGTTCGAGGAGGCCGCCAACGCCGCCTATCGCGCGGTCAACAAGCCGACCGAGGGCACGATCCTCACGGTCGCCCGTGAGGCGGGGCGCGCCGCCGCGACCGCCGCCGCCGCGGCCGATGCAACCGTGCCGCGCGTGATCGCGGCCGCCGCTGCGGGGGCGCGCGCGGCCGTGCAGAAGACGCCGAGCCAGCTCCAGATCCTTCGCGACGCGGGCGTCGTGGACGCCGGCGGCTTCGGCCTGCAGCTGATCCTCGAAGGCATGCTGAAGTCGTTCGAGGACTTCGACGCGGCCCTTCCCGCGCTTGCCGGCGCTAAGAAGCCGGCGATCCCCGCCGCGCAGATCGCGCTCGACCTGCCCGAGGGCGGTTGGGGCTACTGCACCGAGTTCCTGATCGAGGGCACCAACCTCGACACGGAGCTCATCCGCAACCAGATCGAGGTCCTCGGCAACTCCGTGCTCGTCGTGGGCGAGCCGGAGCTCGTCAAGGTTCATGTCCACACCGACGACCCGACCCGCGTCATCAACCTGGCCGGCGGCTACGGCAGGCTCTTGAAGCTCAACGTCGGCGATATGTCGACGCAGCACCGCCGCATCCTCGAGACCGAGTCCGGCCCGGCGAACGCCGCCGCCCCGGTCAGGCCGAACGGCGTCGGAATCGTCGCCGTGGTGGCGGGTCGCGGGCTCGTCGACATCTTCCGGGGCCTGGGCGTCGACGCCATCATCGAGGGCGGCCAGACGATGAACCCGAGCACGCAGGACATGCTCACCGCCATCGAGTCGGTGCCTTACGACGAGGTCGTGCTCCTCCCCAACAACGGCAACGTCGTCGCGGCGGCGAAGCAGGTCGTCGGCCTGACGAAGAAGAAGGTCCACGTCGTCGAGACGCACAGCGTCCCCCAGGGCGTCTCGGCCGTCGTCGCTTTCCGCCCGGAGGGCAGCGCGGCCGACAACATCCGGGCCATGCGGGCCGAAGCGGAACGCGTGCAGACGATCGAGGTGACGCACGCGGTTCGCGATACGCGCTCCAACGGCCTGCGTGTCAGGAAGGGCGACGTGATCGGCCTGATCAACGACCGCCTCGAGTTTGCGGGCGCCGATTACGCGGACGTCGTGAAGCAGGCGCTGGGAAAGCTCGGCCCGGACGGGTACGAGCTGGTGACCGTGTACCGCGGCGAGCAGGCGACGGACGCGGAGCTGTCGCGCCTCGAGTCCGAGATCCGCTCGAGCTACCCCCGCCTCGAGGTCGAGGTCCAGCAGGGCGGCCAGGAGCACTACCCGTTCATCCTCTCGGTCGAGTAAGCGCTCGCCGTTGAGCCGCTCCTTCGCTATCGTCACCGACTCGACGGCCGACCTGCCGGCCGACTGGCGCGAGCGTTACGGGATCGAGGTCGTGCCCCTCAAGGTGCTGTTCGGAAAGGAGTCGTTCCGCGATCGGGTCGACATGACCGACGAGCAGTTCTTCGCCCGCCTGGCTGCTTCGTCCACGCTGCCGACGACATCGGCGCCCTCGCCGGGAGAGTTCGCGGAGGCGTACCGCCGCCTCGCCAAGGACCACGACGGCTGCATCTCCATCCACATCGGCGAGCAGCTGTCGGCGACGGCCGAAGCCGCGCGCGTGGGCGCGTCGTCGGTCGACGGATTCCGCGTCGAGGTGATCGACAGCCAGACGGTGTCGATGCCCATCGCGTTCCTGTGCCGTGTGGCGGCGGAGTGCACCACGCTCGAGCAGGCCACGGAGGAGGTTCGCAAGCGGGTGCCGAAGACGCGCGTGCTTGCGCTCCTCGACACGCTCCGGTACGTGGAGATGGGGGGCAGGGTAAGCCGCGCCCAGGCCATGATCGGCACGATGCTCGACCTGAAGCCGCTGCTCCTGGTCGCCGACAGGGAGATCAAGTCGGTCGACCGCGTGCGCACGCGGTCGCGGGCGATCCCGCGCATGGTCGAGTTCTTCCGCGGCGAGATGCCGGTAGAGACGGTCGCGGTGATGCACGCGGAGGCGCCCGACGAGGCGAACGAGATCGCTGCGCAGTTGCGCAATGAGCTGCCGGGGATGGATGTGCCGGTCGGGCAGATCGGCTGCGTTCTCGGCACGCACACCGGCCCGAAAGCGCTGGGCCTGGTCTACCTCAAGAAGTAGTCGCCCAGCCGAGCGGTATGCTCCGGCCGGGGAGCGGCCACACGCGCAGCACTGGCGGCGTGACCGCGACGATCCGAGGCACCGCGCGCAGCGCGAGGCGGTAGAGCCGCTGCTGCGGACGATTCCAGGCCAGGCCGTACTGCTCGCGAAGCGCCGGCGGCAGAAGACCGGTGGTGACGATCTCCAGGGGAACGAACAGGGGTCCGGGCAGGCGGAGCACCCGCGGCCGCACGACCAGCCTCCCGAGCTCCAGCGCCTGCGGGCTGACCCGAACCGTCCCGTCCGCCAGCATGCGTTCGATGTAGGCGTGGAAGTCGCGGATGCCCTCGGGGAAGCGGTCCTCGGGAATTCCCAGCAGCGAGCCCAGGAGCTTCGACTCCTGGTAGAACTGCTCGCGCTCGCGCGCCGGCAGCGGGTGGACGAACGTCTCGTACGTCAGCAGCGCCGAGTCGACGAGGGTGGCGTGCACCCAGAGCAGCAGGTCCGGGTCCATCGCGTGGTAGCCGGCGCCGCGGACGTTTGCGTGCGCCTGGTTGACCGCGCGAGCGGCCGCCATCGCCGTCTCGCGGTCGCCGAAAACGATCGCCATCGTCAGCCGGACCGTGCGCCGGAGCCGATAAACGGGCCGGTGCCGGAAGTCCGAGTGCTCGTCCACTCCGGCGGCGACGGAAGGGTGCGCCAGCTGCATCAGGAGCGCGCGGCCCCCGCCGAGCAAGAGCACGTTCTCGCGGTTCACTCGCCGGGTCACCGACTCCTCGCTGTAAAGACCGCTGGACACCAAATCCATTATTAGTGGGAGCAGCATGCCGGTCCTGGTCCTTCCGCACACTCTCGACGCCCCGGTCACCGCGCTTCCCAAGGTCACGGCCCCAGACGGCAAGCGGCTGGCGAGGCTCGGCATCGCGACCGTGCGCGACCTTCTCCTCACGCTGCCGTTCGACTGGGAGACGTACGGCGCGCCGTCGGCGGTCGAAGCGCTGACCGACGGCCGGCCCGCGACCGTCGTCGGCACGGTGTCGGCGATCAACGCCAAGCAGTCGCTGCGCCGCCGCATCAAGCTGACCGAGGCGACGATCCGCGACGACAGCGGCGCGCCGCTGCGGCTTGTCTGGTTCAACATGCCGTACGTCGCGGCCAACCTGCATCGCGGCGATCGAATCGCCGTGGCCGGCACCGTCAAGGCCGCTCGCTACGGCGGCGCCCTGCAGATGCAGAACCCGCACTGGGAGCGGCTTGAGGCCGGCGAGGACGCCAAGCCGGCGCAGATCGGCGGCCTGATGCCGAAGTACCACCTGGTCGAGGGCCTGAGCTCGCGCAAGATCGCACGCTGGGTCGAGGCGGCGCTTCCGCTCGCGGATCGGGTCGAAGAGGTGCTTCCGGACGACGTCAGGGAACGGAACCGCCTGCTCCCTGTCGCCGAGGCGATCCGGCGCGGGCACAAGCCCGAGACGGAGCAGGACTTCGCCGAGGCGAAGCGGCGCATGGCCTTCGCCGAGCTCTTCGAGCTCCAGGCGGCATTCGCGCTGCTGCGCGCCAGCATCGCCTCGGAGCCGGCGACGCCGATCCCTTACCGGCAGGAGGTGATCGACGCGTTCAAGGCCGGCGTCGGCTTCGAGCTCACGAACGCACAGCGGCGCGCGACTTGGGAGACGTTCAAGGACATGGCGCTGGCCGTGCCGATGAACCGGCTGCTCAACGGCGACGTCGGCTCGGGCAAGACCGCAGTCGCGGCGGCGGCGGCGGCGATGGCGCACGCGGCGGGCATGCAGTCGGTCGTGATGGCGCCGACCGAGATCCTCGCCCGCCAGCACCTGGTCCGTTTTCGAAGTTATCTGGAGGACAGCTTCCCGGGCCTGACGGTCGAGCTCCTCGTCAGCGGACAGTCGGCGCCCGAGCGCAGGCGCGTACGCGCGGCCGCGGCGTCGGGGCACTGCGCGCTGGTGGTCGGCACGCACGCGCTGATCGAGGACGACGTCGAGTTCGCCGACCTCGGCCTCGCCGTCGTGGACGAGCAGCATCGCTTCGGCACCCGGCAGCGCGAGCTGCTTCGCGCCAAGGGCCGCGGGCGGCCGCACTTCCTCGCCATGACTGCGACGCCGATCCCGCGCACGCTCGCGCTCGCACTGTACGGCGAGATGGCGGTGTCGGTGCTCAACGAGATGCCGCCAGGCCGGACGCCAGTGGAGACCGAGGTCATCGATCCCGCCGAGCGGAGCCGCGCCTACGATGTCGTCCGCCGCGAGGTGGCGCAGGGCCGGCAGGCGTTCGTGATCTGCCCGCTGATCGAGGAGTCGGAGACGCTCGCCGCGCGGTCGGCGACCGCCGAGGCGGAGCGCCTGCAGAGGGAGGTCTTTCCCGAATTTCGCCTCGGCCTCGTGCACGGCCGGCTGAAGGACAAGGACGAGGTGATGCGCAGCTTCGTCGCCGGTGATATCCAGGTCCTGGTCGCCACCGCCGTGGTCGAGGTCGGCGTCGACGTGCCGAACGCGACGGTGATGATGATCGAGGGCGCGGACCGCTTCGGCCTCGCGCAGCTGCACCAGTTCCGCGGCCGCGTCGGCCGTGGCGCCGCGAAGAGCTACTGCCTTTTGCTCGCCGACGATCCGTCGGAAGTGGCGCTGGAGCGCCTGCACCTCGTGGCGAGCACCCACGACGGCTTCGCGCTCGCACGCGCGGACATGGAGCGGCGCGGGATCGGCGAGCTCATGGGCCCGCGCCAGCACGGTCTTACCGATGCGGCCATGGAGGCGCTGCGAAGCCCCGCGCTGCTCGACGAGACGCGGGCCGAGGTCGAGCGCATGGTCGCGGTCGATCCGTCCCTCGAGACTTTCCCCGCGCTGCGCGCCGCGGCTGCGCGCCGGCTCGAGCTGACCTCGATCAGCTAGCTAATCGGGCGGCTCGTACGCCGCGGTCAGCATGCCGAAGTACGTGGGTGCCTCGTAGCTGAGCAGCGCGCCTCGCCAGCCCGCCGTCGCGCCGTGGAGCAAGAGCATCTGCCACCAGCTGTCGGCCTTGGCGCTCTCCACGGTCGCGGCGGGGATGTCGAGCAGCGCCTCGAGCCGGTTCGAGCGAACCAGCTCCGTCACGAGCGCGTCGTACTCGGCGGCCTTGGGGTCGAAGCCATAAGGTCCGGAGGCCATGTGTGCGTGACCGTGGTCCGCGCTGGCGATGAACGCGATGCGCGAGTCGCTGCGTGCAGCCGCACCGGCGATCGCGGCGCCGGCCGTGACGTGGTCGCTCGCCGACAGGTCGCGCGCGGGCGTCACGACGATCGTCTTTACGGGCGGGTCGGCGCGCCCGCCCATGAACCACAGCGGGATGAGCACGCCCCAGTCCATCGGCGCGACGGCGGTGGCCGGATCGTTGGACCCGAAGCTCACGGCCGCGACCGACAGGCCGGCCTCCGCGATCGCGGTGACGAGCTCCCAGGCAAGGTCGGTCGGCGAGGGCACGTCCAGCTCCAGCGCCGTGCCGTCGAGCCGGCCCGCGACTCGGGCGGCCACGACCACTCCAAACGCGTTCGCGATGTGGACGTTGTGCGGCGTGGCGACGACTGCGACCTCCGGCTTCGCCGCATCGAAACGGCGGCCGAGCTCTTCCATGCCGGCCCGGGTCCTGGCGGCGACGTCGCGCTCGTCGGGCGCGCACGCTTCGGCGATCGTGATCCCGCCGTGCGGCGCGATCGCGGCGAACACGAGAGGCACCCGCCGATACTAGCGATGACATGGAGCAGCTTTCGCCGCTGCGGTTGACGGAGTACAGCCACGGGGCCGGTTGAGCCTGCAAGCTCAGCCCGGTGGAGCTAGGGCAGGTTCTCGGGGCGCTGCCCCCGATCGTCGACCCCAACGTGCTGACGCATGCGGCCGCTCGCGACGACGCGGCGGTCTATCGCATCGCGGCCAATCGCGCCCTCGTGGCGACGGTCGATTTCTTCACGCCGATCGTCGACGACCCCTACGCGTACGGGGCGATCGCAGCCGCCAACGCGGTGAGCGATGTGTACGCGGTCGGTGCGCGGCCTTTGTTCGCGCTCAGCATCACCGCGTTTCCTCGCGGCCGGCTCGGCACCGGCCTGCTGGAGAAGATCGTCGCCGGAGGCGCGGCCAAGCTGGCCGAGGCCGGCGTGCCGGTCGTCGGCGGCCACTCCGTCGACGATGACGAGCCGAAGTTCGGCTACGCGGTGATCGGCGAGGTCGACCCCCGGCGGCTGATCGGCCACGAAGGGGCGGGTGCCGGCGACGTCCTGTTCCTCACCAAACCGCTCGGCTCCGGTCTGGTGGCGACGGCGATCAAGCGCGGCCTGTGCCCTCCGGACGTCGAGGCGGAGGCGATCGCGGTGATGAGCACGCTGAATCGCGCCGCCTCCGAGGCGATGGTCAAGGCCGGCGCGACGGCGGCGACCGACGTCACGGGCTACGGGCTCATCGGCCACCTGGCGAACCTGCACGGCGGGGCCGACGTCGAGTTCGCGAGCGTGCCTTTCCTCAAGGGCGCCGGCAACCTCGCGGAGCGCGACCTGTTCCCCGACGGATCGCGGCGCAACCACGCGGCGTACCGCGGTCGCGCGGAGTGGGGCAACCTCGGCGAGACCGAGCAGCTGATGCTGTGCGACGCGCAGACGAGCGGCGGTTTGCTGATCGCCGTGCCGCCCGGCAAGGCGCGCCGCTTCAAGCTCGGCCAGCGCATCGGCGTCATGCGCGACGACAACCGGATCCGCGTGCTCGGATGACGCGCCTGCGGGTGGCCGGAGGTGAGGCGCGCGGTCGCCGCCTCAAGGCGCCGAAGAACATCCGGCCGACGCAGGGAATGGTCAAGCAGGCGATCTTCAACATGGTCGGCGCCGGCATCGAGGGCGTCCACGTGCTCGACCTCTTCGCGGGCTCGGGCGCGCTCGGGATCGAGGCCCTGTCGCGAGGCGCCGAGCACGTCACGTTCGTCGATCAGCAGCCGCGCGGTCTTGCTATCCTGCGCCAGAACTTGGACGCCCTCGGCTTCAAGGAGCGCGCGCACGTGGTCCGTGCCGATGTGGTCCGGTGGCTCGAGGCATCGCCGGGCGCCGTCCGGGAGGCGCGAATCGTGTTCCTCGATCCACCGTATGACGACGTGGTGCTCGACAGGGCGCTGCGCGTGCTCGACCGCGAAGCGCCGGCGGGCGTCACCGTCCTGGCCGAGCACTCGAAGCGACAGTCCCCGCCAGAGCTCGCGCGGCTCGCGCTCGACCGGCAGCGCCGCTACGGCGACACGATCGTCTCGGTGCTGCGCGCCTGATGGCCCGCAACGTCAACCAGCCGGCGAACTCGAAGGTCGCCGTCTACCCCGGCAGCTTCGACCCGTTCACGAACGGGCACCTGGACGTCGTCGACCGAGCCCTGGGCATCTTCGACAAGGTCATAGTCGCGGTCGCCGCGAACCCGGACAAGCGGCAGCCCCTGTTCACGGTCGAGGAGAGGGTCGAGCTGATCCGCGCGTCGCTGAATGGACGCGAACGCGCCGAGGTCGCGACGTTCACAGGCCTGACGGTCGAGTACGCCCGCGCTCGCGGCGCGCGCACGCTCGTCAAGGGGTTGCGCGCTTACTCCGACTTCGACGCCGAGCTGCAGCAGGCGTTGATGAACCGCAAGCTCGCACCGGATGTGCACACGGTGTTCCTGATGTCGAGCTTCACGCACATCTTCGTGTCCTCAAGTATCTTGAAGGACATCGCGAGCTATGGCGGCAAGGTCTCTGACCTCGTCCCGCCCGCGGTGGCGAGAGCGCTGAAGGAGAAGTTCCGATAAAGGTCAACGAGCTGCTGGACCGGATGCAGTACCTGATCCAGAACGCACGTCACGTGCCGCTTTCGACGCAGGTGATGGTCAACGAGGACGAGATGATGGAGCTGATCGACCAGATCAGCTTCAACCTCCCGGACGAGATCAAGCAGGCGAACTGGACCGTCTCGGAGCAGCAGCGGATCATCAGCGAGGCTCACGCCGAGGCGGCCCGCACGATGTCGCGCGCGAACGAGAGAGCCGAGGAGATCGCGTCCGAGCACGAGGTCCTGCGCCGCGCGGAGCGCCACGCCGCGCAGGTCGTCAAGGACGCGCAGGCGAAGTCCGATCAGATGATCCACGAGGCCGAGCGGTATGCCCTCGAGCAGCTGCAACAGCTCGAGGCGCACCTCACGCGAACGCTCGCGACCGTGCGCCGTGGGGCCGAAGCGCTGCAGGCGAATCAACCCGCCGAGGCCGAGCCGGTGGACCAGACGGTCGGTTCCTAGGGGTCTCGACACCGAGGCCCGCCGAAGATGCAAGGGGCTTCGGTGGCGGCACCCCAGCATCCCGTAGAATTCGCGGGTCCCATGGCACTTCCCAAGGTCAAGCTGTCGAAGTCGAAGAAGGGTCGCCGCCGCTCGCACCTCGCGCTCGCGCTGGTCCAGATCCAGCCGTGCCCGAACTGCAAGCACCCGCGCCGGCCCCACGCCGTGTGCCCGAACTGCGGTCAGTACGCGGGCCGCGAAGTCATTAAAGCAAAGGAGTAGGCGACAGCGGCTCGTGTCGCCTTCCTGTTCCCAGGCCAGGGCTCCCAGCAGCCCGGGATGGGAACCGGCCTTCTCGAGGACGAGGAGATCTCATCCCTCTGCGACCGCTGCGCCGCCGCCGCCGCGATCGACCTCCGTCACCTCCTGACTCAGGCGGATGACGACGAGCTCCGGCTGACCCAGAATGCGCAGCCGGCGCTCTGCTTCGCCGGCGTCGCCCTGACTCTCCTGCTGCGCCGCCGCGGCATCGAGCCGGCCGCGACCGCCGGACACTCGGTCGGCGAGTACGCCGCGCTCGCCGCCGCGGGCGCCGTTGAACCGGCGGACGTCATCCGTGCGGTCGTCGACCGCGGGCGCGCCATGGCCGACGCCGCGCCCGCCGGCACGAGCTCGATGGCGGCTGTGCTCGGGCTCGACACGGCGGCGGTGGAGAGGGCGTTGGATGGGATCGCGGGCGCGTGGCCGGCGAACTACAACACGCCGACGCAGACGGTCATCGCCGGGACCACGGACGGCCTCGCGGCGGCGACCAGCGCTCTGCAGGCCGCCGGGGCCAAGCGCGTGGTGCCGCTCAACGTCAGCGCGGCCTTCCACACGCCGCTGATGGCGCCAGCCGCCGAGCGGCTGCGCGCGGCGCTGGACCGGATCGAGTGGCGCGCGCCTCGGGTGCCGGTGATGGCCAACCTCACCGGCAGGCCACACCAGGGCGGCGATCGCATCCCACACGTCATGGAGATGCAGCTGCGCTCGCCGGTGCGGTGGTCGATGTGCGTCGGCGCGCTGGTCGAGGCGGGATGCGACACCTTCATCGAGGTCGGACCGAAACGCGCGCTGACGGGGATGATGCGCGAGCTGGCGCCCGGCAGCACCGCGATCGCCGTCGGTGCGCCCACGGCAGTTTCCGAGCTTGCGATAGAGTAGACCGCGTATGGAAACTCAAAAGCTGAGCTTCGAGGACTTCAAGAACATCATCGTCGAGCGTCTCGGCTGCGAGCCGGAGCAGGTGACCATGGATGCGTCGTTCCAGGAAGACTTGAACGCCGACTCCCTCGACCTCGTCGAGCTGATCTACGCGTTCGAAGAGAACACCGGGCTCGAGATCCCCGACGAGGACGCGGAGAAGATCACGACGGTCGGCCAGGCGTGGGAGTACATCCAGGAGAAGGCCGGCTCATAGCACAAGTTCAGACCGTCCCTCTCGCGCAGTCCCTTCAGCAGCTCCAACAGAAGATCGGGATACATTTCCGCGACCCCGGGCTCCTGCTCGAGGCGGTCACGCATTCGTCTTTCGCGAACGAGACCCCGTCGGTGTCGCCACGCGACAACGAGCGGCTCGAGTACCTGGGCGACGCGGTTCTGCAGCTGATCGCGGCCGAGTACCTGTACAAGCATCACCCCGGCGCGACCGAAGGCGAGCTGACGCAGACACGCTCGGCGATGGTGAACACGAACACGCTCGCCCAGCTCGCCGAAGAGCTCGACCTCGGCTCGTACCTCTACCTCGGCAAGGGGATCGCGAAGGGTGGCGGGCGCAGCCTGAAGTCGCTGCTCGCAAACGCGTTCGAGGCCGTGCTCGGGGCTGTCTTTCTCGACGCCGGCTACGACGCCGCCTACCACTACTACCTCAATCGCTACCGCACGCTGCCGGCACCGGTGCGCGACGAGAACTTCAAGGGCCGCCTGCAGCAGGTCGCGCAGGAGCGGTTCGGGTCGACGCCGGTGTACGACAGCGAGGGCGCGCGGGTCGGCAATCGGCGCGAGTACACCTCGGTCGTCTTCGCCGGCGCGGAGCCGCTCGGCACGGGGCACGGCGCGAGCAAGCAGGAGGCTGAGCAGGACGCCGCACGCGCGGCGCTCGAAGCCCTCGGGGCCGCGCCGCCCGCCGCGACGCTGGCGGTCGCCGCCAAACCCGCGCGGGCGCCGAGAGCCCGACGCGCGCCACGCCCCAAGCGCGAGCCAAAGACCGCGACCGGGGCCGCCGTCGCTGCGCCGGACGCAGCACCCGATCCGGATGCAGAAACGGGATCGCCCATGCCGCCGGCCGAGATCGTGCCGCTGCAGGCGGCCACCGAGCCGCCGCGCAGCCGTCAGTTCGGCGAGCCGATCGACTAAAACCCACCTCCCAGGCGGGCCCGGCCCAGCAGGAGGCGGGCACTTGGCGGAGGGGAAGGCCTTCTGCTACTCTCCGCGCCAGTCTTGTTCCTCAAGTCCCTGCAATTGCTGGGCTTCAAAACCTTTGCCCGGCAGACCGAGATCCAGTTCGACGGCGGCGTGACCGCCATCGTCGGCCCGAACGGTTCGGGCAAGACGAACATCGTCGACTCCATCAAGTGGGTCCTTGGCTCGGGCCAGGCCAAAGACCTGCGTGGCAAGAAGATGGAGGAGGTCATCTACGCCGGCGGCGAGCGCCGCTCGCGCGCCTCGTTCGCCCAGGTGACGCTGGTCTTCGACAACAGCGCCGGTCGCCTGCCCGTCGACTATCACGAGGTCGCGATCGAGCGCCGCATCGAGCGCGACGGCGAGTCGGACTACTTCCTCAACGGCACACGGGTCAGGCGCCGCGATCTGCTGCACCTCCTCGCTAGCACGGGACTGACCGTCGACTCCTACGCGATCATCGACCAGCACGACATCGAGCACATCGTCGTGTGCTCGCCGGCCGAGCGCAGGCAGCTCCTCGAGGAAGCCGCGCAGGTTCGTGGCGTCAAGCAGCAACGGCAGGAGGCGCTCCATAAGCTGCAGGAGCTCGCCGCCAACCTCCTCCGGCTCGAGGACCTCCGCCAGGAGCTGACGCCCCGGCTCGAGACGCTTCGCGCGCAGGCGGCGGCGGCCCGGGAGGCGGCCGAGGCCGTGCAGCGCCTCGAGCTGCTCAAGGGCAGCATCGTGTGGGAGGAGTGGCGGGAGGCGCGAGACGCCCACCGCAAGGCCACGTCACAGCAGCAGTCGCTCGAGCGGCGGCTGGTCGAGGCCCGCGAGCAGGCCCTGATCGCCGAGACCGAGTTCCAGCAGGGCCGCGCTGAGATGCAGTCGGCGCAGGACCGGCGCCTGGCACGGCAGCGTACGCTCGGCCAGCTCCGGCTCCAGCTGTCCGATGCCGAGCACAAGCTCCAGCTGGCCGAGGAGCGCGCCGGCAGCCGCGGCGCCGCCGCTGAGGCCGCGAAACGGTCCGAGGCCGAGACCAGCGCGCTCCTCGACGCGGCCGCCGCCCTGCGCGCGCAGCTTGCGTCCGAGCTCGGCGAGGCAGAGGCCTCGACCCAGGCGCCGGCGGAGCCCGAGGGCCCGATCGAGCAACCCGATCCGGCGCCTGCGCGGCACGCCCGTGACGCCGCCGAGCGTGCGCGTCACGCCGCCATGGCGGCAGCCTCGTCGCTCGAGGCGGCGCGGGTGCGGCGCGAGTTCCTCGAAGAGCAGCTGCAGCGTGACGGCGCCGCGGCGGCGGCCGCCGCGGAGATCCCCGCCGCGGAGGCCAATCTCGTCGCCCTGACGGCGCTCGAGGCAGAGCTCGGGGCCATCGACGCGCTCCGCCGTCACGATGGGCTCAAGCTCCGCGACGTCATCGCCGCGCAACCTGGGTACGAGGGGATCGTCCAATCGGTCCTCGGTTCGCTGCTCGACCGCGCGGCGGCCATCCCGCTCGACTCCTTCGAGCCTTTGCCCGGTTCGCTCTACGAGCACGTCCGGGCTCGGGAGGGATACGACCTCCTGGCCCGCCGCGTGCTCGGCGCGATAGTCCTCGACGCGGCCGGCTCCGCCGACCTCGAGGAGCGTCGCTCGCAGCTCCGGGCGGAGACGGCCGGCGTCGACGCAGCCCGCGCCCGGCTTGCCGAGCTTCGCTCCGCCGCCGCCTCCGCGTCGCGCAGGGGCGAGACCGAGCGGCTGCTGGACACCGCGCGGCACACCGAAAGCGAGCTCAGGGCGAAGGTCGCCGAGCTGGAGGCCGCCGCGGCCACCGCGGCGGACCGCGCGGCCGCGCTGAGCCAGGAGCTCGAAGAGAGCAGTCGCGAAGCAGCGCAGCGTCGCGCGATGCGAGAGCAGCGCGAGCTCGACCGCCGGCGCTGGCGAGAACGAATCGACGCGCTGCGCCGCCAAAACACGCTCGTCGCAGAGGACGTCACCCGGCTCACGGTATCTCTGGAGGAGCGCAGGGCTCAGCTCGCCGGCGCGTTAAGTGCGGCCGAGACCGCGACGGCGGCTGTGCCCGCGCTGCGGGCCGCGGCCGACGCGGCGAAGGTGGCGCTCGATTCGGCGGAGCGCGAATCGCCCGAGGACGAGGCCGAGATGGCCGAGGGCGCGCGCAAGCTCGTCACGCTCGAGGAGGCGCGTATCGATTCCAGGCTCCGCGTCGGCAACCTCGAAGGCAACCTGGGCCTGATCGCCCGCGAGGCGGAGCTGCTCCAGGCGCGGATGGACGAGATCCGGTCGCGGATGCCGGACGGCATGGCGCCCGAGGAGGTGCCCGGCGGCAAGGCTCGCGAACGCGAGATGCGGGCGCTGGAGCGCCGGCTGGAGGAGATCGGGCCGACGAACGCGCTGGCCGAAGCCGAGTACCGCGAGCTCGAGGAGCGGTACGAGAACCTTGCCACCCAGCTCGACGACATCACCGCCGCGCGGGCCGACCTCGAAGAGCTGATCGGCAAGCTGCGGCAGGAAGAGGAGTCGCGCTACGAGGCCGTGTTCGGCGCGGTGGCCGCCAACTTCCACGAATACTTCGCGGAGCTGAACCCTGGCGGCCGGGCGACGCTGCGCCATGCGGACGGCGACGACGGGCCGCGCAGTGGCGTCGAGATCCTCGTCCAGCCGCCACGCAAGCGTCTGCAGAACGTGACGCTGCTTTCATCCGGGGAGCGCTCCCTCGCCGCCCTCGCCCTGGTGCTCGCGCTCGACGAGGTCAACCCCAGCCCGTTCACGGTGCTCGACGAGGTCGACGCCGCGCTCGACGACGCGAACGTCGACCGTTTCGGCCAGATGATCGCGCGGCTGGGGACGCAGCGCCAGTTCCTCGTCATCACGCACAACCACGTGACGATGTCGTACGCGTCAACGCTCTACGGCATCCACCTCGACGAGAGCGGCTCGTCGCATCTCGTCTCCGTACGCCTGGACGACGTCCGCAAACCCGCGGCCAGGGCGGCGACTACGCTACAGGCGGGCTGAGCACTCTCTGGAAGCGGGTCGGTGAGCGGACGCGGAGCGCGTTCTCCGCAAGCGTCCGCGCGCTCAGCCCGCCGCTGGCGGCAGGCTTCTACGAGGAGCTCGAGGAGGTTCTCGTCGGTGCCGACGTGGGACCCGCAATGGCGGCCCGCCTCGCCGCCGCCGTGCGCGGCCGCGCGCCGCGCACGCGGGAGGAGGCTCTCGCGGCCCTGGTCGAGACCGCGACCTCGCTCATGTCCGCGAAGCCGCGCGATCTCTTGCTCGAAGGCAACCCGGCGTGCGTCCTCTTCTACGGCGTGAACGGGGCGGGGAAGACGACGACGGCCGGAAAGCTGGCGCACCGGCTCAAGAACGACGGCCGCAAACCGCTCGTGGTCGCCGCCGACACCTACCGCGCCGCAGGCATCGAGCAGATGGTGATGTGGGCGGAGAAGGCGGGCGTCGATCATTTCGAAGGCTCGGCCGGCGCCGACCCGGCGAGCGTCGTCTACGAGGGCGTCCAGCTCGCGCGCCGGCGCGGCCACGACGTCGTCATCGCCGACACCGCCGGGCGGCTGCAGAGCCAGCGCAACCTCCTCGAAGAGCTGGCGAAGATCGGGCGCGTGACGAGCAAAGCGCTCGACGACGAGCCGTACGAGTCGCTGCTCGTGCTCGACGCGGTCATAGGGCTCACCAACCTGGCCCAGGCGCGCGAGTTCGGGAAGGCGATCCCGATCAGCGGACTCGTGCTGGCCAAGCTGGACAGCACCGCCAAGGGCGGGGCGGTCGTCGCCATCGAGTCGGAGCTCGACGTCCCAGTCAAGCTGGCGGGGGTCGGTGAGGGCATCGACGATCTGGCCCCCTTCGCGCCCGCTGATTTCATGCGCGCGATCTTCGACTGATGCGGTTTGCCGATCCTCACTGCCACACGGACGCGTCCGACGGCATGGTGAAGCCGCAGGAGCTCGTCGACGCGGCGGTAGGCGCCGGGCTGGACCTGATCGCGGTCACAGACCACGACACGATGGCGGCGGTGGAGGAGACGCGGCGGCGCGGGGAGGAGGCGGGCATCGCCGTCGTCGCGGGGCAGGAGATCACGACCGGGTGGCCGGCCCAGACGCACCTGATGGGCTGGTTCCTGGACGGACCGGTGAAGACCGGAATGTCGCTCGCCGACACGGTGGCAGCCATCCACGACCGCGGCGGGCTTGCGATCGTCCCGCATCCCTTCATGCCCACCTTCTTCGGCTCCATCCAGCCGCGGATGCTGCTCGAGCTGATCGAGAAGACCGCGGTGGACGGGATCGAGATCGTCTTCACCGCGCCGCTGGGCGCGCGCAGACGGCGACGGCTCGAGGACTTCTACGCGAGCCACAAAGACCGCCTGGGCGCCGCCGTGGGGGCGAGCGACTGCCACTTCGGAGGCTTCGACCTCGCTTCGGTCGTCACCGGGTTCGACGGCGATTTTCGCGCGGCCGTCGAGCGGCGGACGACGCAGCCCATGCGCCGGCGAGCATCGGCGGTGCCGCCCCGCGTCGTCGCCCGGCAGCAGTGGCGCTCGCTGGTCCAGCTACCGCTGCGGAGGTTGCGCGGCCATCTCTAGGAGCGCGGCGTGCACGGCCGGCGCCGCCGCGATGATGTTTCCGGTGTCCAGCCAGCCGTCGCCGCCCGACCAGTCCGACACGCGACCCCCGGTCTCCATGACCAGCAGCGCGCCGGCGGCGACGTCCCACGTGTAGAGACCCAGCTCGAAGAAGCCGTCGAACGAGCTCGAGGCCGTCCAGGCGAGGTCGAGCGCGGCCGCACCGGCACGCCGCAAATCCTCGAAGCGGGACATCGCGCGCTCGAAGACCGGCAGGTAGCGCTCGAGCAGCGACTTGTTGCGGAATGGAAAGCCGGTCGCCACGACCGCGGAGGAGATGTCGATCGCCCTGTGTCGCGGCAGCGGCTCACCGTTCATCTCGGCACCCTGGCCTTCCGCCGCGGTGAACTCCAGGTCGAGGAAGGGCGCGAGCACGGCGCCCGCCACGGGCTTGCGGCCCTCGATCAGCGCCACGGACACGCCGACGGCGGGAAAGCCGCGCGTGAAGTTGGTCGTGCCGTCGAGGGGGTCGACCGCCCACATTGTCGAGGCCCGCACGCCGCCCCGTTCCTCGGCGAGGACCGCGACGCCCGGCGACTCGCGCGCGAGCACCTCGAGGATGGCGGCCTCCGAGCGGCGGTCGGTCGCTGTCACGTAGTCGCCGCGCGCCTTGAGCTCGACCGTACCGCCGGGGCGAGGTAGGCCGCCTTGACGGAGCACGGCCGCGCCCGCGCGCGCGGCGCGCACGGCGACCTCGAGCTCCTGCGACCTCAGGTTGCCTTTTCTTCCATGCCGAGACCGAACATGGCCTCGAGGTCGTGCGCCGAAAACTGCTGGAACGCCACCATCGTTTCGGTCCGCTCGATGCCTTCGAGCCGCGTCAGGTGGTGCGTCACCACCTTGGCCAGGTCGTCGTGCTCGCGGACGCGAACGATGGCGACGAAGTCCCATTCGCCGGTGACGGTGTAAACCTCGGCAATGCCCTCGACGTCGGCGAGCTGCGGACCGAGACGGGTGAGCGCCTCGCGCGTCGACTTGACCAGAAGGAAGGCGGTCAGCAAGCGGTGTACCCGTCGTTCGTGCGGCCGAAAGCCCACACATCGAGGTCGCCGTAGGAGATGCCGTTCTGGCCGAGGATCGTGCAGATGTGCGTCCGGTGGTCGTTGCCGTGATGGATGGCCTGCACCATCACCAGCCAGTGCCGCACATCGCCGCCGTCGCGACCCGGGCTGGTGCCGTCAGGGTCAACCGTGGCAGCCGCGCCGATCAGCGCCTCGCCGCTGCGAGCGGCCTCGTCCTTCAACCTCGGGATGCCGGGGAAGTCGTCGTTCTCAGAGATGGCCGGCGTGAAGCCGACGAGGCGTCTCAGGTATCGCTGCTCGGCCGACAGGATGTGCAGCCACGTGTCCGCGATCGTCCCGTACGTTCCCGCCGACGAAAGCTGCATCTGGTCCGGGCCGAGCTGCGAGCAAACGTCCAGCAGCTGGAGGTTCGCCCACCGGTTGTAGCGGAGCGCCTCGACGAGGAAGTCGCTCATCGGGGTTAGCTTAAGCCCTGCTACACTGTCAAGGCATGGCCCTTGACACCCTGCAGGCTCGCGGTCGCACGCTGGCCCTTTACGAGCGGTACGGCGCGCTCCTGACCGAGCACCAGCGAGACGTGATGGACCTGTACCTGCGCAGCGACTGGTCGCTGGCCGAGATCGCCGCGCACGAGCAGACGTCGCGCGCCGCCGTGCACGACATCGTCCGCCGCTCGACACGTGCGCTGCTGGACTACGAGGAGCGCCTTGGCCTCCTGGCCGAGTCCGGGCGCCGCCGCCGCGAGATCGCCGAGCTGAAGCGTCGCCTCGCGCGCCTGGAGGCGACGGTCTAGGCATGTTCGAAGGCCTGAGCGAGCGGCTCGCCGCCGCGCTCAAGAAGATGAGCGGGCGAGGCGTCCTGCGCGCGGAGGACCTGGACGCCGGACTGCGCGAGGTCCGCCTCGCGCTTCTCGAGGCGGACGTCAACTTCAAGGTCGTCAAGGAGTTCGTCGAACGCGTTCGCGGGCGGCTCGAGGGCGCCGAGATCTCGCCCGGCCTCACCGCGCCTCAGACGGTGGTCAAGGCCGTCAACGACGAGCTCGTCGAGCTGCTGGGCGGGAACGCCGAAGGCGTCCGCTACGCGGCGAGCCCGCCGACCGTGCTGATGCTCGCCGGCCTGCAGGGATCGGGCAAGACGACGACCGCGGTCAAGCTCGCGCTCCTCGTCCGCCGCGACGGCCATCGTCCGCTGGTCGCGGGTCTCGACTTCCGCCGCCCCGCCGCGGTCGAGCAGCTGCGGACACTCGCCGAGCGAGAGGGTGTCGCCTTCGCCAAGGGAGAGGGCGCCGTCGACGAGGCCGCGCGACTTGGCTGCGACGTCGTCATCCTCGACACGGCGGGGCGGCTCCACGTGGACGGCGAGCTGATGGACGAGCTGAAGGCGCTCAAATCCCGGCTCCACGTCACCGAGACGCTGCTCGTCGCCGACTCGATGACGGGCCAGGAGGCGGTCAAGGTCGGCGAGGCCTTCGGCCGCGCGATCGGCGTCGACGGGGTGATCCTCACCAAGCTCGACGGGGATGCCCGCGGTGGAGCGGCGCTCTCGTTCCGCGTCGCGACCGGCGAGCGCATCCGCTTCGCCGGCACCGGCGAGAAGCCGCAGGACCTTGAAGTCTTTCACGCCGAGCGCATGGCGTCGCGGATCCTCGGCATGGGCGATGTGCTGACGCTGATCGAGAAGGCCGAGCGTGTCGTCGACCGCGAGAAGGCCGCGGAGGTGGAGAAGCACCTGCGCGCGGGCCAGCTCAGCTTCGACGACTTCCTGGCCCAGATCCGCCAGCTGCGAGGCATGGGCTCGCTCGAGGGGATGCTCGATATGGTCCCGGGCGGCGGCGCTCTGAAGGGTCAGCTGGCCGGCGCGGACACGGAAAAAGAGATGCGCAAGATGGAGGCGATCATTCTCAGCATGACGCCCCGCGAGCGCGCGCATCCCGAGCTACTCGACGGCGCGCGCAAGCGGCGGATCGCCCGCGGCAGCGGCGCCCAGCCGGCCGACGTGAACCGGCTGTTGAAGGCGCGCGACGCGATGCAAAAGATGGCAAAGCAGTTTGGGGCGGTCAACCGCAAAGGAAGGTTGGCCGGTCTTCCCGGTATGGGCGGATTTCAAAAAGGAGGCGCAGGTTGGTAAAGATCAGGTTGAGGCGGATGGGGGCGAAGAAGCACCCGTTCTACCGCCTCGTGGTGGCGGACGCCCGCTCGCCGCGCGACGGCCGCTTCATCGAGCACCTCGGCTATTACGACCCTATGACCGAGCCGGTGCAGGTCAAGATCGACGTGGACAAAGTCAAGAAGTGGCTGGAGCAGGGCGCGCAGCCGAGCGAAGCGGCGCGAAGCCTCTTGAAGCGGGAGGGAATCCTTGAGCGACGTGCAGAGAAGTCGACCCCCACGGCGTGACTTTCGGCGCGGCGGCGGAGGTGGCGGCTACAACCGCGGCGGCGGTGGCGGCGGTGGTGGATTCAACCGCGGCGGCGGGTTCCGGCGCGATCGCGACCGGCCGATGCCGAGCGGCCCAGCGGTCGACTACCGCGCGATGGTCGAGTTCGTCGCCAAGTCGCTGGCCGAGAAGCCGGAGGAGGTGACCGTCGAAGCGTTCGAGCGCGGTGGCTCGACGGTGGCGATCAAGGTCAAGCTCGCCGACGAGGACGTCGGCCGGTTCATCGGCAAGGCCGGGCGGAACATCGAAGCCATCCGGACTCTGGTCCGCGTCGCGTCGTCGCGCGACCGCGGCAAGCGCGTTTTCGTCGACCTTGCGAACCAGCCGGGCGACGGTCCAGGCTTCGGCCGGCGGCCCGCGCGCTCGGGCGGCGAGGTCAAGACATGATTCGAGTCGGGCAGGTCACCGGACCTTATGGGCTTGCCGGCGCTGTCAAGGTTCACCCCTTGACAGATTTCGCCGATCGGTTCGATCCAGGGTCCAAGCTCATCCTCGACGGGAGCGCGCATGAGGTCGAGTGGAGTCGCGACGGCCACCCGGGCGTCGTGCTCAAGCTCCGCGGCGTCGACAACCGGACGCTGGCGGAGCTGTTTCGGGGTCGCTACCTCGAGGTGCCCGACGAGGAGGAGCGGCCGCTCGAGGAGGGCCACTTCTATCACCGGCAGGTGGTCGGCCTGGAGGTGTTCACCGCCTCGGGCACGCGCGCCGGCATCATCGACGAGGTGCTCGAGCGGCCCGCCAACGATGTGTGGGTGAGCCGCGAGGGTGCGGTCGAACGGCTGATCCCGGCGACCCGAGACGCCATCGTCTCCGTCGACCTGGAGGCAAAGCGCGTCGTCGTCGCGGACTGGGTGTTCAGGTTCGAGGACGCGCGCTGAGACGATGAGATTTGACGTCGTCACGATCTTCCCCGCGATGTTCGCGCCCGTGTTCAAGCAGGGGGTGATCGGCCGCGCCATCGAGCGAGGGGTGATCGGCTTCGCCGCGCACGACCTCCGCGACTTCACGCACGACCGCCACCGGCAGGTCGACGATATGCCGTTCGGCGGTGGACCAGGGATGGTCATGAAGCCCGAGCCCGTGATCGAGGCGGTGGAGGCGATCCGGCCATCGAACCGCGGACCGGTGGTGCTCATGGAGCCGTGGGGGGAGAGGCTCGACCAGCGCCTCGCCGCTGAGCTGGCGACTGAGCCGGGCTTGATCATCGTGTGCGGGCGTTACGAGGGAATCGACGACCGGGTTCGCACCGCGCTTTCGGCGCGTGAGATCTCAATCGGCGACTTCGTCGTCAGCGGCGGCGAGATCCCGGCCATGGTCCTCGTCGACGCGGTCGCGCGGCTTGTGCCGGGCGTCGTCGGCGATCCCGAATCGCTCGAGCAGGACAGCTTCGCGGCGGAGACGACAGGCTGGCCGCAGTACACGCGTCCCGCCGAGTACCGCGGTATGCCGGTCCCCGACGTCCTGCTGTCGGGCGACCACGCGCGCATCAAACAGTGGCGCCGCCAGCAGGCCGCGCAAAGACAACCAACGAAGGAGTTGAAGAGGACATGAACGTGATCCAGCAGCTCGAGAAGGAGCAGCAGAAGAAGAAGACGCCTGCCCTGCGTGCAGGCGACACCGTGCGAGTGCACGCCAAGGTCGTCGAGGGCACGCGCGAGCGCATCCAGGTGTTCGAAGGCACGGTGATCCGCGTCACCGGCGGTGGCCTGCGCAGGAACTTCACCGTCCGGCGGGTCACGCACGGCGTCGGGGTGGAGAGGACCTTTATGGTCCACTCACCGCGCATCGACAAGATCGACGTGCTGCGCCACGGCGACGTCCGCCAGGGTCGCCTGTACTACCTGCGCGGCAAGGTCGGCCGTGAGGCGCGCATCCGCGAGCGCCGCCGCATGGTGGCCGAGCCGGAAGCGACGACTGAACCTGAAGACGCCGAGCAGGTCGAGGCCGAGCAGGAAGCCGAGCCGGCCGAAGCCTGACCCGGCGCTCGAAGCGATCTGGGCGCTCGGCCGGATCGGCGGCGAGGACGCGCGGCGGCAGCTGATCGCCGTCCTCGACGACCCCGATCCGCATTTGAGGGGCGAAGCTCTTCGTTCGCTGGGAGTGCTGGGTGACGGTCGCACGACGAGCCGGCTGATCAGGATCCTGCGGACTCATCCCAACAGCGACGACCGAAAGTTCGCCGCCTACGCCCTTGGGCTATTTGACAGCGCTCGCGCGACCGAAGCCCTCCGGGAGGCCCTGGCCAGCAAGACCGAGGCGGCCGAGGTGCGCGCCATCGCCGCCGAGCAACTCGTATACCGCAGCGCCGCGGTCCAGGACCTCATCGGCGGCTTGCGCGATCCCAACCGTGACGTGCGTTTCTGGTGCGCGTATGCGCTCGGAGAAGGCAGGGTGAAGAAGGCGCTGCCGCGGTTGCGCCGTCTCACCGGGGACCGGTCTTGCGTAGCGGGATGGTGGTCGGTCGGCAGGGAGGCGAAATGGGCGATCGCGACCATTGAAGCGGGCTGGAACCGAAGCGCGGCCTATCCCGCCGGGCCTGTTAAGGGCCGGTAGCCATACCGCGTGACGGTGACTACTCTCGAATAGATGCGTCCGAAGCTCTGGCATTTCGAGCGCCGCGCCCTCGCCATGGGTTACGAGGTCGTGGCCGGCGTCGACGAGGTCGGCATGGGTCCGCTCGCGGGCCCTGTCGTCGGAGGGGCGGTCGTGCTCAAGATCGGCGACCGCATCCCGGGGCTCAACGACTCCAAGCTCATGACCGCCGACGAGCGTGAGCGCGTGGATGCGATCATCCGCCGCCGTGCGGTCTCGGTCTCGGTGTGCGCGGTCGATCACACGCAGGTCGACAGGCTCGGCCTCTACAAGGCGCGCATCCTCGCGAGCGCGGGAGCCGTCGCCGGCCTCGCCGTGAAGGCGGAGTACCTCCTCATCGACGCCTTCGACATCCCCGATGTGCCTCTGCCGCAGCTTGCGGTCGTTCGGGGCGACAAGGTCTGCGCCTCCATCATGGCGGCGAGCGTCGTCGCCAAGGTCGCCCGCGACCGGACGATGATCGACTACGACCGCATCTACCCCGGCTGGGGTTTCGCCGACCACAAGGGTTACGCCACTCCGTCGCATCGCGCCGCGATCCGGCGACTCGGCCCAAGCCCGATCCACAGGACGTCTTGGGCGCCTTTTCGCGTCTCCGAGCTGCTCGAAGCCGAAGCGCAGCGGAGCTAGGCCGCGACGGCGAGCGGGCGGCGAGCCGGCTGCTTCGCTCCCGCGGCTACGAGGTCGTGGGCGCGGGGTTCCTCGCCCGCCGCGGCGAGCTCGACCTCGTATGCCGGCGTGGCGGCGAGCTCGTCGTGGTTGAGGTCAAGACGCGCTCGGGCGACGGGTTCGGCACACCCTTCGAGGCTGTGACCGCGCGCAAGCGCCAGGCGTTGAGGCGCGCCGCCACCGAGTACCGCGCCCTGGCCGAGTGGCGCGGGCCCGTCCGGTTCGCGGTTGTCGCGGTCACGGTCCGCCCCGACGGCGACCTCGACCTCGAGCTGATCGAGGACCCTTTCGGCTGACCTAGCGCCAGTGGCGGCCGAGCTCGGACGCGTACTTCGTGCCCAACGTGTCGGCGGCGCTCAGGAGCCAGTTGTCGAACCGGCGTGTGCCGCGCGGCCGCTCGCTCGACACGAGAAGCTCGCGCATCAGCCCCTGCAGCTCGGGCTCGTTGAGGATGATGTCGTTGACGAAAAGGCCGAGGAGCCGCACCGTGCGGACCGTGGTCCGCGGCGACAGGTGCAGAAACCGCGGGTGCCTGCGCACGGCGATCGCGATCGACTCGACCATCTCGTTGTAGAAGATGACGTCGGGGCCGGCCGCGTCGACCGTCAGGTTGTCCGTCTGCTCCGCGGCCCACGTCGCGATCTCAGCGACGTCCTCGCCCGCGACCGGCTGCAGCCTGTAATCGCCGCGACCGGGGATGCCCATCACAGGCAGCCGGCGCAGCAGCCAGGCGATGTTGTTGATCAGGATGTCGCCGGGACCGAAAACGAGCGTGGGTCTCACGATCGCGTACGAGACGCCCGACTCGCGCAGCGCGCGCTCGGTCCGGGCCTTGCCGGCGTAGTAGTCGAGGTCCGAGTCCTCGGCCGGGTTGCTCACCGAGATGTGGACCACGCGGCGCACGCCGGCGTCGCGGGCGGCGCCGAAGAGGATGCGGGTGTTGGCCACCGCCTCGCCGAACCGCGTGTGCCCGTACTGGAAGCGGACCCAGTAGGTGTTGTAGAGGACATCGGCGCCGCGGAGGCTGTCCACGAGCGCCTCGCGGTCCGCGAACTGCAGCGGCGCCACCTCGGCTCGGATGTCATCCGCGCCGGGACGCCGTGGATGGTTGGTCAGAGTCTTCAGCGGCCGGTCCTGCTCCATCAGGCGGCGGGCGATGAAGCGGCCCGTGTAGCCGTAGGCGCCGGTGACGACGTCGAAGCTCATGCCCTAGAACGGGAACCGGGTCAGGTCGTAGGCCGCGGATCCCGGCTTCACGTGGCCGCTGATGACCACGCGCGGCCGATGTCGCACCGCCTCCGACGGATCGACCTCAGGCCTGAGGCCGTTGAAGATCGGAAACCGCAGGGTCCCATCCGGCGACCACTCCGAGTAGCGGACGCTGACGACGAGCTCGGGGCGCAACCAGTGGACGGGCCTGACCATCACCGGCGGCGGCTCGAGCGGCGAGTCATCGGACGCGAGTTCGATGATCTTCTCGCGCAGCGTGCGCATCGTCTCCTCGTCGTAACCACCACCGACCGTGCCGCATGGCAGTAGCCGGCCGTCCTCGTGAAAACCCACGACGAGCGCGTCGAAGGGCCGGTCGCCCATCCAGCCGATGACCACGAAGTCGTCGGACTTCACCGCCTTGACCTTCAGCCAGAAAGGGCTTCGCTGGCCAGGCACGTACGGCGACTGCGCGTGCTTGGCGACGACGCCCTCGAGGCCGCGCTCGAGGCACGCCTCGAAGAGCTCGACGCCGTCCTCTTCGATGTGGTCGGGCACGAAGAGGTGCCCGCCCGCCTCGACGGCCTTCTTGAGCCGTGCACGGCGGCGGACGAGCGGCTGGCGCAGCAGCGGCCGGCCTTCGAGGTAGAGGGCATCGAAAGCGAGGTACGCGGTAGGGATCTCGTCCCGCATGCCCGCTCCGCCGGCGAGGCGCTGGCGGAGACGAGGGTAGTCGGGCCGGCCCTCGGTGTCGGTGGCGACGAGCTCTCCGTCGATGACGCTGCCCGGCGGCACGCGGCGGGCAGCGGCCGCGACCTCAGGAAAGTCGGCGGTCAGGTCGTTCAGGCCTCGGTCTTTGACGCGCACCTCACCGCCGGGATCGCGGAACACGATGCAGCGCAGACCATCCCACTTCACCTCGAAGACGTACTCGGGGGAGCTGAACGGCGCCTCGGCGGAGGCGGCCTGCATGGGCCGCACCTCGGCCGGAAAGCTCTCCAGCGCGATCTGGAGCTGGTCGGATTCCGGCGCTGACATCCGCCCCAGATTAGGCGGCCGGAAGGCTACGAGGCTTTACGCCGCCTGGTCTTGCTCTCGGCCGCCGCCGGCTTCTCGCGGTGCGAGCGCTGCTTCTTCGCCTGCTCGACCGACTGGCGCAGGGCCTCCATCAGGTCCATGACCCGCGCGGGCTGCGGAGCCTCGGGCGCCTCGATGACCTCGCCGTCCATCTTGGCCTGGACGACCTTCATCACGGCCTCGCGGTACTCGTCCTTGTAGCGCTGGGGCTCGAAGCTGTCGGCGAGGCTTTCGATCAACGCCTTCGCCATCTGCAGCTCCTTGGGGTTGATCTTCACATCGCCGTCAAGGCCTTTCAGGCCCTCGGTCGAGCGAATCTCGTCGGGCCAGTGGAGCGTGTTCATGATCAGGCCCTTGCCGTTCGGGTGCAGCGCGCACAGATGCTCCTTGTCGCGCAGCGCGATCTTTGCGATCGCCATCTTGCCGGTCGCCTCGAGCGCTTCGCGGAGCAGCTGGTACGGCTTCTTGCCCAGCTCCTCGGGCTCGACGTAGTACGCGTTGTCGAAGTAGAGACCCGGCTCGATCTCCTCGACGGGGACGAACTCCGAGATGTCGATCGCGTGGGCCGTCGGGAGGGGAAGGTTGTCGAGGTCCTTGTCGTCGATGATGACGTAGCGGTCCTTGCCTACCTCGTAGCCTCGCTCGATCTCGCTGTAGGGCACCTCGTGGTCGCCCTCTGCGCACCAGCGCTTGTAGGAGATCGGCGAGTGGTGCTCAGGGCACAGCTGGCGGAACGAAACCTTGGCGCTCGACTCGGTCGCGTTGTAGAGCCGAATAGGGATCGAGACCATCCCGAATGAGACCACGCCTTTCCACATCGATCGCGGCATGGCGACGCAGTGTACCTCCTAGTTTGGTGGTTGGCTACTTTTCGTAGGTCGAGGCCGCAGGGGCCTACATCTGCAACGCCTAGGCCGCCGGGCGCGCGCAGCGCGCACTTCAGGTTCCGACATCACGCCTCTGCATCGCAAGTATCGAGCTTCCGACGCCCACCGCGGCCAGGAGCAGCATGAGGGCGAGGTTGCGGCCGTCGACGCCGCTGAGGAGCGGCGTCCCGAAGAGCTTGAACGCGGACAGGTCTTCCACCCAGGC
>CAYWTI010000137.1:0-8567 GCA_964461175.1 uncultured Actinomycetes bacterium | reverse complement strand
CACGTCCTCGACACGATGCGCGGCACCCCAGCGGCCGGGCTGGCGGTTGCGCTTCAGCGGCGCGAGCCTGACGGGGACTGGAAAGAGGTGGCGCAGGCCACGACCGACGCGGACGGTCGCGTGCGGTCGTTGGGCGAGGAGGAGCTGGATGCGGCCGAGTACCGGATCGAGTTCGACACGCGCCCATACTTCGAGCGCTCGGGCCTCGGCGCGTTCTACCCGACCGTCGCGGTCGTGTTCTCCTTCGAGGGGGGCCATCTCCACGTGCCGCTGCTCCTGAGCCCTTTCGGTTACACCACTTACAAAGGAACATGAGCAGGATCGTTCTCGGCGACAACCAGTACGGCAAGGCGGAGACGCACGTCGTCCGTGTGACCAGGAACGGCGCGCATCACGAGATCAAGGATCTGAACGTCACCGTCGCGCTCGCTGGGGACTTCTCCGAGACACACCTGACCGGCGACAACAGCAAGGTCGTGCCGACCGACACGCAGAAGAACACCGTGTTTGCGTTTGCGAGCGAGCCCATGGGGGAGATCGAAGACTTCGGCCTGAGGCTGGCGCGGCATTTCGTGCGCGAGTTCGCGACCGTCAAGCGCGCGCGGGTTTCGGTCGAGGAGTTCGGATGGTCGCGGCTGGGCGATCACGCCTTCGCCCGCGCCGGCGCGGAGAAGCGGGTCGCAACCGTCACGAGCACGCGGGACGGCGACTGGGTCGTCGGCGGCATCACCGACCTGGTCGTCCTGAAGACGACGGACTCCGAGTTCCACGGCTACATCAAGGATCGGTACACGACGCTGCCTGAGACCCGCGACCGGGTCATGGCGACCTCGCTGACCGCGCGCTGGCGCTTCGCGAGCGCTGACGCGGACTGGAGGGAGTGCTATCCGGCGATCGTCGGGGCACTGACTAAGACGTTCGCCGGCCACTACAGCCTCTCGCTGCAGCAGACGCTCTACGAGATGGGCAAGGCCGTGCTGGAAGCGCGGCCGGAGGTCGCGGAGATCCGCCTCGCGATGCCCAACAAGCACCACTTCGTCGTCGACCTGTCGCCTTTCGACCTGCGCAACGAGAACGAGGTCTTCTACGCCTCCGACCGCCCGTACGGGCTGATCGAAGGCACGGTCACGCGCGACGACGCGCCGGAGGCCGGCCAGGCCTGGTGATGGTGTTCCTGCAGCCTGCGACGTGGCAGGAGGCGCTGGAGATGAAGGCCGCCCACCCCGAGGCGGTGCCGATCGCGGGCGGCACCGATGTGATGGTCGAGATCAACCTCGACCACCGCCGCCCCGAGACAATTCTCGACCTCACCCGGATTCGGGAGCTGGCGGAGTGGGGGACCGACGGCGGCATGCTGCGCATCGGCTCGGGGGTCACCTACACGCGGCTGATCGACGAGCTGGGCGACCGCCTGCCGGGCCTCGCCATCGCTTCCCGCACGGTCGGCTCGCCGCAGATCCGCAACCGGGGCACGGTGGGCGGCAACCTCGGCACCGCGTCTCCCGCGGGCGACGCGCACCCGCCGCTGCTCGCGTCGGGCGCCGAGGTCGAGCTCCACTCGCGAGGCGGCGTGCGCAGGCTGGCGGTGCGTGACTTCTATGTCGGTCCGAAGAAGAACGCGATGCGGCCCGACGAGCTCATCGCGGCCTTCCTCATCCAGCCCGCGCCTGGGCCGCAGCAGTTCTCCAAGGTCGGCACGCGGAACGCGATGGTGATCGCCGTATGCGCGTTCGCGCTCTCCCTCGATCCTGCGACGCGGCGTGTCGGCACCGGGATCGGCTCGGCCGGTCCGACACCGCTTGTCGCATCCGAGGCGGAGGGGTTCATTGCCGGCGAGCTCGACTGGGAGAACCGCACGCGCCCGAGCGACGCCACACTCAATCGCTTCGGCGAGCTCGTCGCCGGCGCCGCGAGGCCGATTGACGACGTGCGCGGCACCGCCGCCTACCGCCGGCACGCGCTCGCGGTGATGGCGCGGCGATGCCTGCGCTGGTGCTGGGACGCGGTGTGAAGGTCGAGACGACCGTGAACGGCGAGCGGCGCGTGGCCGACGATGTCTGGCCCGGCGAGAGCCTGCTCTACATGCTCCGCGAGCGGCTCGGGCTCTTCGGCGCCAAGAACGCGTGCGAGCAGGGTGAGTGCGGATCGTGCTCGGTCTACCTCGACGGCACGCTGGTCTGCGCGTGCCTGGTGCTCGCGGGCCAGGCGCACGGCCGCGAGGTCATGACGGTCGAGGGCATCGACGCCCCAGGCGTGCGCAAGGCGTTCGTCGACGCCGGCGCGGTGCAGTGCGGCTTCTGCACGCCAGGCTTTGTCGTCGCCACGGACGACCTCCTACGCCGCAATCCGCACCCGACGGATGCCGAGATCCGCGAGGCGCTCGCCGGCAACATCTGCCGCTGCACCGGCTACCAGAAGATCATCGATGCGGTCCGCATGGGGATGGGGTCGTGAAGGTCGGCGAGAGCGTCCGCCGCCCGGACGCGGGCGCGAAGGTGGCGGGCACGTTCGCATACTCGTCGGACCTGCACGCGCCGGGGATGCTGTGGGGCGCCACCGTCCGCAGCCCTCATCCGCACGCGCGAATCGTTGCCATCGACACGACCGAGGCGCGGGCGATGCCCGGAGTCCACGCCGTGCTGACGCACGAGGACGTTCCCGGCGAGAAGCTCTACGGCCTCGAGATCGCCGATCAGCCCGTGCTCGCGTTCGACGTGGTGCGCTACTGGGGCGAGGCGGTCGCGATCGTCGCCGCCGACCACCCGGAACAGGCGCGCCGCGCCGCCCAGAAGGTGCGGGTCGAGTACGAGGTGCTGGCGCCGGTGACCCGCGCCGAGGAGGGCACTGTGCTGAGGCACGTGAAGATCCGCCACGGCGACCAGGCTGCCCACGCCGACGTCGTCGTCACGGGCACCTATGAGATCGGCATGCAGGACCAGGCGCCGCTCGGTCCTGAATCGGGTCTCGCCATCCCCGACGGCCAGAGCGGCGTCGACCTGCACATCGCCACCCAGTGGCTGCACGTCGACCAGGACCAGCTGGCCGGCATTCTCGGCCTGCCGAAAGAGAAGGTCCGGTTGACGATGGCGGGCATCGGGGGCGCGTTCGGTGCGCGCGAGGACCTCTCGATGCAGGCCCACGCCTGCCTCCTCGCATTGAGCACCGGGCGGCCGGTCAAGATCTCCTACTCGCGGCCCGAGTCGTTCGTCGGTCACGTTCACCGTCACCCCGGAACGCTGACCTACGAGCACGGCGCGTCCCGCGACGGGAAGCTCGTCTACGTCAAGGCCCGCATCCTGCTCGACGGCGGCGCCTACGCGTCGAGCTCCACCGCAGTCATCGCCAACGCGTCGTGCTTCTCGTGCGGGCCGTACCGCGTCCCGAACGCGACGATCGACGGCATCGTCGTTTACACGAACAACCCGCCCTGCGGGGCGATGCGAGGGTTCGGCTCCGTCCAGAACTGCTACGCGCACGAGGCGCAGATGGACAGGCTCGCGGCGGCCCTCGGCATGGACCCGGTCGAGCTGCGGATCAAGAACGCCCTGGAGACCGGCGACGAGCTGATCACGGGCCAGGTCATCGACGGACCCGTCCCGGTCGCCGAACTGCTGCGTCGCGTGAAGGCGTTCCCCGAGCCGGCCGGCGCCGAAGGTTGGCCCGGCGGCTACTCGAACACTACGCACGGCGAGGGCGTTCGGCGCGGCGTGGGCCACGCCGTCGGCTTCAAGAACATCGGCTACTCGGAGGGCTTCGACGACTACTCCACCGCGCGCGTGCGCCTTTTCGTCCACGAGGGCAGCCCTCGCGTCGAGGTCCACACGGCCGCGGCGGAGGTCGGCCAGGGCACGGTGCTCGTCCAGGCGCAGGTCGCCGGCAGCGTCATCGGCGTCAGCGACGTCGTCGTGCTCGGCGCCGACACGCG
Source organism: uncultured Actinomycetes bacterium (assembly GCA_964461175.1). Taxonomy (GTDB): domain Bacteria; phylum Chloroflexota; class Dormibacteria; order Dormibacterales; family Dormibacteraceae; genus 40CM-4-65-16. Next base: position 4,642 of record CAYWTI010000137.1, on the reverse strand, counting down.
GGTCGGCTCCGCCGGTTCTTCCTCCGCGTCGCGGCAGACCTACATCACCGGCGGCGCGGTCCAGGCCGCGAGCGAGGCGGTGTGTGCGCGCGTGCTCGAGATGGCGGAGTCGGAGCTGCATGCGCGAAGCGACCTGCGCATCGAGAACGACGCGGTCGTGGACTCGTCGGGCAAGGAGATCATCGGCCTCGCCACCCTGCTCGGCGACGCCGTGATCGAGGAGACGCGCGAGTACCGGCCGCGCGCGACCACCCGGCTCGACGCCGAGACCGGCCAGTCGAACGCGCACATGCAGTTTGCGTTCGCCGCCCACCGCGCGGTCGTGGACGTCGACACGGACCTCGGGCTGGTCAAGGTCGTCGAGCTGGCGACGGCGCAGGACGTGGGCAAGGCGGTCAACCCGCTCGCCGTCGAGGGGCAGCTCGAGGGCGGCGCGGCGCAGGGCCTCGGCCTGGCCGTGATGGAGGAGATCCAGGTCAAGGACGGCGTCATCCGCAACGCGTCGTTCACCGACTACCTGCTGCCGACCATCCTCGACATGCCGCCGGTGAAGATGGACATCCTCGAGCTCGGCGACCCGAACTCGCCCTTCGGGCTCAAGGGTGTCGGCGAGCCGCCGACGATTTCGTCCGGCCCCGCGGTCGTGGCGGCGATCCGGGCCGCGACCGGCCGCGACGTCAGCCGCGTCCCCGTCCGGCCGCAAGACCTCACCCTGTGAGCACGGTCGTTCTCAAGGCCGGCCTCGTGTGGACCGGCGAGCGCGAGATCGCGGGCGGCTGGGTGCTCGCGCGCGACGGCTTCATCGAGCAGGTCGGCGACGGCCCGGCGCCGAAGGCCGACCAGGTCGTCGACGCCGGCAGCTGCGCCGCGATGCCCGGGCTGGTCAACGCCCACGACCACATGTACCAGTGGGCGACGCGCGGCTACGTCGCGGACGGGACGCTGTTCGAGTGGCTGCGCGCGCTCTATCCGGTGTGGGCGAGGATCGACGCGGCCAGCGTGCGGGCGGCCGCGCGCGCCGCCATGGCGAAGCTCCTGCTCTCAGGCTGCACGCTGTCCGCCGACCACCACTACGTCTTTCCCCACGGCCGCGAGGGCATCTTCGAGGCGCTCGTCGACTCGGCGCGCGAGCTGGGCCTGCGCTTCCATCCGACCCGCGGCTCGATGTCCCTCGGCGAGTCGAAGGGAGGGCTGCCGCCCGACTCGGTGGTCGAGGACGAGGACGCGATCCTCGCCGACACCGAGGAGAAGATACGGCGGTTCCACGACCCGAGCCGGGGATCGATGTGCCGCGTGGTGGTCGCGCCGTGCTCGCCGTTCTCCGTCACGCCTCGCCTCATGCGTGAGTCCGCGGCGCTCGCGCGCAATCGCGGCGTCCGCCTGCACACCCACGTCGCCGAGACGCTCGACGAGGAGACGTTCTGCCGGGAGAAGTTCGGCAAGCGGCCGTACGAGCTCATGGAGGAGCTCGGCTGGACCGGTGAGGACGTCTGGTACGCGCACGCTGTCCATCTCAGCGACGCCGAGGTCGACCGGCTCGCCGATGTGAGGACGAGCGTGGCGCACTGCCCGTCGAGCAACATGCGCCTCGGAGCCGGCATCTGCAAGGTTCGCGAGCTCGTCCGTGCCGGCGCCCGCGTCGGTCTCGGCGTCGACGGGGCGGCCAGCAACGAGGACGCCAACCTCGCGATGGAGGCGCACCAGGCGCTTCTGCTCGCGCGGGCGCGCGAGTCTTCGCCGCAGGCGCTCGACGCCCGGACCGCGTGGCGCCTGGCGACGCGCGGAGGCGCCGAGTGCCTGGGACGCGACGACTGCGGCGTGCTCGAGCCCGGCCGCTGCGCCGACATCGCATGCTTCAGGATCGACGACCTCGCGCACGCGGGCATCGCCGACCCGCTGGCCGGGCTGGCGCTCGCTCCGCCGGCTCGTGCGGAGGTGGTGATGGTGCATGGTCGCGTCGTCGTGTCGGGCGGCACCCTGCGCACCGGCGACGAGGAGGAGATCGCGCGCGAGATCGCAGCTACGAGCGCTCGACTCGCCGGATAGGCTGCCCCCCGCCTGGCTTGAGCGCTTCGTCGGTCACGTCCTGGCCGCGCAGCAGGGTGCGTACGGTGCGGCCGCGTATCTCCTGCCCCACGTGCGCGCTGAGGGGGTGCTCGTACAGCAGGTCATCCGCCCGCAGCGTGCCCGACCATCCGAGGTCGACGAGCCACAGGTCGGCATCGAAGCCGGGGGCGATGTCGCCCTTGCCGGCGAGGCCGAAGCGCGTGGCGATGTTGGTCGCCGTCACAGCGGCGACCAGCGACGGGTCGACCTGGTCAAGAGCGAGCAGCAGCTGACGCGTCGACTGGCAGCCGGCGATCCCACCCCAGATGGTGCGGAAGTCGTCGCCGCGCTTGAGCTCTGGTGCGCTCGGCGAGTGGTCGGAGACGATCATCTCCACCTCACCGGCGCGGACCATCGCGCGCAGGTCGTCGCGGTTGCCGGGGCTGCGGAACGGCGGCGCGCACTTGCCCACCCCTCCGAGTCGCTCGAGGTCGCGGTCCGCGTAGAGCAGGTAGTGCGGGCACGTCTCGCCCGACACCTCGACGCCGCGCAGCTGCGCCTCGGCGATCATGGTCATCCCCTGCACGGTGCTGACGTGCACGATGTGCGTGCGGCAGCCGGTGTCGCGCGCGATGGCGATCACCTGGCGGATCGCGTCGATCTCGGCCTGCGGCGGCCGCGAGTCGATGAAGTCGCGAGCGCGTGGCCCGCGCGGCTCGGTCAGCGCGGTCGGCGCCTCGGCGTGGACGAGCAGCATCGAACCGAGTCCCGCGATCGTCTCCATCCCGGCGCGCAGGGTGTCGAGGTCGCAGGCCGGGAACTCGTCGATGCCGCTCGGGCACATGAACGCCTTGAAGCCGAGCGCGCCGCGCGCCGCGAGCGGCGCGAGCTGCTCGAGGTTCTCCGGCACCAGGCCGGCCCAGAGTCCCCAGTCGACGATGGCCGAGCCCTTCATTGCCTCGACCTTGAGGTCGTAGGCCTCGACGGTCGTCGTCACGGGCAGGTTGTTGAGCGGCATGTCGACGAAGCTCGTGTATCCACCGGCGGCTAGCGCCGCGGTGCCGTCGGCGATCGTCTCCCACTCGGTGCGGCCAGGTTCATTGAAATGGACGTGCGAGTCGATGCCGCCCGGGAAGACGTGAAGGCCGGCCGCGTCGACGACCTGGCCGAAGCCCTCGACTTCGGGACCGACCTCGACGATCCGCCCGTGGTTGATCACGATGTCCGCCGTTGCCACGCCGCGGCTGGTGACGACGGTGCCGCCGCGGACGATCACGTCGCGGCCAGGAGGTCGAGGAACCGCCCGAGGACTTCGATCGCGACGGCGACGTCTTCGGTCTGCACCGATTCGGCGGGGTTGTGGCTGATCCCGCCCTTGCAGCGGACGAAGAGCATCCCGAAGTCGGTGAGCTCGGACATGTAGACGCCGTCGTGGCCGGCGCCGCTGGGCAGCTCGAGCGCGTCATCGCCGACCGCCTCCTTAAGCAGCGCGACCACGCGCGGCGAGCACGCCACGGCCGAGCGCTCGCTCACCGGCGTCGCCGCGACGGCGACGCCGCGCCTGCGCCCGATGCTCGACGCCAGGTCGAGGAGCGCCTTGCACCGGGCGCGGCGCTGGGCGTCGTCCGGGCTTCGGACGTCAAGCGTCAGCTGCACCTCGCCGGGGATGACGTTCGCCGCCCCAGGCCGGACCGCGAGCTTGCCGACGGTCGCCACGAGACCGGGCTGCTCCTCCGCCACCGCGGTGACGAACGCCGAGGCGGCGACGAGCGCGTCGCGACGCTGCCCCATTGGCACCGTGCCGGCGTGGCCCGCCTCGCCGGTGAACGTGAGGTCGTAGCGGCTCTGGCCCGCGATCGCCGACACGACCCCGACCGGCAGCCCGCGGCTCTCGAGCAGCGGTCCCTGCTCGATATGGACCTCGACGTAGGCGAGCGGCCGCTCGCCCCTCCACCTGTCCTCGGCCAGGCGCGCGGGGTCGCCGCCGAACACGCGGATCGCCTCGGCCATCGTCACGCCGTCCGCGTCGGCGCGCGTCAGCTCGTCGTCGGTCAGCCGCCCGGCGACGGCACGGCTGCCGATGTACGTCGATCCAAACCGCAGGCCCTCCTCGTCCGCGAAGGCGAGAAGCTCGATCGCGAAGGGAAGGCGGCGGCCGGCGTGGTGCAACCGCTGCACAGCGGAGATGGCCACGACGACGCCGAGAGGGCCGTCGTAGCGGCCCGCGTCCCGCACCGAATCGAGGTGCGAGCCGAGAAGGACCACGCCCTCTCCCGTGCCGTCGTAGCGAGCGCGCAGGTTGCCGACCTGGTCTCGCGTCACAACCATCCCGGCCTCGCGCATCCAGCTGCTCACCAGCTCCTGGGCGCGCCGCATCGCGGGCGTGGCGAAAGGCCGGGTGATCATCCCGGGCTCCTCGGTGCACGCGGCGAGCTCGTCGCATCGCCGCATGACCGTATCGGCGAGGCTCACATCAGCCGAGCGCCGTGAAGCTGATCTCCTGCGCCCCGCGCCACAGCACGACCTCGCCGAGGTCCTTCAGACGGTCGTTGCCGTCGTAGATCGTCGCGAAATGGTTGCCCGCGAGCTGCCCCAT
>CAYWTI010000136.1:0-6607 GCA_964461175.1 uncultured Actinomycetes bacterium | reverse complement strand
CCGTGGTCATCATCCTGGTCGGCGGCCAGTGGGGCGACGAAGGCAAGGGCAAGGTCATCGACTACCTGGCCGCCAGGGCCGATATGGTCATCCGCTCCCAGGGCGGCAACAACGCCGGCCACACCGTCATCACCGAGCACGGCGAGTTCAAGTTCCAGCTCATCCCGAGCGGCATCCTGTATCCGCACTGCAAGTGCGTCATCGGGAACGGGGTCGTCGTCGATCCCATCGTTTTGCTCAAGGAGATCTCCCAGCTCAAGGAGCGCGGCATCGAGCCGAGCAACCTGATCGTCAGCGACCGCGCGCACATGGTCATGCGCTACCACCCGCTGTTCGACCAGCTCGAGGAGGAGGCGCGCGGCGACGACCGCCTCGGCACCACCTGGCGGGGCATCGGGCCCGCGTACGCGGACAAGATCCGCCGCATCGGCTTCCGCATCGGCGACCTGCAGAAGGAAGCCTTCATGCGCAAGAAGCTCGCCTTCGTCGTCGAGCAGGTGAAGAACCCGATCCTCGAGAAGCTGTACGGAAAGGAGCGATACGACTGGGAGTCGATGCTCGACGAGTACATGCGCTACGCGAAAGACCTCGACCCGTACATCAAGGACACCTTCCCGATCATCCAGGCCGCCCTCGACCGCAACGACAAGATCCTCCTCGAGGGCGCGCAGGCGACCATGCTCGACCTCGACTTCGGCACCTATCCCTACGTCACGAGCTCCAACCCCAGCGCCGGGGGCGCACTGACCGGCAGCGGGATCGCGCCGACCCGGGTCGACCTCACCATCGGCGTCTTCAAGGCCTACACATCACGCGTCGGCTACGGGCCGTTCCCGTCCGAGCTCCTGGACGAGGTGGGAGACCAGATCCGTGAACGGGGTCACGAGTTCGGCACCGTGACAGGACGGGCGCGGCGAATCGGGTGGTTCGACGCCGCCGTCGGCCGCTACTCCGTGCGCTTGAACGGCGTCGGCGTTGCTGCGCTGATGCGCCTCGACATCCTGGACGACCAGCCGTTGCTGAAGATCTGCACCGGCTACGAGTTTCGGGGCGCGCGGTTCGAGCACCCGATCGCCAACATCTCGCACTACAAGCACTGCACCCCGGTCTACGAGGAGATGCCCGGCTGGGAGCGCGAGATCGGCGCGGCGAAGTGCTGGGAAGACCTGCCGCAGGCGTGCCGCGACTACGTCGAGCGAATCGGAGAGCTGATCGGCGCGCCGATCGACCTCATCGGCACCGGGCCGCGGCGGGACCAGTTCGTGACCAGGGGCCGCAAGCTCTTCGAATAGAGCGACGGAGAGCAGCCGCTAACTTAGCGGTGATTTGAAGGGCGCTCCGCCGGTCGGGGCGCGGCTGACGTGGGCGCAGGTCCACGCGTTCCGCCTCGGCCGCCATCACCTCCTTCAGCGCGCACCCAAGCGCGACCTCGCCCGCGCGGTCGGCGCGATCGGGGGCGCCCAGGCGCAGCTGATGTCCGCCGCCGAGCTGCAGATCACCACGCGCGTCGACTGCACGGTCGCCGATGTTCGCAAGGCCCTGTGGGTCGACCGCTCGCTCGTGAAGACGTGGCTCATGCGCGGGACGCTGCATCTGACTCGTGCGGACGACCTCGCGCTTTTCACGGCGGCGATGAGCCGGCGCTGGATCACGCCGAACAAGGCGTGGCTGAGGTTCTTCAACGTCACCGAGGACGAGGTCTGGACGCTTGCCGACGAGATCGGCGTCGCGCTGAGCGACGAGCCGATGACGCGCGATGAGCTGATCGCAGCCGTGGGCAAGGGCCGACCTGCGCGCGTCCGCGAGGCGCTGAAGTCGGGATGGGGCGGCATGCTCAAGCCGGCGGCGCGCAACGGACGCCTGTGCTTCGGACCGAATCGCGGCCAGAGCGTCACGTTCGTCAGCCCGCAGCGCTGGCTCCGCGGATGGAAGAACGTCGATCCGGAGGAGGCGGTGGCAGAGTCGGCGCGACGGTACCTCCGCGCCTACGGCCCGGCGACGAAGACCGACTTCGCGCGGTGGTGGGGCGCCTGGCCGGGCGTCGGCAACGCCGCCTGGTCGGCGCTCCAAGGCGAGCTCGTACCGGTTGCCGTCGACAGTGCGCGCATGGAGATGCTGGCCACCGACGTCGCGGCGGTCGGAGAGGCGGCGGCGACGAATTCGGTGACGCTCCTGCCGCAGTTCGACCCGTTTCTTCTCGGCCACGCCAACCGCGACCACCTCTTCGACCGCATCCACTCGCCCAAGATCAGCCGCACCGCGGGTTGGATCTCGGCCGTGGTCCTCGTCGGCGGCAGGGTCGCGGGCACATGGACGCACAAGAGCGCGCGCGACGTGGTGCGCGTCACCGTGACGCCGCTCGAGCCTTTGCGCGAGCAGGTCAAGAAAGCCGTGCGCTCACGTGCGGAGGAGCTCGCGCTGGCGATGGGCGCCCGCGGCGCCGAGGTCCTGTTCGCCTAGGACGCGGGCGGGGCGGAATTGACGACGCGCAGGTTCGCTTCGCGCTGGCGCAGCCGGCGCGTTCGCTTCCACCGTTCGATCGCGACGGAAGCGGACCATACGACGACGATGATCACCGCCATCACCGCCTGCACCACCGCGACCGTGAAGAACGCGACCTCGATGCCGTGGCCGCTCAGCCACGCGCCCTGCGGCGGCCGCCGCAGGCCGATTGCGAACAGCCCGGCCGCGAAACCGAGGATCGGCCGGACCGCCCACGCGTCGGGCAGCAGGCGCCGGTCGGCGAGCACCAGCCCGGCGACGAACCACGTCGGCCCGCTGTCCAGCTGGAAGAGAACATCCCAGTGCAGCGTGTTGACCGCCAGCAGTCCGCCGGCGAGGAACGCGAACAGCAGCGCGAGGCTCAGGCGGCGCGCGTACGCGAGCCACGCGATCCCGATCGCGACGGCAAGCATCGAGGTCGCGAACACAGGGCCCGGGACGTTGCCCACGTAGAGCCGGATCGAGTCGATCGGCGCCGAGGCCGGGCTGAAGAACTGGTACCACGTCGCGATCGGGTCCGTGAACGGCGTGCCGCTCGCCGGGTTGATGTACGCGGACGGGGCGCCGCGCGTGGCCAGGGCGACGCCGGCGTACGCGATCAGTCCGGCCTGGGCGCGAATCGCGTTCGCGAAGCGCGCGCGCAAGACCTCCAGGACGACCGCGACGGCGGCGATCTCGCCCGAGACCACCAGGCTCGCGCCGGCTCCGACAAGCGCCACCCCGACTACGGCCGCGAGGAGAGGGCTGGCGCCGACGCGGACCCTTTCGTGCCGCCAGAGCAGGCGTGCGACCACGATGCCGACGAGCCCCGCCGCAACGGCGACGCCGAGCATCTCGAGCGCAGGCAGCTTGAAGATCAACAGCCCGGCCACGACCGGCGGCAGCAGCGCGAGGCCGGTGACGAGGTCGTCGGGCAATGTCTTCGGCTTGAAAGCCGCGCGATCGAGCCAGGCGCCGGCCCTGGCCAGCGACGAGGACGCCGACAGCACGGGGGGATTTTAGGCAAACGGCCGTGGGATTCGCCGATCCGGCATGGGTGATAATCCGAAGGCTCGTGTCGCTTTGTGGCCGACGTCTTCTCGCGACGCTCGTGGCGCTGTGGGTCGTGGGGATCGCTGCGCAGATCGCGAACGCGGCGGCTCTTCCGGATTCGACGTGGGTCGCGGCATCGTCTCTACCGAGCCAGGGGCACTCACCGGTGTTCGCGCTCGCCGTGGATCCGGGGAACGATCAGGCCGTCGTCGCGGCGAACTCCGAAGGCACGCTTCTTCGGTCGACGAACGGCGCTGCGGCGTGGTCGGTGGTGCGCCAGGCCAAGACGCCTGTCAACACCATCGCGTTCGATCCCTATTTGGCGCGGACGGTTGTCGCCGGCACGCGCGGCGATGGCGCGGTCATCAGCCGCGACGGCGGCGCGACGTGGTCCGCCACGCGCGGGCTCGAGGGACGCAACGTGCGTGTGTTTGCCTTCGCTCTCACAAGCATCTACGCCGGCACCGACAAGGGCGTGTTCGCGAGCGCCGACGGTTCGGCGTGGAATGCAACCGGACTGAACAACCGTACGATCAGCGCCCTCGCGGTGGAGGCGATCCACGACCCCGTGCGGCTGATCGCCGGCACCGACGCCCAATCGGCGGGCGGCGGACTTCCGATGTTCGAGAGCCTCGACGCCGGCGCGACGTGGAGGCAGCTCGCGCCCGCGATCGCGGGCACGATGACGATCAAGCTCGTCGCAGGCCCGCTGCCGCCCACCGGCAACGTCCGGCCACTTCTAGCAGGCACGAACACGGGCCTTTTCCAATCGACGGACAACGGCGCGACGTTCAATCCCCTGAGCGGCGGCGGGCTGCTGCCGACGACCGACTACACGCAGGTCGACTTCATCACGAGCCACCACGACCGCTATTACGCCGCGAGTGACGGCGGCGGATCCGGCTCGGGCGGGCTCTGGCGGAGCGACGACGCGGGCGGGAACTTCACATCGCTCCGACCTCCAGAGCCCTCGGTGACGGCGCTCGCGGTCTCCAACGACGAGCAGCCGGTCCTGTACGTCGCGACATTCGACCCGGCGACGCACGCCGCCTCGATGTGGGCCTATCACGACTCCGGCGGCACGCCGGTCGGCCCCGTGCGCAGCCCGGCGCCGGTGGTCGGCGGTGCCAGCCCGGCCCGGCCGCCCGACCGTTCGAGCGTGATGCAGATCCTTTCCTCACCGCAGCTCCCGTACATCGGGCTGGGCCTTGGCGCGCTCGCGGTGGTGCTGGCCGCCGCGGCCGCGCACATGCGCGGGCGCTACAGGTAGGCCGGTAGACTCGCAACGAATGACGTCTCCGCACGACCGCCTGCGCGAGCTCGGCATCACGCTTCCCTCGCCGCCGGCGCCGGCCGCGTCGTACGTCCAGACCCGCCTCGTCGACATCGGGGGCGGCCGCGGCTTCCTCTACATCGCGGGCCAGGTCTCCGCGGATGGCGACAAGATGCTCACCGGCCGGTGCCCGGACGAGGTGTCGGTCGAGGAGGCGACCCGCAGGGCGCGGCTCTGCGGGATGCGCGTGCTCGCACAGATCGACAAGGCTGTGGGCCTCGACGCCGTCGACCAGATGGCCCAGCTCATCGGCTTTGTCCTCTCGACCGATGATTTCGGCGACCAGCCCAAGGTGATGAACGGCGCCTCGGACCTCCTCGTCGAGGTCCTGGGCGACGCGGGCCGGCACACGCGCGCCGCGCTCGGCACCAACGCGCTCCCCTTCTCCGTGACTGTCGAGATCGCGGCGGTGGCGGTTGTCCGCACCGGCTGAGCCGCGGCGCCACCTGGTCGCGAGGCCGGGCGCGCTTCTCGTCGGCAGCCTCCTCTACCTCGGCGTGATCCTGGGCGTGATGCTGTGGCGCGGCATCTCGATCGAGCCCGAGTGGGTGGTGCTGGCGCTGCTTGTCATCGCGGTCGCGATGGGACGCGGTTTGACGTTCATCGCCGACTGGGGTCCGTTCCTGGTCCTGTTCCTCGCCTACGAGGCGATGCGTGGGTTTGCGGCCAAGACCGGTTTCGCCGCCAACGATGTCTCGGGTCTCGAGACCGCGATCTTCGGGACGCTGCCCACGCTCACGCTGCAGCATTCGTTCTACAACCCCAACGCCGTCAGCCCGCAGGACGTCATCGCGACGTTCTTCTATTTCATGCACTTCCCGCTTCCGATCCTCGTCGGATTCGTCTTCTGGTGGCGCAGCCGCGACCACTACCGGCGCTACATCGCCGCGTTGCTGGTGATGTGCTTCCTCGCGTTCATCACCTACCTGTTCTGGCCCACCGCTCCGCCGTGGTTCGAGTACCACGGGAGCGTGTACAAGATCATCGACCGCACGGTGCAGGCGATGTGGGGCAGCCAGTACTACGTCTCGGCCATCTATCAGAGTTTCAACCCGAACCGGTTCGCGGCGTTCCCGTCGCTCCACGCCGCGTTCCCCGCGCTGGCCGCGGTCTACGCGTGGAACAGATACCGCGCGCTGAGCATCGCTTTGCTCGCATGGAGCATCGCCGTGCTCATGTCGATCGTCTACCTCGGCGAGCACTACGTCGTCGACGCGCTCGCCGGATATGTCTACGTCGCGGCCGCGGCTCTGATCGTCGAGGGGTTCACACGCTGGCGGGCGCGACGCGGTCCGAACGCGGCGGTGCCTACGCCTGCCACACCTTCCGCATGATCGTTCGCGCGAGCTTGTCGGAATCGTGGTGCGAGGGCTTGCGGACGTTGACGATGTCGGCCGCGATGAACCGCACCTCGGGATGGCGCGCGGTGTCGGCGGGACGGAAGACGACCGCAGCCTGACCGCCCGTGGGGGCGTACGTGTTGTTCGAGTTGACGAGCACGAAGTCGAAGAGGTTCGCGCCCACGTGCTCGCGGATCACGCGCAGGTAGTCCTGCACGCCGTAACCGTCGGTCTCGCCCGGCTGCGCGGCCAGGTTGCAGATGTAGAGCTTCAACGCGGGAGAGGCCTTGATCGCCTCGACCATGCCCTCGACGAGCAGGTTCGGAAGGATCGAGGTGTAGAGGGAGCCCGGGCCGACGATGATCAGCTCCGCGTTGAGGATGGCCTGCGCGGCCTCGGG
>CAYWTI010000135.1:0-4876 GCA_964461175.1 uncultured Actinomycetes bacterium | reverse complement strand
CGGACCACCCCGTAGACCGCCTCGACGATGGTTTCGCGGTTCGGCTTGGTGAAGTAGTCGCCGTCCGGCCCGTAGGCGGGCCTGTTCGCCGACGATGACAGCGTTCGCGGCGCCGCGTCCAGGTGCCACCAGGCTTGCTGGACCTCGAGGATCTGCTGGAGCATGAACGCCGACGCGCCGCCGGGCACGTCCTCGTCCACGCAAACGACCGCGTGGGTCTTCGCCACCGAGTCCGCAATCATGTGGCGGACGTCGAACGGGTTCAGGGTCTGCACGTCGATGACCTCGCATGAGACGCCGAGATCGTCGAGCGTCGTGGCGGCGTCGAGGGCGATGGCGCAACACGCGCCGTAGGTCACGACCGTGCAGTCCGTGCCCTCGCGCAGCACCTCCGGCACGCCGAGCGGCACGGTGAACGCGCCGATGTTGTCCGGGACGCGCTCCTTCAAGCGATAGCCGTTCAGGACCTCGACGACCATGCCGGGGTTGTCGCCCTGGAACAGCGTGTTGTAGAAGCCCGCAGCCTGCGTCATGTTGCGTGGCACGCAGACGTAGACGCCGCGCAGCGCGTTGAGGACGACGGACATCGGCGACCCGGAGTGCCAGATGCCCACGAGGCGATGGCCCTTCGTCCGGATCACCACCGGCGCCTTCTGGCCACCGACGGTGCGCCAGTGCAGCGTCGCGAGGTCGTCGGATGCGACCTCGAGCGCGTAGAGGAAGTAGTCGAGGTACTGGATATCGCAGATCGGGCGCAGCCCGCGCATGGCCGAGCCGATGGCCTGGCCGAGGATCGTCGCCTCGCGGATGCCCGTGTCGGTCAGGCGCAGGTCGCCGTGCTTGGCCTGCAGCCCCTCGAACACGAGGTTGACGTCGCCCAGCCTGCCGACGTCCTCGCCGATGACGAAGATGCGCGGGTCGCGCGCGAAGTTGGCGTCGAAGTTGCGCAAGAGGACCTGCCGGCCGTCGACCGTCGGCGACTTGTCCGAATACTCCGGCGCCACGACCGGGACATGCAGCGGCGACGACGCCGACTGGCTGTAGAGGTGCGAGTTGTAACGCTCGTGGTTCTCCCGCCGGTACTCGGCGGCGAACCGCGCGAGCTCGTCGCGGGCCGCGGAGTCGAGCCCGCGCAGCTGCTGGAGCGCGCGCGACATGCTCGACATAACGAGCGAGCGCGTCACCTTCGGCGCATCGTCGAGCTCGTTCGTGATCTCGGCGACCTCGGGCATGTCGATGCGCCGCAGCAGCGCGACCGCACGGTCACGCTCGGCGCGGATCGGCGCCTGGAACGCCTCCCACGCGAGGTCGCGCGCCGCCTCGACCGCTTCCTTGTCGGCGGCCTCCCATCCCTCGAGCTGTGACTCGCTCGCGACCCCGGTCTCGATGACCCAATCGCGCATGCGCGCCACGCAGTCGTACTCGCTCTCGAAGCGCAGGCGCTCCTTCGACTTGTAGCGCTCGTGGCTGCCGCTCGTCGAGTGACCCTGCGGTTGGGTGACCTCGGTGACGTGGATCAGCGCCGGGCGCTGCTCTCGCCGCACCTTCTCGACGGCGCCGAGGTAGGTCTCGACCAGGGCGGGGTAATCCCACCCGCGCACGACGTAGATGTCGATGCCGGGGCGGTCGTCGGGCGTGAAGCCGCGCAGCACGTCGGAGATCGACGCCTTGGTCGTCTCCGAGCTGATGGGCACCGAGATGCCATACCCGTCGTCCCACACCGACATCGCCAGCGGCACCTGGAGGACGCCGGCGGCGTTGATCGCCTCCCAGAAGAGGCCCTCCGACGTCGACGCGTCGCCGATGGTGCCGAACGCGACCTCGTTGCCGTCGACGGAGAAGCCGTCCTGGACCTGCTTCAGCTGCGGGTTGTTCCGATACAGCTTCGACGCGTACGCCAGGCCGAGCAGGCGCGGCATCCAGCCGGCCACGTTCGAGACGTCGGCGCTCGAGTTGGGCGTGTCGATCGAGCGCACCGGCTCGCCCCGATCGTCGACCAGGCGCGTGGCGAAGTGGTTGCCCATCTGCCGGCCGCCGGAGGCCGGCTCGCGTTCGAGGTCGGCGTTGCCGTAGAGCTGCGCGAAGAACGCGCGCACGTTCGACATCCGGGTCGCCCACATGAAGGTCTGGTCGCGGTAGTAGCCCGCCCGCCAGTCGCCCGGCCGGAACGCCTTGGCCATGGCGATGTTGGCGACCTCTTTGCCGTCGCCGAAGATGCCGAACGTGGCGTTGCCGCGGAGGACCTCGGCGCGACCCACGACGCTCGCGCGCCGGCTGCTGTAGGCCAGCCGGTAGTCGGCGACGATGGCTTCGGCGGTCAGTGTCGATTTCGAGTTGCGAAGCGCTCTCGCCATAGGTGCCTTACGCGGCTCGAACTACGTTAACACGCGAAAACACGGGCTCCCTCACGCAGGGAGAACGCGTTGGCCGCCTCAGGCCGACGAGAGGCGCGGCTCGTCGTGCTCGGCGCGGAGCAGGCCCGGGCGGCTCGCCTGGAGGGCCTCCTTCATGTGGGTGTACGCGCGCGCGAGGTCGCCGCGGCGTTCGAGGATCTCGGCGTAGGCGCCGTGGCTCTGGAGCAGGCGCTCCTTCTTGCCGAGCGCGTCGAAGCCTCGAATCGCGCGCTCGAACTCGCGGTCGGCGGCGGTGTGGTCACCGCGTTTGTCGGCAATGCGGCCGAGCCACACGTGCGCCTCGGCCATCGTTGCACCGTCCCTGGTGCTGCCTGCGAGCTCGAGCGCCTCGGCGGCCAGCGCGTGCGCCCGGTCGATATCGCCCTCCTGCACCGCCAGCTCGCACTGCGCAAGCAGGATCCGGCCACGGCCGGCGCCCAGGTCGCTCTCCACCGAGATGTCCAGCGCCCGGTCGAGGTGCACTCGCGCCCGACCGAACTCGGCGCGCTCGATGAGCACCAGGGCGAGGTTTGTCTCCGCGCGCGCCAGGGCCGTGCGCTCGCGCAGGACTTCCATCACGCCCAGCGAGCGCGCGAAGTAGCGGGCCGCGGTCACCGCCTCGCCGGCTTTGCGGTAAGCGGCTCCGAGCTCCGCCTGCAGGCGCGCCGCGGCACGGAGGTCGCGCGCGCCGGCACCAAGCTCGATCGCGGCCTCGTATGTCGCGATCGCGCGATCGAGGTAGTGGCTTGCCACCAGCGCCGCTCCCAGCACCCCAAGGAGGCGAGCTTCTGTCAGGACCGGGACCGGCTTCAGCCGCCGGCACACCGCCAGCGCCTTCTCCGCGAGGGCGATCGCGTCCCGCGACCGGGTCGCGGTCGCGACGGACGCCCGTATGCCCAGGCACTCGGCCAGCATCACGCCGTCGTTGACGGCCTCGAAGTGCGCCCGGGCGTCTTCGAGCAGGCTCGCCGCCCTGTCGGGCGCCCCGGCGCCGAGGTACGCCTGCGCCAGGAGGAAGCGGATCCGGCCGAGGTGGAAAGCCGGCGGCCCCGCGTCGAGCATCCGCTGGGCGGCTCGCACCGCCTCCTCGTTGCGCCCGTCCGCGACAAGCACCTCGAGCTCGAGCAGCGCCGTCGTGGCGTCGTCGACGCCGCCCTTCGGCTCGGCGAGGAAGAACTCGACCGGCTTGCCCGTGCGGCGAGCGATGTGCTCGAGCGTGGGCAGCGAGGGGCGCGTGCGCCCGGTTTCGACAAGGTAGATGGCCGGCGCCGTGACATGGCCCTTGCCCAGCTGGGCGAGGCTCAGGCCGGCGTCGAGGCGGGCCTGACGGACAGCGCCCGGGCGGACATTCACGCCCGGAAGGCGGCGACGCTTAGGTTGGTGGTCCTCCCCCGGAACCGGCGCCTCGCTGCGCCCGCTGGCCACGGCGGTCACTTTATCCGAAAACCATCAGCGGCATCGCAACGCCGACCTGAAATGATCCTTTCGCCGCGTGGCGCAATGTTTTTTCATAAGGCCCACGAGACTTAACGTTGTTAAGTTAGACTTCCTTGCGCACAGGCCGCGGTCAAGTGCTTCCCGCCGCGGCCTGTTGCTTCCCCCTTGGCCCTCTCCTCGATCACCCCTTCCGGGGAGAGGGCATCCCCCCTGGCTAGGCCGCGGGGTACGTCCCGAAGAGCTTCACCTCGGCGGCGGCCTCCTCCAGGTCCGTGAGCGCCGCCTCAGCCGCCGCCGGCGACCCCGGGTCGCCGTTGACGGCGAAGTCCATGTAGAAGCGGTACTCGAACGGCCGGCCCAGCTGCGGGCGGCTGTCCAGGCGGGTGAGGTTCACGCCCCGCCGGGCAAAGCAGTCGAGGGCGTGCGCGAGGCTGCCTGGCCGGTGGGCGGTGACGAACGCGATGGAGCCCTTGAAGCCGCGGGCAACATCCCGTGGGCGCGATGGCTCGCCCTTTTCGACGACGACAAACCGCGTCCGGTTCTCGGAGTCGTCCTGGATCGACTCGGCAAGCACGTACAGGCCGTAGCGCGAAGCGGCCGCCTTGCTCGCGATCGCCGCCGTGCCCGGCTGGCGCTGCTCGGCCACCGCTCGCGCCGCGCCAGCCGTGTCGTGGAAGGCGACCGGGCGGATCTGGCGTGAGTGCAGGTAGCGGTCGCACTGCGCCAGCGCCTGCGGGTGGGAGAGCGCCCGTTCGACGGGCCCGGGCCAGCCGAGGAGGCAGTGACGCACCGGCTGGACGTGCTCGCCCACGACTCGTAGGCCGGGGAGCTCCCATAACAGGTCCGACACCTCCTGGACGACGCCCGCGGTCGAGTTCTCGACCGGCAGCACCGCCTTGGTCACGGCGCCGATCTCGAGCGCGTCGAAGGTCTGGCGAAACGTGGGGAACCCGACGGCGTCCGCGCCGGGGAAGACCGCCGCGACAGCCTCGTCTGAGTACGCGCCCGGCTCGCCCTGGTAGGCGACCTTGAGCCCCGCGAAATCG
>CAYWTI010000134.1:0-4275 GCA_964461175.1 uncultured Actinomycetes bacterium | reverse complement strand
GACTTTCGGTAGACGGCTGGGACTGTTCCGACGACGATGGTCGGGGAGGCGGGATTTGAACCCGCGACCCCCTGGCCCCCAGCCAGGTGCGCTTCCGGGCTACGCCACTCCCCGACGAGGGTGTAATCGTACGGCTCTCCTCACCTCGAGCCGTAGGCGACCAGGCTGCGGTGCGTCGCCGAGAATCCGCTCTCGCGCAGCGCGTTCTTCAGCGGCGATTCCATCACCGGCACGCCATCCACCTTCTGCAGCTCGACGCGCCCGCCGTTGGTCGCGACAGCGATGAGCGCCTGGAGGTGCGCCGCCGTCACCTCGCCGTTGGTGAGCAGCGAGCGGCCGCCCCGCTCGAGGTAGAGAACGAGCCGCCCGTCGTCGACGACGCAGTACGCGCCCGCCGCGCGCGACATCCGGCCGTCGAATTCGGGCCAATCGAGGATCGTGCCGTACGCGTTGGCGGGGTCGGTGGCCGCGAGCGCGAAGACGCCGCCACCGCCTTCGCGCAGCGATCGGAGACGGTCGACCGCGCCGGGCAGCGCGAACTGCGAGCCGCCCAGGCCCTCGACGAAGTAGCCGCGGCGGATGCGGCCCGACTCCTCCATCGCCCGCAGCACCGGGTAGAGGCTGGCGAAGCCGCCGGGCCACGATTCGCCCGTGACCGCCTCGCGCGTGAGCACGCCGTGGCGCTGGAGGAGAACGCCCGCCTCCGCATGCAGGCGCTCGGTCGAGTTCGCCCCGGCGCCGATGAGGTCGGAGACGAGCGACCACCGCCCGGTCGCTCGCGGCTGGATGAGGCGCGGCATGCGTGGCTTGCGCGCCGGCCGCCGCGACAGAGGCCCGAGCATGCGCAGCGGCGCGAAGGTGTCGTTGGTCACCTCACCCGCCCAGACCAGGTCCCAGAGGGCGTCGAGCATGACCTCCTCGTCGCCGCCGCCGCAGGCGTTGTAGACGTCGCGGAAGAAGCTCGCGCCGCGCGCCTTGAGGTGCGCGCGCAACCGCTCGTGCAGCTCGGTGGGCGGAGCGTCCCCAGGCGTGGGAATCAGCCGCGGCGCGTCGCCGCGCAGATAGAGCGCGACGCGTCCGTCATTCGTGCCAAGCGATCCGCGACCGGCCCACACGACCTCGCCCATCGAGACCAGCTCGTCGAGCAGCCGCGGAGCATAGTCGGCAACGCGCGCGGCGATCACGTCGCGCTCGATCACGGAGGCGGGTAGGGCGAGACCCTGGAGCTGGAACACGACCTCCAGCAAGCGATCGATGCCGGATGCTCGGACGCCGACGCCATGCCACGCCGGCAGGAACCGGGCCAGCGCGTCCGGCGGCACCGACTCGACCTCGCGCCGCAGCGCGGCGAGCGAGCGCCGGCGCAGCGTGCGCAGCACGTCGGGGTGGCAGTACTCGCGGCCCTGCGCGACCTTGCGAAACTCGCCGGCCACGACCTCTCCGCGCGCCGCGAGCCTGGAAAGCGCGTCCTCGACCGCCGCCGCCTGCAGCGCCCACCTGCGCGCCGGGTCGGCGGTCACGAACGGTACGTGCGTGCGCGCGTAGCGCCGGACGAGCGACTCCAGCGCGCCCGGCCCCGACTCGAGGAATGCCTCGGGCAAACCGACCGGCAGGCTGACGCCCAGGGCGTCGCGGTAGCGGCTCGCGTCTTCCGCGGCGATCCATCGCGACTCGCCGGCGATCCGAACCGCGACCGCACGCCGCTCTTTCTCCAGCGCGCTCAGCCACTCGCCTGCGACTCCTCGGGCGCGCGCCTCGTCGTCCGACAGGTCGCCGAGCCGGGCGAGCAGGTCGTGCGCCTCATCCGGGTCGCGCGGGAATCGCTCCGGCAAGAGACCCTGCAGCTCCAGCTCGACTGCGGCGATGGCCTCGGGGTCGAGCAGCTCGCGCAGGTCTTCGCTTCCCAGCAGCTCGGCGAGAAGGTCGCGGTCGAGGGTCAGCGCCTGCGCCCTTCGCTCGGCCAGCGGCTGGTCGCCCTCGTACATGTACTCGGCGACGTAGGAGAAGAGCAGCGAGGAGGCGAACGGCGACGCCCGCTCGGTGTCGACCGCGACGACGCGGACCTCGCGCGACCGGATCGAGCGCAGCAGGGCGAACAGCGCCGGCATGTCGAAGTGGTCGCTCATCACCTCGCGCCAGGTCTCGGCCAGGATCGGGAAGTCGGGGTACTGGCCGGCGACCTGGAGCAGGCCGGCGCTGCGCATCCGCTGCTGCCACAGAGGCGTGCGCTGGCCCGGGCGGCGCTTGGGCAGGAGCAGGGACCGCGCCGCGTTGTCGCGGAACCGTGCGGCGAAAAGAGCCGACGAGGGCAGCTGCGCGGCCACGAGCGACTGCACCTCCTCGGGGTCGAGGATCAGCTCGTCGAGGGCAGGCGGTGCCTCGACCTCGGGCAGATGCATGGCGATGCCGTCGTCCGTCCAGAGCGAGCGCGCGTCCACGCCCAGCTTGTCGCGCAGGTGCTGCTCCAGCGCCAGCGCGAGCGGCGCGTGGACGCGGCCGCCGAACGGCGTGTGCACGCACACGCGCCAGTCCCCGACCTCGTCGCGAAAGCGCTCGACCACGACGGTGCGGTCGTCGGGCACAGCGCCCGTCGCCGCGGCCTGGTCGTCGAGGTAGGCGAGGAGATTCTTGATCGCCAGGTCGTCGAAGCCCGCGCGCTCGCGCAGGCGCCGCTCGGCCCCGTCGCGAGGCAGCGCACGGAGCTCGCGGACCATCCGGCCCAGCGCGGCGCCCAGCTCGACCGGCCGGCTCGGGGCGTCGGCCTTCCAGAACGCGATCTTTCCGGGCTCGCCCGGCGCCGGCGTGACGATGACCTGCGAGGGCGTGATGTCGACGATCCGCCACGTCGACGCGCCGAGGACGAACGTCTCGCCGACACGGGTCTCGTAGACCATCTCTTCGTCCAGCTCGCCGACGCGCCTGCCGTCCTCGGCGAGGTTGACGGAGTAGAGGCCGCGGTCGGGGATGGTGCCGGGGTTGGTGACCGCCAGGCGCTGCGCGCCCGCGCGGCCGCGGAGCTTGCCGGCGACACGGTCCCACACGATGCGCGGACGCAGCTCGACGAACTGGTCGGAGGGATAACGGCCGCTGAGCATGTCGAGCACCGACTCGAAGGCGCGCGGCCCGAGGTCGCTGTACGGGTACGCCCGACGCACGACGCGACCAAGAGCCTCGACGTCCCACTCGTCGAGCGCGCACATCGCGACGATGTGCTGAGCCAGCACGTCGAGCGGTTTGCGTGGAACGACCGTCGTCTCGATGCGCCCTTCGAGCATGCCTTCTACGACCGCCGCCGACTCGAGCAGGTCGCCGCGGAACTTGGGGATGACGACGCCGCGCGAGACCTCGCCGACCGAGTGCCCCGCTCGTCCGACGCGCTGGATGCCCGCGGCCACGCTGGGCGGCGCCTCGATCTGGAGGACGAGGTCGACCGCGCCCATGTCGATGCCGAGCTCGAGCGTGGAGGTCGCCACCAGCCCGCGCAGCTGGCCGGCCTTCAGCTGGTCCTCGATGAGGAGGCGCTGCTCGCGCGCGATCGAGCCGTGGTGGGCGCGGACGAGGTCTTCCTCCGCCAGGTCGTTGATGCGGGCGGCGATGCGCTCGGCCAGGCGCCGCGAATTGACGAACACGATGGTCGAGCGATGCCCGCGGACCAGCTCCAGCAGGCGCGGGTAGATCGCGGGCCAGATCGAGTTCTGACCCTTGGCGCCGTCCTCGTCCTCGTCGGTCAAGCGGGTCATGTCCTCGACCGGCACCTGGACCGAGACCTCCATCGTCTTCAGCCGGCCGGCGTCCACGATCGCGACGTCGCGCCCGGCGCCACCGAGGAACCGGCCGACCTCCTCGAGCGGCTTCTGGGTCGCCGACAGGCCGAGGCGCTGCGGCTCGACCTTCGTCAGCTCGCACAGGCGCTCGAGGCTCAGCGCGAGGTGGCTTCCGCGCTTGGTCGAGGCCACCGAATGGATCTCGTCGACGATCAGCCAGCGGACGGACGCGAGCATCTTGCGCGCGGCGCTGGTAAGGATGAGAAAGAGCGACTCGGGCGTCGTGATCAGGATGTCCGGCGGGTGGCGCTCCATCGACCGGCGAGCGTCGGCGGGTGTGTCGCCGGTGCGAAGCGCGACGGCGATGTCGGGCGCCTTGAGGCCCTGCGCCTCCATCTGCCGGCCGATCCCGACGAGCGGCGAGCGGAGGTTGCGATCGACGTCGTGCGCGAGGGCCTTGAGCGGCGAGACGTAGAGGACGCGACACCGCTCCGCCTCCACGGGCGGCGGC
>CAYWTI010000133.1:0-2468 GCA_964461175.1 uncultured Actinomycetes bacterium | reverse complement strand
GGCGGAAACCAGACCTCGCACCCCGCCATCTGCAGGAGCTTGACGGCGGCGTAGTGCGAGCGGGCGTACATGATGGGCATGACGCAGCCGACCAGGAACGCGACGCGGTGCCGGCGCTCGCCGAAGGCCTCGGCGACGTTGCCGTCGGGAGGGCAGAAGCGCGCCTGCAGCGGCGGCAGCATGCGGCCCGAGCGCACGACCGACGTCAGGTGAAGCTTCTGCGCCACGCGCGTCGCGTTGCCGGCGAGGCGCAGGCGTCCCGGCCGGGCGACGAGCTGGCGCAGGGCGACGCGGCTCGCGGCCCGTTTGGGCGAGGCGCGACGGGCGTCCTCGACGTCGGCGCGTCCCGCTTCGATGATGCGGCCGTATGGCACGCCCGACGGGCAGACGCCCTCGCACGTGCGGCAGCCGAGGCACAGGTCGATGTGCTTGACCTGCTCCTCGGCGAACGCCATCTCGCCGCGCTTCCACTTCGTCATCAGGTCGATGCGGCCGCGGGGCGACTCCGTCTCGAGGCCGGTGACGCGGAAGGTCGGGCACGCGTCGAGGCACAGGCCGCAGTGCACGCACTTGGCGAGGTCGTCGTCGGACAGGCGCGCGAACTCGGCCGTCACACCACAAACTTCCCAGGGTTGAGCACGCCGTCGGGGTCGAACGCGCGCTTGAGCCGGCGCATCACCTCGAGCGTCGCCGGCGGAGTGCCCCACGCGTCGAGACCGTCGAGCGGAGTGAGCGTGACGAGCGATCCCCCCGCGGCCTCGGCCTTGCGCCGGACGGCTGCGGCCGCGGCGGCGTCGGTCGGCTCCCAGTGCGCGACGCCCACGCCGGGCGACGCCCACCAGCCGTCGAGGCCCTCGAGCGTCTCGCGCAGCCGGCCCGGCGGCACGGCGATGCGTGCCCAGCGCGGCGGCACGCGGCGCGCGTGCTCGTCCCACACGCCCGCGTCCGCGCGCTGCCATCCGAGACCGGTGACCACGCGCTCGATCGCATCGGGGCTGCCGGTGTAGCGCGCGAGCACACGGCCACCGGTGAACAGCTCGAGAGCCGTCGGGGCGACGGGCGTGGCCAGTGCGCGGGCGGCGCCGTCCCATCCTTCCTCGCACTCGACGGTCACGTCGTGAAGCGGCTTCGGGAAGACCTTGAACGACGCGGCGACGATGACCCCCAGCGTGCCGAGGGCGCCGTGGTGCAGCTTCATCATGTCGTAGCCGCTCACGTTCTTGACCACGCGGCCGCCGCCCGCCGCGAGCGTGCCGTCGGGCAGCGCGACCCGGATGCCGATGAGGAAGTCGCGCGCCGAGCCGAAGCGCATGCGGAGCGGCCCGGTCCAGCCCGTCGCGAGCAGGCCGCCGATGGTGTGCCCGGGCGAGTTGAACGGATCGATCGGGAGAAACTGGCCGGCCTTCGCCAGGTGCGCCTGCAGGGCTTCGAGCGTGATGCCGGCTTCGGCGCTGACCACCATATCGGCCTGCGAGTGCTCGAGCACGCGGTCGAGCGCGGTGGTGTGCAGCTCGACGTCGCAGCGCGCAAGTGGATTGCCCATGCCGCTCGCGCGGCCGCCCCCGACGGGCGTCACGGCGCGATGCTCGGAGGCGGCCTCCAGCAGCGTGCGGGCCACCTCCTCGGCCGTCCGGGGCGTCGTCTTGGTCACCACCATTTCGCTTCCACGGCGAGGCCGGTTCGGCCGGCGAGATGGACGTGCGCGCGCGACGGGTCCGGGAAGATCTTGCCGGGGTTGAGGATGCCGTCCGGGTCGAGCACGTCCTTCAACCGGTGCATGGCCGCGAGGTCGGCCTCGCTGTAGACCCACGGCATGAAGGCCGACTTCTCGAGCCCGATGCCGTGCTCGCCCGACAGCGCACCTCCCAGCTCGACCACCGCGCGCAGCATCTCCTCGCCCGCGGCCTCGACCTGGTCCATGACGCCGCGGTCGCGCATGTCGAAAAGGATGTTGGGGTGGAGGTTGCCGTCGCCGGCGTGGAACACGTTCGCAACCGGAAGCTTGTAGTGCTCGCCGATCTCGCCCACCGCGGACAGAACCTGCGGCAGGCGTGAGCGCGGGACGACGCCGTCGTGGAGGTAGTAGTTGGGCTTGATCCGGCCAAGCGCGCCGATCGCGCCCTTGCGGCCGGCCCACAGCAGCTCGCGCTCCGCGGGCGTCTGCGCCTCACGCAGGCCGAAGCCATGGTTCTCGGTGAGGATCTTGCCGATGGCCGCGGTCAGCTCGCGGGTCGACTCGGCCGTGCCGTCGACCTCGACCAGCAGGACGGCACCCGCATCGGTCGGGTAGCCCGCGTGGTAGTGCGCCTCGACGGCGCCGACGGTGACGTCGTCCATCATCTCCAGCGCGGACGGCACGATGCCGTGTCCGATGACGGCCGACACCGCCTGGCTCGCGGTCTCGATGGTGGGGAAGGCGGCCAGCATCGTCGCGACGCTCGGCGGCACCCGCAAGAGCTTGACCTTGA
>CAYWTI010000132.1:0-8924 GCA_964461175.1 uncultured Actinomycetes bacterium | reverse complement strand
CTGGTCAAGGACCTGCTCGGCGGCAAGGAGCCGCACAAGGGCGTCAACCCGGACGAGGTCGTCGCCGTCGGCGCGGCCATCCAGGCCGGCGTGCTGAAGGGCGAGGTCAAGGACATCCTGCTCCTCGACGTGACGCCGCTTTCCCTCGGCGTCGAAACGCTTGGCGGCGTCATGACCCGGCTGATCGACCGCAACACGACGATCCCGACGTCCCGGTCGCAGACGTTCTCGACCGCCGCGGACAACCAGACCTCGGTCGAGGTCCACGTCCTCCAGGGCGAGCGCGAGATGGCGCGCGACAACCGGACGCTGGGCCGCTTCCACCTCGACGGCATCCCGCCGGCGGCGCGTGGCGTGCCCCACATCGAGGTCACGTTCGACCTCGACGCCAACGGCATCCTCAACGTCAAGGCGCAGGACAAAGGCACCGGCCGGGAGCAGCAGGTGACGATCACCGCGTCCTCGACCCTGAACAAGGACGAGGTCGACCGCATGGTCAAGGAGGCCGAGTCGCACGCGTCCGAGGACCGGGCGAAGCGCGAGGAGGTCGAGCTCCGCAACCAGGCGGACCACATGATCCACCAGGCCGAGAAGATCATCAAGGACAACGAGGCCCGCATCCCCGAGGACGTCAAGAGCGAGGTCAACACCAAGCTCGAGGCGCTGAAGACGGCGGCCAAGGGGTCGGACACCAAGGACCTGCAGCGCAAGATGGACGACTTCAACGAGGCGCTGCAGAAGATCGGCCAGCACATCTACCAGCAGCAGGGCGCGGCCGCGGGCGCTCCGGCCGACGGTTCAACCGACGGCTCCGGGGCCGAGCAGGAGAAGAAGGAAGGCGAGGTCGTCGACGCCGACTACCGCGAAGTCAACTAAGTAGTTCTCGCCAAAGGGCTCGGACTTCGGTCCGAGCCCTTATTTTTTGCAGGCCTTGCTCGACTTCCTCCGGCGGCGGACCCGGCTCTGGGCGGTCGCGGGGCTGTGGACGGGGGTGCTCCTGACGGCGTTCAACGTCTACGCCGCCGTGGTCACGTACGTCCCGCAGTTCCTCGTCCGCAACGACTTCAGGCTGGTCTACGGCGCGGCGCTGAACGCGTCGCGACACGGATACGGCCACCTCTACGACCTGGAGCAGCAGAAGACGGCCGTCGAGTCGCTCGGCGCTTACTGGTCGCCGTTCATCAACCCGCCGCCGCTCGCGTGGTTGGGGACGCTGTTTCTTCCGCTGCCGTTCGGGGTGGCCATCGTTCTGTGGACGGTTCTCGTCTGTGTCGCGGCGCTGATGGCGTGGTGGCTGGTTGCTCCCGGCTCGGGCCTGACCCGCGCCGCCCACCTTGCGCTGTTCGCCGGGCTCTTCCCGACGGCGTTCGGGCTGATGGTGGGGCAGCCGGTCGCGCTGGTCGCCGCCGCGGTGGCAGGGTCATGGTTCCTCGCCGAGCGGGACCGGCCTCTGCTTGCCGGCGTGCTCTTGAGCGCCGCCGCGGTCAAGCCGCAGCTCGCGCTCCTGGTTCCGCTGTGCCTGCTCATCGCCGGCCATCGCCGGATGTTCGCGGGGTGGCTCGCAGCGTCGGCCGTGATCGGGGTGGTGGCGCTGACCCTGCTCGGCGCAGATGGGCTGCAGCGCTACCGCGACGCGCTGTCGCTCGCCTCGCAGTGGGAGCCGACTCGGCGGTACGCGATCGCGGGGCCGCTCGGCCTGGGACCGCAGGTGTACGCCGTCGAGCTCGTGGTCGTCGTGGTGGCAGTCGTCGCCGCGTGGCGGCAGCGCGGCGGTGGGACGGCGCTGCCCATCGCGACCGGCATCGTCGCCTCGCTGCTCTTCACGCCGTACGTCGGCTTCCAGGACTTCGCGATGCTCGTGGTCGCCGGCTGGCTGGTCGTGCGGGCCGGGGCCACGCCGCTCCAGGTCGTGGTCATGGTCGCCGGCTACGCGCTGCTCGAGCTGGCGCTGGTCGTGCTGGCCGTCCCGATCCTTCTCGCGGAGGCCGTGTTCCTGCTGTCGCTGGCGCTGCCCGCGCTGCCAGGCGCGCGAGTGCCGGCGCAAGCGCCCTTGGCGGCACGCTGAGGGGCGCGAACGCCGGCGCTCGCGGCAGGCATGGCCAGTCCGGACAGGCTGGAGCCGACGGTGGGATTCGAACCCACGACCTGCCACTTACGAGGCGGCTGCTCTGCCAGCTGAGCTACGTCGGCCCGTTCCGCCGAAATTCCGCGCTGAATTTTGGCGGTGCGAAGAAACCCTAGGCTAACATCGGACGGGGATGCGCACCCTCGACGTCGAGCGACTCGCGGCCGGCGATTACACGCTGATCAAACCTCTTCTGGTCGAGCTGCACCTGTCCGAGCAGGTGCACTACTCCGACCATCCTCAGCTGCCGCGCGAGGAGATCGAGCGGCACCTCGCCCAGGTGCCTTCCGCCTTCCGCGGCGAGAACGTCGTCTTCGCCGTCCGCGACGAGGTCGGCGAGCTCATGGGGTTCTGCTGGCTCGTCCTCTTCGACCCCGGCACCGGGCTCGAGGGCGAGGTCGCGGAGCTGTACGTCGCCGAGGCGCACCGGGGGCGGGGCATCGGCAGCATGCTCGTCCGCCAGGCCACCAGGCTCTTCGCCGAGCGCGGCGTCACGCTCGCCTACGTCTGGACACGGCCGGACAACGACGCGGCCGTTCGGCTGTACAGGTCGGCCGGCTTCGAGCCGAACCGCCAGCTGGTCATGACCTGGTACCCGCTCGACCCGGCCGGGCAGAGCTAAACCTAAGATCAGCCTCATGCGCCCCCTCCTGGCCATTGCGGCCGGGCTCCTCGTGACCGTGCTCGTGAGCGTCGGCGTCACCCTCGCCGTGCTTCGCCTCCAGTCGCGCACCAACCCGCAGGAGGTCAACCTCCGCCCGGGCGTGACGCTCACCCAGGACTCGGCAATCGTCCAGGCCGCGAACAAGGCACGTCCGGCCGTCGTCTCGATCGTGACCCAGCAGCAGCCGGCGGTCGCCCGCGGCTCCGGCTACCTGGCGACCAGCGACGGCTACATAGTGACCAGCATCGACGTCATTGCCGGCGCCACCGGGATGACGGTGCTCGTCCCCAACGACCCTTCCAAGCACGACGCGCGGCTCGTCGACTACGACTGCCAGACGGGCGTGGCGGTCGTGAAGATCGACAAGGTCAGCGGCCTGCCGACCCTTTCCTTCGCCGACCCGAACGCCCTCCAGCAGGGTCAGGTCGTGGTCGCCGTCGGCGGGCCCATCGACGGTGGCGCTGTGGCGCCCGGGTACGTCTCGGCGATGCACCGCGTGACCGAGTCGCGAGACCCCGTTAACGCCGGCCGGACGATCGAGTTCAGCGACACCATCCAGACCGACGTGGCGATCGGCGACGGCACGACCGGCGGGCCGCTGCTCAACGTCAGCAGCCAGGTCGTCGGCATCGCGATGTCGCCCGCCTCGACCGGGATCGCCGGCTTCGGCCTCAACGTCGCCGACATCCAGGACGACGTCCAGCAGATCCTCTCCACCGGCCAGCTGGTCGTGGCCTCGCTCGGCGCGGCGACCGCCGATGTGACGCCGTCGAACGCGGCTCTCAACGGCCTGCCCGAGGGCGCGCAGGTCCTTGCGGTCGACAAGGGCGGACCGGCCGCCGCCGGCGGTCTCCAGGCCGGCGACGTGATCACCCAGCTCGACGACGTCAAGATCGACTCGGCGCACCCGCTGTCGCTGCTCCTCCGGTCGCGGTTCCACACCAACCAGCGCGTGACCGTCACCTACACCCGCAACGGCAGCTCGACACAGGCCGAGCTGACCCTCGCCGCTCAGCACCCAGGCTGCTAGGTGGCGTCGGTGACGTCGGGCGGCGTGCGCGAGGAGATCCAGCAGGCGCTGGTCGACGCCGTGCGGCGGCTGGGGGTCGAGGGCGAGATCCCCGGCCTCGAGCTAGGGCGCGCCAAGGTCGCCGCCCACGGCGACTACGCCAGCTCGGCTGGGATGAAGCTGGCGCGTATCCTGCGCCGCCGTCCTGACGAGATCGCGACGAGCCTGGTGGGGCTGATCGCCGCGCCCGACCGCATGTTCGTCGCCGAGGCTGCCGGCGGCTACGTCAACTTCCGGCTCACCGACGACTGGCTGCGGCGGCTCGTTGCGACGGTCGAGCCGCGCTACGGCGCCCGCGACCTCGGCCACGGCGAGCGCCTGCAGGTCGAGTTCGCGAGCATCAATCCGACGGGACCGCTGCACATCGGTCACGGCCGCGGCACGATCCTGGGCGATTCCATCTGCCGCCTCCTCGAGTTCACCGGCCACGACGTGCAGCGCGAGTATTACGTCAACTCCGACAACACGCAGACGCGGCGGTTCGGCGCGTCCGTCTACGCCCGGCTCCACGGCAAGGAGCCGCCTGAGGGCGGTTACACGGGCGACTACGTCACCGAGCTGGCCGGTATGGCGCGCCAGGACCTTCCGGGGATCGAGAACCTTGGCGAGGAAGAGGCCGAGCCGAAGCTGCGCATGTACGCGCTGGCCAAGATGGTCGACCGCATCAAGGCGACGGTGGCGCGGCTGAACATCCACTACGACGAGTGGTTCTGGGAGAACACGCTGTGGGAGTCGGGGCTCGCGCGCGAGGCCATCGAGCGGCTGCGTAAGGCGGGCTACCTCAAGGAGAAGGACGGCGCGCTCTGGTTCGGCGATCCCGCCGAGGAAGAGGAGGAGGACCGCGTCGTCATCCGCAGCAACGGCCAGCCCACCTACTTCGCCTCCGACCTGGGCTACCTGCTGAGCCGCTTCGAGCAGCGCGGGTTCCACCGCGTGATCGAGGTGTGGGGGGCCGATCACCACGGCTACGTGCCGCGCATGAAGTCGGCGGTCGCGGCGCTCGGATACGACCCGCGGAACCTCGAGGTGATCCTCCACCAGATGGTCAACCTCAAGGAAGGCAAAATGTCGAAGCGCGCGGGCCGGTTCGTCACCCTCGACGAGCTGATCGACCGCGTGGGGAGCGACGCCGTCCGCTACTTCTACCTGCTGCGATCGCCAGACACCACGATCGAGTTCGACCTCGAGCTCGCGGTCACCCAGGGCAACGAGAACCCCGTCTACTACGCGCAGTACGCGCACGCGCGCCTGACCAACGTCGAGGCGGCCGCGCGGGAGCGGCATCCTTCCCTGCCGGAGCAGGCCGACGCGGGGTTGCTGCAGCATCCCTGGGAGCTCGACGTCGCGCGCCAGCTCGCGTTCTGGCCGGACATCGTCGAGGAGTCGGCGCGGCTGCTCGAGCCGCACCGCATTCCTTATTACGTGCACGACCTGGCGACGGCCGTCCACCGCTTCTATCACGCCGGCAACGCCGACGCCGAGCACCGTGTCGTCGTCGACGATCCGGCGTTGACGCGCGCCCGGCTGGAGCTGTCCCGAGCCGCGCGTCACACTTTGAAGACCGCGCTGGACCTCATGGGTGTCAGCGCCCCGGAAAGGATGTAGGAGGCGACGCGGCATTGGACGTCACCTGGCTAGGACACGGCTGCTTCCGTCTGCGCGGTCGCGCGGCCGCGGTCGTCACCGACCCTTACCCGCCCGCCGTCGGCCTCAAGCTCGCGCGCATGGACGCCGAGGTCGTGACCGTCAGTCACGAGCACGACAACCACAACTTCACGCAGGTGGTCCGCGACGGCGCCTACGAGATCCGCGGTCCGGGCGAGTACGAGGTGGCCGGCGTGAGCGTGATCGGCATCCCGACCTACCACGACGCCGAGAAGGGCGCGAAGCATGGGCGCAACACCGTCTACCTGATCGAGATCGACGACGTGCGCGTCTGTCACCTCGGTGACCTGGGGCACAAGCTCGAGGACGCCGAGGCCGAGGCGGTCACCACGCCGGACGTGCTGCTGGTGCCGGTCGGCGGGGCGTCGGCGATGAACGGCGCCCAGGCGGCGGAGGTGGTGCGCCAGCTGGAGCCGCGCTATGTGATCCCGATGCACTACGCCATCCCGGGCCTGAAGCTCAAGCTCGACCCGATCGACCGCTTCCTGAAGGAGATGGGCGTGACCGTGTCCGAGGCGCAGCCGAAGCTCGCCGTGCAGAAATCGTCGGTCACGGAGTACGAGACGAAGGTGGTCGTCCTCGAGCCGAAAGCCGAGGTAAGGGTTTAGCGCGGGCGACTCTCCGGTAAAATCTGAAAAACCGCCAGGAGGGTCGTCCATGTCGAAATACGTCTTCGTAACCGGCGGTGTCGTCTCCTCGCTCGGCAAGGGGATCACTGCGGCGTCGATCGGGAACATCCTGAAGGCCCGCCACCTCACCGTCTCCCTGCAGAAGCTCGACCCCTACCTGAACGTCGACCCGGGGACGATGAGCCCCTACCAGCACGGCGAGGTCTTCGTCACCGACGACGGGGCGGAAACCGACCTCGACCTCGGCCACTACGAGCGGTTCGTCGACGAGAACCTCACGGTCGCGTCGAACGTGACGACCGGGAAGATCTACCAGGACGTGATCGCGCGCGAGCGGCGCGGCGATTACCTGGGCGCGACGGTCCAGGTCATCCCCCACGTGACCAACGTCATCAAGGAGAAGATCCTGAACGCCTCCAAGGATCCGAAGGCCGACGTCGTCGTGGTCGAGGTGGGGGGCACGGTCGGTGACATCGAGAGCCTTCCATTCCTCGAGGCGATCCGGCAGATGAAGAACGACCTCGGCCGCCAGAACGTCTTCTACGTCCACGTCTCGCTGGTGCCCGTCGTCCACGGCCAGGAGATGAAGACCAAGCCGACCCAGCACTCGGTGCAGGCGCTGCGCGCCATCGGCATCCAGCCCGACGCCATCATCTGCCGTTCCGAGATGCCCATCGACAACGACCTGCGCGAGAAGATCGCTCTGTTCACCGACGTGCCGCGCGAAGCGGTCGTGAGCGTGCCCGACGTCAAGTCGATCTACGAGGTGCCGCTGATGCTCGAGGCCGCTGGCCTGGGCAAGGTTATGGCCCGGCACTTCGAGCTCGACGAGGCCGGTCACGCGCCCGACCTCGCGCCGTGGACGCAGATGGTCGAGCGCATCAAGCACCCGCGCGCGACGCTTCCCATCGCGATCGTCGGCAAGTACATCCAGCTGCCCGACGCGTATCTGAGCGTCATCGAGTCGCTGAGGCACGCGGGGATCTATCACGACCTCGGCATCGACATCCGCTGGGTTTCGTCGGAGAAGATCGACGCGGGCGACACCTCGCCCCTGATGGGCGTCGCCGGCATCGTGGTCCCAGGCGGCTTCGGCTACCGCGGCATCGAAGGCAAGGTGCAGGCGTCGCGCTACGCGCGCCACAACCGAATCCCTTACCTCGGCCTTTGCCTCGGCATGCAGTGCGCGGTGATCGACGTCGCGCGTGAGAAGCTCGACGCGCCGGACGCCAACTCGACCGAGTTCGCCGCGTTCACGTCGACGCCGGTCATCGACCTGATGCCGGAGCAGCGCAACGTCGACCAGATGGGAGGCTCGATGCGCCTGGGCCTCTACCCGTGCAAGCTGCTGCCGGGATCGCTCGCGCACAAGGCGTACGGTGAGGAGGTCGTGTACGAGCGGCACCGCCACCGTTTCGAGTTCAACAACGAGTACCGCGAGGTCATGGGCGACGCGGGGATGATCTTCAGCGGCCTGTCGCCCAACGGCAGGCTGGTCGAGATCATCGAGCTCGCCGACCACCCGTGGTTCGTCGCCAGCCAGTTCCATCCCGAGTTCCGGTCGCGGCCCAACAGACCGCATCCGCTGTTCCGGGATTTCGTCCGCGCCGCGTTCCTGCAGAGCGGCGACCAGATGGAGCTGCGTCCGGCCGAGCTGCTCGAAGAAACCCAGAACAACTAGAACTAGAAAGGACGAGCTTGGAGCACCACAGAAGCGGTATCTCCGTCGGCGCCTCGGACCCTGGCGGCCACCCGCCGGCCAGCGACGAGCTTTCGCTCGAGCTCGTTCACGCGACCGAATCCGCCGCGCTGGCGTGCGCCGCGTTTCTCGGCAAGGGCGACGCCGACGCGGTCAGCGAGGCGGCGGGCGAGGCGATGCGGCACGCGCTCGAACGCTCGTCGATCACGGGCACGGTGGTCCTCAGCCCGCGCCCGCAGGTGCACCTGCCGCACGGGGCGACGGTCGGCGGCGGGTGGAAGAAGGTCGACCTGGGCGTCTACCCGGTAGAAGGCGCGAGCCAGGTGGCGCGCGGCCACATCAACGCGCTCTCAGTCATCGTCGCCGTCGAGCCGGGCGGCTTTGCGACCGTCCCGGCGGTGGCGCAGATGGAGAAGTTCGTCGCCGGGCCACGCGCGCGCGGGGCGATCGACCTCGACGACCCAGTCGCGGACAACCTCCGCCGCATCGCGTTCGCTCACGACGTTCGCGTCCAGGACCTCACGATCGCGATCCTCGAGCGCCCTCGCCACCAGGAGGTCATCGCCGACGTGGCGGCCGCGGGCGCACGCATCCGCACCCTCGAGGAAGGCGACTTCGCGAGCGCGGTGTTCGCGGCGATGGCCGGGACGGGCATCGACGCGGCGATCGGGATCGGCGACCTGCACGCGGCCCTAATGGCGGCCTGCGCCGTCCGGTGCCTGGGCGGCGAGTTCGCGGCGCGCCTTCTGCCCCGCAACGACGAGGAGCGCGCCCTGACCGGCGAGCGGTCGAGCCACGTTTACGGCCTGGCCGAGCTGGCGCCGGCGGTGGACATCGCGGTCGCCATCACCGGCGTGACGGGCGGACCGCTCGTCGGGGGCGTCGGTTTCGGCAGCGGCTACGCCGAGACGACCTCGCTCGCCATGTCCAGCCGGCACGGCACGGTCCGCTATCTCAACACCCGCCACTACGCCGGCTGAGACCGGATTAGGCGTATCCCGGTACGGGTATCAATAGAAGGACCCCGTGAGCCAGCAGGACCCCTATCAGCCCCCAGTGGGCGGCCAGTACAT
>CAYWTI010000131.1:0-7945 GCA_964461175.1 uncultured Actinomycetes bacterium | reverse complement strand
AAGATGAACGCGATCGGCGCGCTCACACGCAAGCAGCTCGGCGAGGCGACCAAGCAGTGCGAACGCGACGACGCCGTCCGGGTTGTGGTCCTCACGGGCAGCGGGCGCGCGTTCTCGTCGGGCGCCGACGTGACCGAGATGATGCAGGGGGCAGGGATGCGCACACCGGAGGATGTCGGCAACGTGCTCCGCAATGAGTACATGCCCATCCTGCAGCGGCTGCGCACGATGCCGAAGCCCGTGATCGCCGCGATGAACGGGCCGGCGGTCGGAATCGGCGCGAGCTTCGCGCTCGCGTGCGATATCCGTATCGCCACGCCGGAGGCGTACATCCTCGAGGCGTTCGTCAACATCGGCCTGGCGCCGGATGGGGGCGTCAGCTGGCTCCTGCCGCGCCTTGCCGGCACCGGCGTCGCGTACGAGATGTTCTTCAGCGGCAAGCCGCTCACGGCCGCCGACGCGCACAGGCTCGGCGTGATCAATCGCGTCGTCCCGGCGGAGAGGTTCGAGGAGGAGGTCCGCGACCTCGCCACCCAGCTGGCCTCGCAGCCGCGACAGGCGATGGCCGGCGCCAAGCGCGCGGTCAACCACGCGCTGACCTCCTCGTACGAGGACGCGATGGAGTTCGAGTCGTACCTGCAGGAGGCGCAGGCGGCGAGCGTCGAATTTGCCGAGGGCGTGCAGAAGTTCCTCGAGCGCCGCGCCAAGAAGTAATGCCTGAGGCCGTCATCGTCGCCACGGCGCGGACGCCGATGGGTCGTTACGGCGGCCAGCTCAAGGACGTCCGGCCCGACGACCTCGCCGCCATCGTGCTCAAGGAGGCGTGCGAGCGCGCGCGAGTCAAACCCTCGGAGGTGGAGGACGTCATCCTCGGCTGCGCCAACCAGGCGGGGGAGGACAACCGCAACGTCGCCCGGATGGCGCTCCTCCTCGCCGGCTTTCCGGTCGAGGTGCCCGGGCAGACCGTGAACCGCCTGTGCGGCTCGGGCATGCAGGCGA
This sequence comes from uncultured Actinomycetes bacterium, assembly GCA_964461175.1. GTDB lineage: Bacteria > Chloroflexota > Dormibacteria > Dormibacterales > Dormibacteraceae > 40CM-4-65-16. Next base: position 6,946 of record CAYWTI010000131.1, on the reverse strand, counting down.
CCATCACGGCGGCACGCGAGATCCAGGCCGGAGCGGCCGACATCGTGGTCGCCGGTGGCGTCGAGAGCATGACGCGCGCGCCGTGGGTCATGCCGAAGGCGAGCGAGGCGTTTCCGCGCGGCCCCCAGACCGTCTACGACACCGCGCTCGGCTGGCGCCTGGTCAACCCGAAGATGGCCGCGATGTACGGGACGCTGCAGATGGGGGAGACCGCGGAGCGCGTCGCCCAGAAGTACGAGATCTCGCGCGAGGATCAGGACGCGTTCGCGCTTCGCAGCCACCAGCGCGCGGTCGCCGCGCAGCGGTCGGGTCGGCTGGGCGAGGAGATCGTGCCCGTCCAGGTGCCGCAGCGCAAGGGCGAGCCGTTGATGCTCGCCGACGACGAGGGCCCGCGGCCCGATTCGTCGCTCGAGGCGCTCGCGCGACTCAGGCCCGCGTTCGCCGAGAACGGCTCGGTCACCGCCGGCAACGCCTCTCCGCTGAACGACGGCGCGACCGCGCTGGTGCTGATGTCCGACGCGACGGCGCTCGAGCGCGGACTGAAGCCGCTCGCGCGCCTGGTCGCGGCGGCGCCGGCCGGCGTGCACCCGGACTACATGGGCATCGGCCCGGTCCCGTCGTCGCTGAAGGCGCTCGAGAAGGCCGGGCTGCAGCCGCACGATATGGGCGTCGTCGAGCTCAACGAGGCGTTCGCGTCGCAGTCGCTGGCGTGCATTCGGCTTCTTGGCCTCGACGAGGAGAAGGTCAACGTCAACGGCGGAGCGATCGCGCTTGGCCATCCGCTGGGCAGCAGCGGCGCGCGCCTCGTCGGCACGCTCGTGCGCGAGATGGAGCGCCGCGACGTGGAGTACGGCCTGGCGACGATGTGCATCGGCGTCGGCCAGGGCATCGCCTCGGTCTGGCAGCGAATCTGACGGAGGAGCGCGACCCCGAGGCCGTGCGGTCGATGTTCGACCGCATCGCCCGCAGGTACGACCGCGTCAACACCGTGCTCTCCATCGGCACGGATGGCGGATGGCGTAGGCGCGCGGCGCGGGAGACTGGTCTCGGGCGCGGCGGCTCGGCGCTCGATGTCGCCTGCGGTTCGGGCAAGCTGACCGCGGAGCTGGCGAGGATCGCCGGACCGCGCGGGCGGGTCGTCGGCCTCGACTTCAGCGCCCGCATGCTCGAGGTCGCGCGCCGCGACCACCCGGGCATCGAGTTCCTCCAGGGCGACGCCCTCAGCCTTCCTTTCGAGCACGGTACCTTCGACGCGGTCACGATCGCGTTCGGGCTGCGCAACCTCGCGGATCCGGTCGCCGGGTTGCGGGAGATGGTCCGCGTCGCCAGGCGCGCCGTCGTGCTCGAGTTCGTGCGCCCGCCCCGCGGCCTTGTCGGCGGCGCGTATCGCATGTACCTGCGGACCTTGCTGCCCGCCGTCGGCGGCGCGATCTCGGGCGACCCCGCCGCCTACCGCTACCTGAGCGACACGGTCGACACATATCGCACGCCCGATGAGCTCGCCGAGATGGCGGTGCGGGCGGGCTGGTCGGACGTCCGGTTCCACCCGCTGGCGCTGGGCACGGTCGGCGTCATGACCGGCTACGCACGGTCGCCTGGCTAACGCGCGATTTCTTTTCTTGACGCCGGCGCCGGGGGGCCATACCTTTACCCGCGGCCCAACGGGCCGGGAAGCGACCGAGGAACGACTCGGGGGCGACTCCGCAAGGGGAAGTTTCCGGGGAGTGAGGCGGGAGCGGCCTGGTTTGTTGGGTCACTTGTTTTTCCGGGCAAACCCGCTCCGGTTTGGTGAAACCAGATGGGTCAGGAGTTGCGGTCGACCGCCGAGCGCGCGACGCTCACCAGGGTCGGGCGCAGCCCGTCCAGCTCGACCTTCTCCAGCTCCCGGACCGCCTCGTCGATCAGCGCCTCGGCCTCGCGCCGCACGCGCGGCAGCGCGTCGCTGACGGTGACCAGCTCGGTCACGCGGCCGACCTCGGCGTCGCCCAACGCGCCGGCCAGCAGCCTGCGCACCTCGGGGCCGACGACGCGGTCCTCGGCGGCGTAGATCAGGGGCAGGGAGAGGACGCGCTGCCTGACGTCCAGGCCGACCGGCTTCCCGGAGCTCGGGCTGAAGTCGATGACGTCGTCCGCCATCTGGAACGCCGTGCCGAGCAGGTCGCCGTAGCGCCGGAGGGCGGCCACCACGTCGCTTGGCGCCCCCGACAGCAGCGCGCCTGACGCGCAGGCGGCGGCGAACAGCGACGCCGTCTTGCCCCGGACGACGCGAAGATACGACTCGCGGTCTCCCGGGTACGAGCCGCGCAGCGCGACGTCGTCGATCTGCGAGGCGCAGATCGCCTCCAGCGCCTCCGCCACAGCTGAGGTGACGCCCGCGTTGCCCATCTGCGCGATGAGCCGCGTCGCCTTGGCGAAGTAGTAGTCGCCGACCGCGATCGCGCGCTCGGGACCCTCGGCGGCGGCAACTGTCGGCCGGCCGCGGCGGTGGGTGCTCTCGTCGACGTAGTCGTCGTGGATCAACGTCGCGTTGTGCAGCAGCTCGACCGCCGCCGCAAGCTCGGCAGCGCGCAACGGGTCGTTGCGCGGGCCCACGCCGGAGGTCAGCTGGACCAGGCGCGGCCGGAGCCGCTTGCCGCCCGCCTCGACGAGCCGGCGCATCGGCGTGGCGATCGGCTCGGGGTCGACCAATAGCTGGCGCGCCAGCTCCACTTCTACCAGTGAGTCGGCCGCGTTGCGGCCGACGAGCGACTCAGCGGGTTCCTTGGCGCGGCGGGCGAAGTCACCCTCCAGCTGGACGGCGATCTGCCGGTGCCTGGGACCGTCGAGCTCGACGGCGAACACTGACTGCCAGCGGCCGAGGACGAGCTCGCCGTCCTCGACGAGAAGCGTCGCGAAAGCGCTCAGCAGCAGCTGCCGGCAGTGGGCGTGGCCGTTGACCGGCTCGTCGAGGGTGATGTCGAGGCGGCGCTCGAAGTCGTCGTGCTCGTAGCCGGCGCCCGCAGGCGCGAGGCGCTCGAGCATGCCCTCGAAGTCGCGCAGCAGCAGGGGCTCGTTCTCGTTGATCGCGATCCCGACGGTGGTGTGCAGCGACTGCAGGTGGACGCGACCGGTGCGCAGGCCGGCCCGGCGCACCTCTTCCCGGATGCGCGCGGTGATGTCGATGAACTCGGTCTGGGCGCCGGTCGCGAACTCCAGGCGGTGGTGGCTCACCGGGCGGACAGCGCGTCCTGAAGAAGCCGGCGGGCCGATGGCGCAGACGCTTCCGCAGCCGCAGCCGAAGACAGCGTCTCGATCGCGCGCGCGAAGGCGACCTGGACCGCAAGCGGCGCGTGGTCGGCGAGGATCCGCGAGCCGCGGGCGAGGCACAGGTCGCCCATCAGCAGGGTCGTCGGGGGCGCCGCCCGGCCGCCAAGCCCCTGGAGCCGGATCCCGACCTCGACCAGGGCGGCGGCCAGCGCCAGGCGCGGCTGCACGTCCTCGGCGAACCGGCCGACATCCTCGAGGAAGGCGCGGTACGTGTCCGCCAGCCCGTCCGACCACAGCGACTCGAGGCGGTCGAGCTCGGGTTCGAGGAGCTGGACCGACACTTAGTTCACCGGCTCGATCACGCTTCCGGCCAGCTGGCGGAAGGCGGAGAGGGCGCGCAGGCACGACTCGTCGTCGCGGGTGACGACGTAGTAGAGCCCGAAGCCGAGGACCGTGTTGAGCACCAGCGGCACGAGGACGTCGCGCGGGACCGTGAGGCGGATCCGGCCGTCTTCCTCGAGCCTGTCGAGCTGCTCCTGGATGACCTCGCGGTAGCGCGTAAACAGCTCCGGCAGGTAGGCGCGCAGGCGTTCGGTGCGGGGCGCCTGGACGAGCAGGTCGAAGGCGGCCAGCTGCACGTCGCCGAGGCGCCGCAGCGAGTCCCAGTAGGACTCGACGCCAACCTCGAGCACCTCGAGGGGGTCGGTCAGCGAGTTCAGCGTCCGGCGCAGCTCCTCCACCGACTTGGCCGTCAGGTACCGCCAGGCCTCGACCAGGAGCTCCGACTTGGTCGGGAACCAGTACTGGAGGTTGCCGATGGCGACGCCCGCCTTGGCGGCGATCGCTCGCACGCTGGTCCCCGAGTAGCCGTTCTCGAGGAGCGAATCGGCCGCGGCGTGGATGATCTGGTCGCGTGCGCTTTCGGTCGCGGTGGCGCCGGTCATACGTATGTATGAGTGTATCGACCTCCGGGAACCGGCATTCCACGAACGGGCGCCGGCCGGCGTGGCTGTAATGTCTGCTCGGTGCGGAGCATCGCCGAGGCCTTCCCGACACGCGTCTGCGGCGTGCTCCGGACCGACAACGCGGACGCCGGCTTCCAGGCCTGCCTGGCGGCCCTGGAGGCCGGGATCGGCTCGATCGAGATCACCAAGACGGTGCCGTCCTGCTTCGAGCTCATCCGTGGCCTCATCGCCTCGACCGGGAATCGCTATCCGGTGGGCGTCGGGACCGTCTGGGATCCCGGAGCGGTCAGGGAGGCAAAGGAGGCCGGCGCCTCGTTCGTGGTCACGCCGGTGCTCTTGCCGGAGGTCGGCGACGCATGCCGCGAGCACGACATCCTGTGCGTGCTTGGCGCTCTGACCCCGACTGAGATCTACCAGGCACGCCTGGCCGGCGCGGCGCTCGTCAAGGTCTTCCCGATCACGCCTGTCGGCGGGCCGCGTTACGTCGAGGCGCTGGCCGGGCCGATGGGCGGCGTGCCCCTGTGGGTTTCCGGCGGCGTGCCGGTGGAGGACATCGGGGCGTACCTGAAGCTCGGCGTCAAGGCGGTCGGCCTCACCGGCTCGCTGTTCCCGGCGGACGCGTTGGCGCGCAAGGACATGGACACGATCCGCCGGAACGCGGAGGCGGCCGCGCGCGCGGCCGCGGCGGTGCCGGTCAGCGCCTAGACCGGCTCAGCACCCGACGTGGTAGTTGCACATGGTCGCCGTGATGTTGGAGTAGAGGTTGGTGACCTGCGCGCCCGTCAGCAGCAGGGCGACGATGACGACGAGGGCGACCAGCGCGAGGATCAGGGCGAACTCGACCATGCCCTGTCCGGATTGCGAGGGTGGAGCGGTGCTCAGCACCCCACGTGGTAGTTGCACATCGTGGCGGTGATGTTCGAGTAGACGTTGATGAGCTGTCCGCCGGTCGCGATCAAAGCGATGATCACGATCAGCGCGATCAGGGCGAGGATGAGCGCGTACTCAACCATTCCCTGGCCCTTCTGGATGTAAGACGAAAAATGAATCAAGAGGCTTTACCGATCCGATAGCTTAACCGTCGAGCCTCGCGGTCTGGTCGCTAATCCGTGTCAGCGCCTGCTCGACGACCACCCGGACCATCCGTTTGCGCCAGAAGTGGCTGAGGTCGGCGTTGTCCAGCGGCTTGGCGGGACGGGCAGCGAGCTCGGCCGCCTGCTCGATCGCCTCGCGCGATAGAGGTTTGCCGCGGAGAAAGGCGCCCGCGGCTTCGACCTCGAGCGGGTGGGAGGCGACCGCCGAGAGGACGATGCGGCAGTCCACGACGGTGTCGCCCTCGAGCCGGGCGGTCACCGCGGCGCCCGCGACCGGGAAGTCGATCGAGCCGCGCCGGCGAAGCTTGACGTACGCGCTCCGCGTCCCGCGCGCGGCGGGCAGGCGCAGGGCCGTGAGCACCTCTTCCGGACGCTTGGCGAGATACGCGATCCCGTCGTCGCGGTAAAGCGCCGCGACCGGGATCTCGCGCTCGCCGTCCAGCCCCACGAGCACCGCGACACCACCGAGCGCGATCGCCATCGGCGCTGTGTCCGACGAGGAGACCGCCCAGCATCGCGGGCTCGATGGCGCGACCAGGCAGATGTCGCCGTCCTTCTTCATGCAGAACCCGGCGGCCTTCCGCCACTCGTAGCTCATGTCGTAGTAGTTGCAGCGCGTGTCGACGCACAGGTTGCCGCCGACGGTGCCTGCGTTGCGCAGCGGTGGCGAGGAGACCAGCCCCGCCGCCTCCGCGTAGCCGGGGAGGTGAGCGCGCAGCGATGGATCGTGCGCCGCGGCGCTGAGCGTCGCGCCGGCGTCGACGTGGCATTCCTCGCCGCCGTTGCGGATCGCACGGGGAAGGAAGTCGAGCCCGATGAGCGTGTCGATGTCGAACTGTCTGCGCTTCAGCTTGGGCAGAAGGTCCGTGCCGCCCGCGACGAACATCGCCCGCGCGCCGTGCTCGGCCGCCATCGCCGCGGCCTCACGCGCGCTCTTCGGCCTGAGGTATCTAAATCGAGGCAGTCGCAACATTTCTTGGCGGCGGCTCGACCTTGATGGTCTCCGGATAGGGGATGGATGGGAACCGCGCCGGCCCGTAACGCGGCGGCTCTCCCTTCTCTTTCCGACGCACCGCCTCGATCACCTTCTCGGGCGTCACGGGGATCTCGTCGATCCACACGCCGAGCGCGTCGTGGACCGCGGCGCACAACGCGGGCGGCACCGGCAGAAGCGGACCCTGGCCCGCCTCCTTCGCGCCGTACGGTCCCTCGGGGTCGTTGGTCTCGACGATGAACGTCTCCACCTCCGGCATGTCGAGAAAGGTCGGCGACTTGTACTCGAGCATCGACGGCCACTTGTGCAGGCCTTTGCGGAAAACCTGCTCTTCCATGAGGGCCTCGCCGAGCCCCATGTAGACGCTGCCCTCGACCTGGCCCTCGACGAGCAGCGGGTTGATGGCGCGTCCGACATCGTGGGCGATCCAGATCCGGTTGACGTGCACGAGGCCTGTGCGCGCCTCGGCGTCGAGGTCGACGACGCAGGCGGAGTAGCTGTACGCCGGGCTCGGCCCGACGCCCGAGCCCTTGTAGGGGCCGGCGATCTTCGGCGGCGTGTAGCTGCCGGCGGTCGTCAACGTGCCGAAGCGCGCTTCGCCCAGCATCGCCGCCTGCTCGAACGTCAGCTCCTCGTACCGTTTGCCG
>CAYWTI010000130.1:0-15921 GCA_964461175.1 uncultured Actinomycetes bacterium | reverse complement strand
CGCGGAGTCGGCCGGGACGACCCTCTCGACGAGTACCGGTGGGAGCTTCATGACAGAACTCGGAATTTAAGCACGGCCGTAGCGATCCTCGAGCCGGATGACGTCGTCGATCTCGGGCGTCGAGACCTCGAATATGTCGGTGTCCTCGACCGCCGTCAGTCGGTGGCGGGTGCCGGGCGCGATGTGCAGGGTGTCGCCGGCCGCCATGCGCCGCTTCGCGAGCGCCCCCTCGGGGCCGCCGAGCTCGATGTCGACGACGCCGCGGACGATGTACTGCGACTCGTCCTTGCGGTCGTGGTACTGGAGCGACAGCGCCTCGCCCTTGTTGATGTGCAGGATCTTGCCCGCGTACCTGTCGGTGACCGCCCACCGGAGCTCATAGCCCCAGGGCTTGTCGACCCTGTGGTCCTCCACCCGACCGAACTCCGGCAGCAGGCGCATGCCTACGCGTGCTGCCTGATGCCGACGATGTCCTCGAGCGCGCGAAGCCGGGCGTCGACGGCGGCGGTGTCGGCGGCCTCGGAGTAGATCCGGATCAGCGCCTCCGTCCCGCTCGCGCGCAGCAGGACCCAGCTGCCGTCGGCGAGGTAGAACTTGAAGCCGTCGTCGGAGCGCACGCGCTGCACGTCGACACCGGCGATCTCCTTCGGCTCGTTGTGCTCGAGCGTTTCCAGGATGCGCTTGCGATCGGACTCGTAGGTGTCGCGCTGCAGGTGTATGTCGTGACGCGCATACGCGTGCGGCCCGACACGCTGCTCGAGCTCGGCGAGGATCTTCGAGACCGTCTTGCCGGTCTTCACCATCATGTCGGCGAACAGCAGCCCGACCAGGATTCCGTCGCGTTCCGGGATGTGCCCGCGCACCGCGTACCCCCCGGACTCCTCGCCGCCGAGCAACGCGTTGGTCTCCATCATCTTCGGAGCCACGTTCTTGAACCCGACAGGCACCTCGTAGACCCGCTCGCCGAACTCGGCGCCGAGCTTGTCCACCATCGCGGTCATGTTCACGGTCTTGACCACCGGCCCGCGCATTCCACGCGTCTCGAACAGGTACAGCATCAAGAGCGCGAAGACCTGCAGCTGGTTGATGAAGCGGCCGGTTTCGTCGATGATGCCGACCCGGTCGGCGTCGCCGTCGGTGCAGATGCAGAGGTCCTGGCCGCCGACCTTCATCATCGCGATCGTGGAGTCGATGTTCGGCGGAATCGGCTCGGGGTTCAGGCCGCCGAAGAGCGGGTTGCGCTGGTTGTGCAGCTCGGTGACGGTCGTGCGGCCGCCGCCGACCTGCTCGGCGATGTACCCGTAGCCGGAGCCGTACATGCACTCGTGGACGATGCGGAGGCCAGACGCCTTGATCGCGTCGACGTCGACCATCCGTGCGATCTGCGCGTAGTAGGCTGGCCGCGGGTCGTACGAGGTCACGAGCTGCCGGGTCGCATGCCGGTCCGGCGCCGGCACGTCCTCGAGGGCGTTGATGTTGCGCTCGAGCTCGGCGATGACATCCGACGGCACCGCGCTGCCCGTCTCGGTCTTGTACTTGTAGCCGTTGAACTGATACGGGTTGTGGCTCGCGGTGATCGCGACTCCGCCGGTCGCCTTGCGGTCGATGACGGTCCATGACACGACCTGGGTCGGCGATGGACGGTCGAACACGAGCGTCTTGATGCCGTTGGCGGCAAACACGGCGGCCACCGCCTGCGCGAAGTCTTCGGAGGCGAACCTGCAGTCGTAGCCGACGATCGCAAGCGGATCGTCACTCCGCTTCTTCATGTACTGGGCGGTGCCCTGCGCGACGCGGCGGACGTTGCCGAACGTGAAGTCGTCGGCGATGATGCCGCGCCATCCGTCCGTGCCGAACTTGATCTCAGAAATTGGCATATTGCGTCCAAGATAGCTGTCGGGGTCCCCCCGAAGTCGGAGGCCTCCGGTGGGCTGACTACAGGTACTTGGTCTTGCGCGAACGCTTCAGCGCCTCGACGACCTTGCGCACGTCCTGCGCGCGCGACCGGGGGACGACGAGAACGGCGTCGTCGCTGTCGACGATGATCATGTCCTCGAGGCCGATGGCGGCGATGAGCCGGCGGTTGCCGAAGACCAGGCTGCGGGTGGTGTCGACCAGCACCGCCTCACCCTCGACCGAGTTGCCCTTGGCGTCCGCATGGACGCGGTCGCCCAGCTCGGCCCAGCTGCCGATGTCGGCCCACTCGAAATCGGCGGGCACGAGCAGCAATCGGTTCGTCTTCTCCATCACGCTGCGATCGACGACCTCGACCGGCAGCCGCCGGTACAGCGCCGCAGCCGCAGCCTCGTCGCCCGCCTCGCGCGCGGCCACCACGCGACGCAGTCCGGCCGCGTGGCGCGGCGCGTGCCTCTCCAGCTCCTCGAGAAACACGTCGACGCGCCACGCGAACCACGCCAGGTTCCAGTAGTAGCCACCGGCGCGCATGAAGCGCCGCGCCGTCGCCGCGGCCGGTTTCTCGATGAAGCGGTCGACGGCGATCGTGCCTCGCCGCGCGCGTCCGGGGGCGTGGATGTAGCCGAGGCCGGTCGACGGGAACGACGGCTTGAGGCCGACCGTGACGAGCGCGTCGCCGCGGCCAGCCGCCTCGACCGCGGCGCGGACGGCCCGCGTCACGGCGGCGCCGCCGCGCACGACATGGTCGGCGGGCAGCGCGAGCATCACCGCACCCGGCGCGCGCCGGCTCAGCGTGAGCGCGGCGAGACCGTAGGCGTTGGTCGTGCCGCGCGCCGCCGGCTCGAGGATCAGGTGGCCCGCGTCGATCTCCGGCAAGACGGCGGCGACGATCTCGCGCTGGGCGGTCTCGGTCAGGACGAACACCTCGTCGGCGACCGCTCGGGCGCGCTCGAACGTCGAGCGTAAAAGCGGGCGTCCGCCATCGCCGAGCGGCAGCACGTGCTTGGGGGTCGCCCTTCGCGACCGTGGCCAGAGCCGGGTCCCCGCGCCACCCGCGGGGATGACTGCGATCGTGCGCGCCTTCACGCCTTGAGGGACAGCTCCTCCGCCAGGTCCGCCGCGCGCCGCGTCGATTCCCACGGCGCGTCGATGTCGGTGCGCCCGAAGTGGCCGTAGACGGCGGTCTGGCGATAGAGCGGCCGGCGCAGGTTGAGCTCCTTGATGATCCCCAGCGGGCTGAGGTCGAAGAGCTTCGTCACCGCGGACGCGATCGCCGTATCGGCCGCCTTGCCTGTGCCGAACGTGTCCACGCGCACGGCCACGGGCTTGGGCACCCCGATCGCGTAGGCGACCTGGACCTCACACCTTGCGGCGAGGCCCGCGGCGACGATGTTCTTGGCCACATGGCGCGCGCCGTATGCGCCGGCGCGATCCACCTTCGTCGGGTCCTTGCCCGAGAAGCAGCCGCCGCCGTGGCGCGCGAAGCCGCCGTAGGTGTCGACCATGATCTTGCGCCCGGTCAGGCCGGCGTCGGCGACGGGTCCGCCGATGACAAAGCGCCCGGTCGGGTTGATGTAGGAGCGCATGGACCCATCGCGCATGGAGGCCGGGATCACCGCCTCGATCACGTGCTCGGTCAGGTCGGCGCGCAGCTGCTCGAGCGCGACCTCGTCGTGGTGCTGCGTCGAAAGCACGACGTTGTCGACCGCCTCGGGCTTGCCGCCGTCGTCGTAGCGGATAGTGACCTGCACCTTGCCGTCGGGCCGCAGATAGGTCAGCTCCTTGCCGCGCCTCACCTCGGCGAGGCGGCGCGCCAGGCGGTGCGCCAGCACTATCGGCAGCGGCATCAGCTCCGGCGTGTCGTCGCACGCGAAGCCGAACATCATGCCCGAGTCGCCGGCGCCGCCCGCGTCCACGCCCTGGGCGATATCGGGTGACTGCTCGTCGATGCTGCTGACCACCCCGCACGTCTCCGCGTCGAAGCCGTACTTCGCGCGCGTGTACCCGACCTCGCGCACGGTCTGGCGGATGATCCGCGGGATGTCGACGTAGCAGTCGGTCGTGATCTCGCCGACGACGATGACCAGGCCGGTGGTGACGATCGCCTCGCACGCCACGCGCGCCAGCGGGTCCTTGGCCAGGATGGCGTCGAGGATGGCGTCGGAGATCTGGTCGGCCAGCTTGTCCGGGTGGCCTTCGGTGACGGACTCGGACGTGAAGAAAGATGGCACTGCGGTCCTCCTTTGAATCTCCCGCGCCGGCAAGGACGCATCTCCGGGTGGATGCATCCCCAAGCGCCAGGGTTTTCGCTCCGGGACGCGAAGAAGCTTAGCCGAGCGGCAAGTAGTGGATTCCCGAATGGCGAAACAGCCGCGAGCCGCGCCGGCGGAGCAGCTCGGCGGCCGCGGCGCGCGCCGCCTCGATCACGGACTCGAGGTGCTCGCGCTTCATCACCCACGTCGCCGTCGGCGCGGTGATCGGGCACAGGACCACGGTGCGCACCCGCTGTCGCAGACGCTCGAAGTCGCTCAGCATCTGGTGATGCAGAGAGAGCTGCAGCGTGCGGGCGATCAGCTCGGGCAGGTTGACGGGCGTCGGCTCGTACTCGCCGCCGCCCATCAGGCTGATGGCGAGGATGTCCTTCGCGCCTTCGTCGACCGCGACGTCGAGCGGGGTGTTGTCGACGACGCCGCCGTCCATGTGCTCACGCTCGTCGATGCGCACCGACGGAAAGAGCCCGGGGATGGCGGTCGTGGCGAGAAGCGCTTGCCTCAGCTCGCCGGAACGGAACACCGCCGGCCTGCCGGCGTTGAGGTCCGTGGCCACCACCGACAGCGGCACGCGTAGGTGTTCGAAGGTGGTGATCCCCGTCAGCGAGGCGGCGCGTTCGATCAGGCGCAGGACGTTGCGCTGCGGCATGACGCTCAGCTGGTCGCGCCGCAGGCCGGAGATGATGACGCCGAGCGGGTGCGCCTGGAAGACGGCCGCGGCCTGGCGTGAAAGCCAGACCTCGCGCAGCATCATCGTCCCCGCGAGCGACGGGTACGCCGCGATCGAAGCGCCGTTGAGCGCGCCGACGCTCGCGCCGACGATCGCGACCGGCGGCTCGACGCCGGCCTCGAACAGGGCCTGCAGGACGCCCACCTGCGCGGCACCCCTCGCTCCCCCGCCGCCCAGCACCCACGTGCGCCGAGCGGGACCGAACATCGACTAGGTGCCTTCCTCCCAGGACGAAAGGTAGCGGCGCTGCTCGTCGGTGAGGACATCGATGGCGATGCCCATGGCGCGGAGCTTCAGCCGGGCCACCTCGCCGTCGATCTCCGCCGGCACGTCGTAGACCTTCCGCTCGAGCTCCTTAGCGTTCCTGGCGATGTACTCGGCGCACAGCGCCTGGTTGGCGAAGCTCATGTCCATGACCGCGGCCGGGTGGCCTTCGGCCCCCGCCAGGTTGATCAGCCGGCCCTCGCCCAGCAGGTAGAGCCGCCGGCCGTCGTGCTGCCGGTACTCCTGCACCGAGGGCCTCACCTGGCGGACGCTCGTCGCCAGCTCGTCGAGCGCCTTCAGGTTGATCTCGGAGTTGAAGTGCCCGGAGTTGGCGAGGATCGCGCCGTCCTTCATGACGGCGAAGTGCCTTCGGTCGAGCACGTTCACGTCGCCGGTGACGGTGACGAAGATCTCGCCTTCCTTCGCCGCCTCCTCCATGGGCATGACGCGGAAGCCGTCCATCGCCGCCTCCAGCGCCTTGACCGAATCGACCTCGGTGACGACGACGTCGGCGCCGTGGCCCTTGGCCCGCGAGGCCAGCCCGCGGCCGACCCAGCCGTAGCCCGCGACGACGAACGTCTTGCCGGCGAGCAGGACGTTGGTGGAGCGGATGATGCCGTCGAGCGTCGACTGGCCCGTGCCGTAGCGGTTGTCGAACATGTGCTTCGTGTCGGCCTCGTTGACGGCGACGATCGGATAGGCGAGCACGCCGTGCTCCGCCATGGCGCGGAGGCGGATGACGCCCGTGGTGGTCTCCTCCGTGCCGCCGGCGACCTCCTTCAGCTGCTCGCGCCGTGACTTGTGCAGCACCGACACGAGGTCGGCGCCGTCGTCCATGGTCAGGTTCGGGTGGTGGTCGAGCGCAGCCTCGATGTGGGAGTAGTACGTGTCGTTGTCCTCGCCGCGGATGGCGTACGTCTTGATGCCATGGTTCGACGCGAGCGCGGCCGCGACGGCGTCGTTGGTCGACAGGGGGTTGGACGCGCACAGGGCGAGGTCGGCGCCGCCGGCCTTCAAGGTGAGCATCAGGTTCGCCGTCTCGCTCGTGACGTGCAGGCACGCGGCGACGCGAAGGTCTTTGAGGGGCTGCTCCTTGGCGAACCGCTCGCGGATCAAAGCCAGGACCGGCATCTCGCGGGCCGCCCAGTCGATGAGGTCCTGGCCCTGCGTCGCGAGGTTTGCGTCCTTGACGTCGTAACCGCGGGAACTGGTCTTCAAATCCTTCTCCTAGTAAGTGATCTCGCTCTTGAGCCTGACGTCCTGCAGCCTGGCCCGACCTCCGAGGTAAGTCAGCTCGATCAGGACCTGGACGCCGACCACGTCGGCGCCTAGCTTGCGCATCAGGCGCACGGCCGCCGAGGCGGTGCCGCCGGTGGCAAGGACATCATCGACGATAAGCACCTTCTGGCCGGGCTGCACGGCGTCGGAGTGGACCTCGAGCTGGTCGGTTCCGTACTCGAGCTCGTACGTCTCCATCACCGTCATCCACGGCAGCTTGCCGGTCTTGCGGATCGGCACGAACCCGGCCCCCAGCCGGACCGCGATCGCGGCGCCGGGGATGAAGCCGCGGGCCTCGATCCCCGCGACCAGGTCAGGCGGAGTCGCAGTCCAATCCTTTGACATCAGCTCGACGGTCTCGCGGAATATCGCCTTGTCGCCGAGCAGGGGCGTGATGTCGCGGAAGATGATGCCCTTCTGGGGGTAGTCGGGCACATCGCGCACGTACTTCTTGAGGTCGTCTCGTGAAGTCACGGCAGAAGGCCTCGGCGAGAGATTCGGTGAACAGGCGGCCGAGATGCTAGGCGCGGCTGAGCAGCGGAGCGAGCGCATCCGTGGATGCGTGAGCGAGCAGCGGAGGCCGCAACAACGCAGATCGGCCGCATGGGCGCCGAAGATCCGTCGAGGAGCTTCGGCCGTGACTTCTTGGCCATTGGTTTCAGACCACCGAGCGAAAGTATTCCAGCGTCTTCGCCAGCCCGTCTTCGAGGCTGACCTCCGGCTGCCACCCAAGCAGCTTCTTCGCCCGCGCGATGTCGGGCCGGCGCTGCTTCGGGTCGTCCACCGGAAGGTCCTTGTGCACGATCCTGCTCTTCGATCCGGCAAGGCGGACGACGGTCTCGGCCAGCTGCAGCACGGTGACCTCGTGGGGGTTGCCGAGGTTCACCGGCAGCTCGTCGCCACGCTCGAGCGTCGCCACGACGCCACGCACCAGGTCGGAGACGTAGCAGAGACTTCGGGTCTGTGAGCCGTCGCCGTAGACCGTGATCGGCTCGCCGCGGATGGCCTGGGCCATGAAGTTCGGCACCGCGCGCCCATCGGAGACCTGCATCCGCGGGCCGTGGGTGTTGAAGATCCGAACGATGCGAGTGTCGACGTCGTGCATGCGGCGGTACGCCATCGCGTACGCCTCGGCGCAGCGCTTGGCCTCGTCGTAGCAGCCGCGGGGGCCGATCGGGTTGACGTTGCCCCAGTACGTCTCGGGCTGCGGATGGACGAGCGGGTCGCCGTACACCTCGGACGTCGAGGCGAGGAGGAACGTGGCGCCCTTCGCGCGCGCCAGCCCGAGCATGTTCATCGTCCCGACGGTGCCCACCTTCAGCGTGTGGATGGGGTTCGCGTCGTACTGCGGCGGCGACGCGGGCGAGGCGAAGTGCAGCACGTACCTGACGTCGCCGCCGAGGAAGACGCCGTGGTTCACGTCCACCTGCCGCAGCTCGAAGTCCGGGTTGCCCTGGAGGTGGCGCACGTTCTGCGCCGAGCCGGTGATGAAGTTGTCGAGCGCGAGCACCTTCATGCCTCGCTCGAGGAGGGCCTCGCACAGATGCGAGCCGATGAACCCGGCGCCCCCGGAGACGACTGCCTTCGGTTTCGGGACCGCGCTACTCGCGGCCAATGCCGCGATACGTGAAGCCGAGGGCCTTCATCGCGCCGGGGTCGTAGATGTTCCGCCCGTCGACGAACACGGGCCGGCGCATGAGCTGCTTGACGCGCGGCATGTCGAGCTGGCGGAACTCGTTCCACTCCGTCACCAGCACCAGTGCGTCGGCGCCCCGCGCGACGCCGTAGGCGTCCTTCGCGTACTCCACCTCTGGCAGCAACCTTCGCGCCACGTCCATCGCCGCCGGATCGTAGGCCCTCACCTCCGCGCCGGCCGCGAGAAGGACCCTGGCGATGTCCACGCTTGGGGCGTCGCGCATATCGTCGGTGTTCGGCTTGAAGGCAAGTCCCAGCATGCCGATGACGCGCCCGGGGAGCTCCTCGAGCTTCTCGCGCAGCAGGTCGATGACGAGCATGCGCTGGTCGCGGTTGATGTCACGCACGGCATGAAGGAGCTCGGGGTGGTAATCGAACCTCTCCGCGACGGCCGTCAGCGCGGCGACGTCCTTCTTGAAGCAGGAACCGCCCCACCCGATTCCGGCGTCGAGGTAGGTCGGGCCGATGCGCTTGTCCAGGCCCATGCCCTCGGCGACGAGCTTGGCGTCGGCACCAACTCGCTCGCTGATCCACGCGATCTCGTTGATGAACGAGATCCGCGCGGCGAGAAACGCGTTCGACGCGTATTTGACCATCTCGGCCGTGTAGATGTTGGGCGTGACGAGAACCTGCGCGTTCAGCGGCGCGTAGAGGCCCGCGACGCGCTGCGCGGCGTCGAGATCGTTGCTGCCCACCACGACGCGGTCCGGGTGCATGAAGTCCTGGATCGCGGATCCCTCGCGCAGGAACTCCGGGTTGGACACGACGTGGGCGGTGTGCCGGGTGTTGTGCCTCTTCAGCACCTCCGACACCTTGTCCCCCGTCAGCGGCGGCACCGTCGACTTGTTGACGACGACCAGCGGCCCGTCCATGGTCTCGGCGATCGACCGCGCCGCCGCCTCGACGTAGCGCAGGTCCGCCTCCCCTCCCTCACCCTCCGGCGTGCTGACGGCGATGATCGCGAACTCGGCGCCGGGGACCGCCTCGGCGTAGGAAGTGGTGAAACGAAGGCGCTTGGCGGCCGCGTTGCGCTCGACGAGCTCACGCAGCCCCGGCTCGTAGAACGGGACGACGCCGCGGTGCAGCTGGCCGATCTTCTCCTCGTTGACGTCGACCACCGTCACGTCGTGGCCGAGATCGGCGAGGCACGCGCCGGTCGTCAGCCCGACATAACCGGCGCCGATGACGGCGACCCTGCTCATGGGCGCGATTATCGCAACAAGCTTTCGTAAGCCCTGATCGTTTCACGCGCGGTGCGCTCCCAGCTGAAGCGCCGGGCGCGCGCAAGGCCGGCTCGGCGCCAGCGCTCGGGGTCGCGCAGCACCTCGCCGACCGCCTCGCCCAGCGCCTCGGCGTCGCCGTCGGCGACGAGGATGCCGGCGTCGCCGACCACCTCGGGGATGCTGGAGTTGCGGTACGCCACGACCGGGCACCCGCACGCCATCGCCTCCAGGCAGGGCAGGCCGAAACCCTCGTAGCGGCTTGGAAAGACGAGGCACGCGGCCGCCGAGTAGAGGTCGGCGAGCTCGTCCTCGACGACGCGTCCCAGCTGGACGGCCCCGGCCATGCTCGGCGGCGCCTGGCGCCCGGGCACGCCGGCGATCAGTAGCCGCAGGTCCGGGTGCTTCAGGCGCGCGGTCGTCCAGGCCCGCAGGAGCGCGTGCGGATCTTTGCGCGCGTCGAGCGCGCCGACGAACAGCAGGTAGCGGCCGTCGATGCCCCACTTCTCCTTGACCCGGGCGGCGGCGCCGGGGCGCGGGCTCAGGCCCGGATCGGCGGCCTCGGGGACGACCCGCACCCGGTCCGGGGCGGCCATGTGCAGGCGAGCCGAGTCCGCCTTGGTCGCCTCTGAGACCGCCAGCACCAGCTCGGCGCGCGCCAGGAGCCGCGGGAATATGCGGTAGCGCATCCGCTCGCCCCGCATACGCGGCCCGCCCCAGGCCCACGGGATGAGGTCGTGGAGCGTGACCACCATCGGGACCGGGCAGCGGCCGGGCAGCCGGAAGTCGATGGCGTGGTAGACGTCGGGCTGGAGTCGGGCGATATCGGAGTTGAGGGCCACGGCGTCCTCGTAGGCGGCGAGCTGGCCGTGCGAGCGGCGCCTACACCCCGCGAGCCGGTACTGCCCGACGGGCAGCTCGGGAGCGTCGAAGGCGACGTCGAGCAGCAGCGTCAGCTGGGAATCGACGCCGGCGGCGATCAGGCCCTTCAGCAGGCCTCGGGCGTACGCTCCCACCCCGCGCTGGGCGCTGGGTCCCTGGAGCGGCCTCATGTCCAGGAGCACGGACGGGCGACCAGCGCCAATCCGAGATTGGTTCATGAGCTAAGGAAGCATAATTTGCGCGCCTTGAACGAAATCCCCGCGAACTCGGAGGCTTCGCCGTGAGTTCACGGGGGCCCCTTGACAGCTTGGACCTCGTCATCGTCGGCGGCTGCGGGCACGTCGGCCTGCCCCTGGCGCTGTCCCTGGCCGACTGCGGCTACCGGGTCGGGATCAACGACATCGACCAGGCGAAGATCGAGATGGTCCGCTCCGGGCAGGTGCCCTTCCGCGAGACCGGCGCCGAGGACCTGCTCCGCAAGCTCTTGCCGACCGGGCGCCTCGAGCTGTCGCGCGACCCGGCCATGCTGGAGAGGACGCGCGTCGCCATCCTCGTCATCGGGACGCCCATCGACGAGTTCATGAACCCATCGGTCCGGATCTTCGAGCGCGTCCTCGACGAGCTGACGCCGCACCTGCAGCACGGCACGCTGGTCGTCCTCCGCTCGACGGTGTTCCCCGGCACGAGCGAGACCGTGGAGAGACGGCTGCAGGCGGCCGGCCTCGAGGCCGAGATCGCGTTCTGCCCCGAGCGAATCGCCGAGGGCCACGCGCTCGAGGAGCTGCGCACCCTCCCCCAGATCATCGGTGTCACCTCCGATGCGGCGTTCGAGCGGGCGAAGGCTCTGTTCGAGCGCCTCGGCGTGGTCTCGGTCGTCCGCACGACGCCGCTCGAGGCGGAGCTCGCCAAGCTCCTCACCAACACCTGGCGCTACATGAAGTTCGCGGTCGCGAACCAGTTCTTCCAGATCGTCAACCGCTCGGGCCTCGACTACAACCGTGTCCTGAACGCGATCCGGCAG
This sequence comes from uncultured Actinomycetes bacterium, assembly GCA_964461175.1. Lineage (GTDB taxonomy): Bacteria > Chloroflexota > Dormibacteria > Dormibacterales > Dormibacteraceae > 40CM-4-65-16. Next base: position 4,647 of record CAYWTI010000130.1, on the reverse strand, counting down.
GACTACCCCCGAGCCGCCGATCTGCCGAGCCCCGGGTTCGCCGCGGGGCCTTGCCTGCTCAAGGACACGATGCAGCTCTCGGCGTTCACGCCCGACCACTTCCCGATGGGCCAGGCGGCGATGCAGGTCAACGAGGGGTTGCCGGGCTACATAGTCGACACGCTGAACTCCCGCCGCGCGCTGATCGGCCGCACCCTCGGCATCCTCGGTATGGCGTTCAAGGGCGAATCCGACGACCCGCGCGCGTCGCTCAGCTACAAGCTGCGCAAGCTCGCGCAGTTCAAGGGCGCGAGGGTGATGTGCACCGACCCGTTCATCGTCGACGAGACGTTCGAGCCGCTGGACAAGGTGCTGCGCGAATCCGATGTGCTCGTCGTGGGCGCGCCCCACCGGGCGTACCGGGGACTCGACCTCGGCGACCGGGACGTCGTCGACATCTGGGGCGTAACCGGCCCTATACGTCTCTGACGGAGAGCGCCGCAGCCCATGGCCGTTAGTCGCGACTATCGCGCTCTTGCGCGGGCTCGAATGGCGGATAGTCCGGACCATCGCCGATGAGAGTGCTGGTCACCGGCTCGGCCGGCTTCATCTGCGGCTACCTCGTCGCCGAGCTCCTCGACGCCGGCCACGAGGTCGTGGGCGTCGACAACTTCACCAAGTACGGGCCGGTCAGCCGCACCTTCGACCGCGACCCTCGCTACCGCCTGGTCGAGGGTGATGCCAAGGACGCCGAGCTCATGACCGAGCTGGCGGCCGACTGCGACCACCTCGTCGCCGGCGCGGCAATGATCGGCGGCATCTCTTACTTCCACGAGTTCGCCTACGACCTGCTCGCGGAGAACGAGCGCATCTGCGCCGCCACCTTCGACGCCGCGGTCAGCGCCTTCCGCCTCGGCCGGCTCAAGAAGATCACCGTGCTGTCGAGCAGCATGGTGTTCGAGAGCGCGTCGGTCTTCCCCACCCCCGAGGGCGCGCAGCTGACCAGCCCGCCGCCGCTTTCGACCTACGGATTTCAGAAGCTCGCCACGGAGTACTTCGCCCGCGGCGCGCACGAGCAGTACGGCCTTCCGTACACGATCGTGCGCCCGTTCAACTGCGTCGGCATCGGCGAGCGGCGCGCGCTGCGCGACACCGACGTGATGAGCGGCAACGTGAAGCTGGCGATGAGCCACGTCGTCCCGGACCTGGTGCAGAAGGTGCTGAAAGGCCAGGACCCGCTGCACATCCTGGGCGACGGCAGCCAGGTTCGCCACTACACGTACGGCGGCGATCTCGCCGTCGGCATCCGACTCGCCATGGAGTCCGAGCGCGCGCTGAACGAGGACTTCAACCTCTCCACCGCTCGGTCGACGACGGTTCGCGAGCTGGCCGAGATCGTGTGGCGCAAGGTGCACGGTGCGGAGCGGCCGCTGCGCCTGGTTTTCGATCCGCCCTACGAGCACGACGTGCAGATGCGCGTCCCCGACGTGCGCAAGGCGCGAGACGTGCTCGGCTTCGAGGCCACCACACCGCTCGAGGACGTGCTCGACGAGGTCATCCCGTGGATACGCGAAGAGATCGCAGCCGCGCGGATCTGACCCTGGACGAGACGCCGGCGCTCAGCGTCGTCATCCCCGTCTACAACGAGGGCGAGAACGTGGTGCCGACGCTTCGCGGTGTCGTGGAACGGACGCGGACGCGCCCGCTCGAGGTCCTGGTCGTCCACGACATGGACGAGGACACGACCGTGCCTGTCGTCAAGCGCCTGCAGGAAGAGATGCCGGAGGTGCGGCTGCACAGGAACACGCTGGGGCGCGGCGCCCTCAACGCGATGAAATCCGGGCTGCGCGCCGCCCGGGCGCCGTACGTGCTCGTCACGATGGGCGACGGCTCCGACGACCCAAAAGACATCGACCCGATGTACGCGCTGGCACGCCAAGGCGCCGATGTCGTCGCCGGCTCCCGCTACATGCGAGGCGGCCGCCAGGTCGGCGGACCGCTGCTGAAGCGCTCGATGTCGCGCACCGCCGGCCTCTCCCTGCACTGGCTTGGCGGCCTGCCGATCCACGACGCGACGAGCAACTTCCGGCTGTACTCGAAGCGCCTCCTGAACCAGGTGACGATCGAGTCGCAGGGCGGGTTCGAGCTCGGTCTGGAGCTGACCGTCAAGGCCTACCGCCTCGGGCTCAAGGTCGCGGAGGTCCCCACCACGTGGCGCGACCGCACCGAGGGCCAGAGCCGCTTCCGGCTCTGGAAGTGGCTGCCGAGGTATCTGCACTGGTACTGGCGCGGAATGGGTGGAAGATTCGGGACGCGCCGATAACATGTCGCGGATGAATCGCTACCTCCGTGCCGCCGCGGTGTCGCTCTTCGCCCTCTGGCCGCTGGCCGTGTCGGCCGCGTCGCCCAGCCCGTCGCCGGCGCTCGACCAGGTCCTCGCCGCGCCTCCGTCCGGCTTCAGCGAGGTCACGTCCGCCTCGATGCACGGCGAGTTCACCGCCCACCAGTACGCCTCGAACGCGGACGCCTCCAAGCAGGCCAGCGTTGAGAACACGCTCAACCACGACGGCTTCGTTGCCGGTTACGGCAAGACGTGGGTGAGCAACGTGGCGCAGCACGTGCTCGTCGAGGAGGCCATGGCCTTCACCGGCGGCAAAGGCGCGCGCGACTGGCTGAACGCCGCCGAGGTCGGCGACAAGGCGAACACGACCTACCAGCACGCCGACTCGATGTCCGGCATCGACCCCTACTACGGCGAGCACATCTTCGACAGCGCGAGCAAGCTCTACGGCGACGGTTTCGCATTCGCCAAGGGCAACGACGTCTTCGTGGTCGCCGTCGTGTCGACTAAGGACGACACGCTGACGCAGGCGACCGCCCAGACGCGCGTGCAGTACTCGAGCGCTCCCGACCAGACGATCCCGACCTCGCAGTGGCCGGAGAACAACCAGGCCGTCGACACGAGTTCCTCCGCGTACCAGATCGGCGTGGTCGTCGGCCGCATCCTGATCTTCGCGCTCGTCGCGGGCGTCGTCGTGTTCGTGTTCGCCCTGGTCAGGCGCAACCGCCAGAAGGCCGCGGCCGGCGCCGCTGCCGCCTACGCCGGCGGGCCCGCCGCTTACCCGGGCGACGCTGCCGCGTACACAGCTGCGGTTCCATATGCCGGCGCCCCCAACGCGGCCGCGACCCCGGATCCTGGTCCCGTGCAGATGTCGCCGGACGGCGGATGGTGGTGGGACGGGCAGGCGTGGCGCGACGCCGCGCACGAGGTTCCACCCACAGCACAGCGTTCTCCCGATGGTGGATTCTGGTGGGATGGACGCGCGTGGCGTCCCGTGCCGCAGATGCAGGCGCCGCCCGCGGGCTGAGCGCGCGCTGATCGCGGCGGCCGTCGCCGCCTTCGCGTTGGTGCCCGCCGGCGGGGCCGCGGCGGCTTCCCCGAGCCCTTCGCCATCGCTCGACCGCCTCCTCGCCTCGCCTCCCTCGCCCGAGTTCGTCGCCGACACTGAGTCGACCGGCACCCCGATCGGACCGTTCGATCTCGGCACGTACGCCGAGTCGGTCGGCCCGGCCGATCCCACGGCCGCGCGCACCGCCCTCCGTAACGACGGCTTCGTCGGCGGCTACGGCCGCAGCTGGACGGCGCAGAGCTCGAACAACGGCCTCGTCGAGCTGGTCGTCGCCTTCGCCGGAGGCCGCGGGGCCAGGAGCTGGCTCGCCACCTCCGAGAGCGAGGCGCGCGCCAGCGACTTCTACAAGGGGCCGGTGCAGGTCGACGGCATCGGCCAGTACTACGGCGTGCGCTACTCGGACCCGTCGGCGCCGTCGTTTGCCGACGTCGTTTCGTTCGTCAAGGGCAACGACTACTTCCTGGTCGGGTTCATCTCCGAGGCCGCCGACCTCGCAAACGCGGTGGCGACGCAGAGCAAGGTCCAGTATGCGTTTGCCGCCGCGGACTCGATCCGCCCCGCGCAGTGGCCCGAGAACGCGAGCTCCTCGCCTTTCGGGCTCGGGGGCAACCACCTTGCCCTCACCGTCTTGATCGCCGGCCTTGCGGCCGCGGGCGTCGTCGGTATCGCGGTCGGGGCGGTGCTGCTGCTCGCGCTCCGGCGAACGGCGGTCAGCTCACGAGCGGCCGGTAGTTCCGGCGGTAGTACTCCCAGTACTCCCCCGACTTGAGCGGACGCCACCAGTCCTCGTGCTCGCGGTACCAGCGCACCGTTTGCTCGAGGCCTTCGGCGAAGCTGACCTGCGGCTCCCAGCCGAGCTCGGTGATGCGCGAAATGTCCAGCGCGTAGCGGTAGTCGTGGCCGGGGCGGTCGGCGACGAACTCGATCAGGCTGCGCGGCTTGCCCATGATGTCGAGCACCGCCTCTGCGACGGCCAGCCCAGACGTCTCCACGCCGGTGCCGACGTTGTAGACGCCGCCGGCGGCCGCTTCGTGGAGCACGAGGTCGATGGCGCGGCAGTGGTCCTCGACGAAGAGGTAGTCACGCACGGCCGAGCCGTCGTTGTAGAGCGGCAGGCTCATGCCGTCGAGCGCGTTGGTGATCAGCACCGGCACGAGCTTTTCCGGATACTGGTTCGGGCCATAGGTGTTGGACCCGCGCGTCACCAGCAGCGGCAGGCCGAAGCTTTCGGCGTAAGCCTGGGCGATGTGCTCGGCCG
>CAYWTI010000129.1:0-6393 GCA_964461175.1 uncultured Actinomycetes bacterium | reverse complement strand
GGTGCGCTCGACGAGGGGCAGAACACGAGGGCGGCGGCGGTCGTGGGGCAGTGGCAGGCGGTCGGATCGATGAAGGTGGTGTACCCGCCGGCCTACGCAACGGGCGAACCGAGCAGCTGGTCCGCGTCGGGCTGACGGCCGCCCGTAACCGCCACCGTTTTGACCAAACCAGTGGTGATTCCCGCGCCGGCGACGGCCGCTTTGATCAAAACGTAGGGGCGACGGCCGGCGTTTAGCTCTCCAGTTCCCGCTGCACCAGCGTGATGTCCATCCAGCGGTCGAACTTGTGGGCGGCGTTGCGAATCGTGCCCACCACCTCGAATCCGTCGCGTGTGAATAGAGCCAGTCCGGCTCGGTTGTCCTTGGCGACGCTCGCCACGATCGTCTTGTAGCCCAGGCCGCGAGCCTCCAGCGTCAGCGCCTTGAGCAGCGCCGTGCCGATGCCGCGCCCGTGGTGCACCGGGTCGACGTACACCACGCACTCGACGACATCGAAGCCGCGCTGCTTCCACGGCAGCAACCGCGCCCACCCGATCACGCCCGTCTCATCGGTGGCCACCAGCAGCTTCGAGCGCTTGCCGTGCATCTCCCACCACGCCTGCGCCTCCTCGGCGTCGAGCGGCTCGGAGTCGATCGTCGCGAACGTCTGGTTCACGGCCCAGTTGTAGATGCCCATGATCGGCCGCAGGTCGTCCAGCGTGGCCGCGCGCACGGAATAGCCCGGTTTCGCCTTCGTTCGCGGCATCGCGACCATTATGCTTCCCGGGCCGTGACCCGGCCGGAGATCAAGACACCGCTTCCCGGCCCGAAGGCCGCCGAGCTCATCGCCCGCGACGCCAAAGCGATGTCGCCGAGCTTCACCCGCTCGTACCCGTTTGTCATGGATCACGGTCGTGGCTGCTGGGTCACCGATGTCGACGGCAACCGTTTCCTCGACTTCACCGCCGGCATCGCCGTCGTCACGACGGGTCACTCGCACCCCAAGGTCGTGGAGGCGATCAAGGACCAGGCAGAGCGCTTCATCCACATGTCCGGCACGGACTTCTACTACACCCCGGAGATCGAGCTCGCCGAGCGGCTCGAGGACAAGATCCTTCCGGGCACGCCCGCGCGCGTCTTCTTCACCAACTCAGGCGCCGAGGCGATCGAGGGGGCGATGAAGCTTGCCCGTTACGCCACCGGCCGGCCGAGCTACATCGCGTTCATCGGCGCGTTCCACGGGCGCACGTTCGGGGCGCTGTCGCTGACCGCGTCGAAGGCGAGCCAGCGCCGCCGCTTCGCGCCTTTGCTGTCGCAGGTCTTCCACGCGCCGTTCCCGACCCCCGCTCGCGGCGTCACCACCGACCAGGCCATCGAGCGCATCGAGGAGCTGTTCAGCACCGTCGCGCCGCCCGAGAGCGTGGCCGCAGTGTTCGTCGAGCCGATCCAGGGTGAGGGCGGGTATCTCGTTCCGCCCGACGACTTCCTGCCCCGCTTGCGCGAGCTCACGAGCCGGCACGGCATTCTGCTCGTCGCGGACGAGGTGCAGTCCGGCATGGGCCGGACCGGCCACTTGCTCGCCGTGGAGCACTGGGGCGTCGAGCCCGACATCGTCTGCCTGGCCAAGGGGATCGCGTCCGGCCTTCCGCTCGGCGCCTTCATCGCCAGAGCCGAGCAGATGAGCTGGCCGCCCGGCTCACACGGCAGCACGTTCGGCGGCAACCCGATCGCGTGCGCCGCCGGGATCGCCACGCTCGACCTGCTCTACGGCGGTGTGATGGAGAACGCGACCAAGGTCGGCGCCCAGCTGCAGGACGGCCTGCGCGAGGTCGCCGCCTCGCACCCCGACGTCACCGACGTCCGCGGCATCGGGCTCATGCTCGCCGTCGAGCTGAAGACGCCGGAGCTCGCGGCGCGACTGGTTCAGTCGGCGTTCGAGCGAGGACTTCTGCTGCTCACGGCCGGGACGCGCGCGGTGCGCATCAGCCCGCCGCTCGTGCTCACGCCGGACGAGGCAGCGACCGGCCTCGAGATCATCGCCGAGTCGCTGAACGGCGCCTAGGTCGCGGCGTCGGCGATCGGCTGCATCGCTGTCGCCGCCGCGCGGTCGTCGCCCGCCACGTCCTTGGAGCTCGTAGCCCGCTGGTCGCCGATCACCTTCAGTGTCGCCATCAGCTGGCGCGAGACCGGCGAACGGTCGACGTGCGCGAGCGTGGCGAAGTCCCTGACGAAGTCGACCGTCAGCGCGGTCGAGGCGCCGGTGTTGCCCTTCGCGTAGGCGAGCAGGCCGCTCGTCCGCTGCGCCCACAACGTTGGGAAGCTCGCGCCGAAGAGTGGCGCCAGCGCGGCCGCGTTGGTGGCGAGCGCGGCGGTCGCGGCGGCGCTCTCCGCCGTGCGGCCTTTTGCAATCGCGTCCGTCGCGAGCGTCGCCAGGTAGGCGTGCTCCTGCATCAGGTCGTTGAGCGCGACGCGCCTGTCGACATCCGCGTGCGAAGGATCGCCCGGAAACTTGTCGGGGTACTTCTGCGCGATCTGCCGCGCCACTGTGTCGCCGAACGGCGGCGCCAGCGCATACGCGGCGTGGAGGTCGGCGTAGAACTTCGAGGACGCGCCGCCCACGTAGTCGTCGATGAGCGCCTGTTCCGCCAACGCCTCGGCCTTCAATGAGTCTTCGAGCCTGGCGACGTCCAGGCCGCTCGCGCCCGCCAGGCGCTGGGCAAACGTCGTCACGAACTCATTCGTCAGCGTGAGCAGGGCCGCCTTGGTCTTGACATCGTCGTGCGTGACGGCGCCGATCGTGTAGTCGACGAGGTAGCCGTTCTGCGTGTTCCACGAGCCCGCGAGCTCGCCGGCCGCCGTGTCGCCGAAGGCGCTCGCGAAGACCACGCCGAGGTCGGACGTGTTGGCGGCTAGGAGCGATGCGTACTGGTCGTAGTCGACGGCGTGGTTGGTGGCGGCGGCCGCCTGTTTGGCCACGATCATCACGTGCTCGCCGAGCAGCAGGTCGAGGTGGGTGCGCAGGTCGGCGGCGAGCGTCTGCGACGGCGACGGGCTCACGACCACCGACGTGCTCGGCGAGACCGAGCACGAGGCAAGCGTCGCGCACACGACGATGGCGGCGCCGCCGAGCCTCAAAGCGCGGCCATCCTAAGATGTTTCGGCCTTGCCTGAGTGGCTCCTGGTGGATGGCTCGAGCATGTTCTTTCGGGCCTTCTACGCCATCCCGCAGACCATGCGCGGTCCCGGCGGCGTCCTCGTCAACGCAGTCCGCGGCACGCTGGACACGCTCGCGCGCTACGTGGACACGCGCAAACCGCGCCACCTCGCCTTCACGACCGACGAGGATTGGCGACCCGACTGGCGGGTCGAGCTGATCCCCGGCTACAAGGAGCACCGGACCGGCGAGCCGATCCCACCGGCGCTGATCCCGCAGGTCCCGATCATCCTGACCGCGCTGCAGGCGATCGGGGTCGACGTCGTCGGGCTTGCGGGCTACGAGGCCGAGGACATCGTCGCCTCACTCGCAGCCAAGGTGAAGCCGCCGATCGAGATCGCGAGCGGGGACCGCGACCTCTTCAGCCAGGTCCGCGACCGCGACATCATCGTTCTGTACCCGCAGAAGGGCGGCATGGTCGAGGTCGACGAGGCCGAGGTCGCACGCCGGTACTCGATCCCAGGCCGCGCCTACGCCGACTACGCGATGCTGCGCGGTGACCCGTCGGACGGGCTGCCCGGGATCTCCGGGGTCGGCGACAAGAAGGCGGCCGAGCTCGTGACGAGGTACGGATCGGTGGCGGCGATGCTCGAGGCCGGCGTCTTCCGCAACACCAACGCCGAATACCTGGAGAAGGCGATGCGGGTCGTGCCGCCCGTGCGCGACCTCGCGATCGAAGTGCCACGCGGCCGGCGCGACCACTACCCCGACGAGCCCGAGATCGTCGAGGCGATGGCCAAGAAGTACGGCATCGACAGCTCGCTCCGCCGCCTCGTCGAGGCGCTGAATCACCTCCCGGCGCTTACCAAACGCTGACTCTGCTCTGCCGGTGATCTGACCGCCGACCGGCAACGTATCCATTGCCGTGACGATCACCTGGATCCGGCTCCGGCGCCGGCGCGCGCGGGCCTACATCATTTGGAGTCGTGGACGCCGGCCTCTGCACCACGTGCAGGCATTCGCGGACAGTGAAGGGGGCGCGGAGCACCTTCTGGATGTGCGAGCGCTCGAAGACGGACCGCTCGTTCCCGCAGTACCCGCGCCTGCCGGTGATCCGCTGCCGCGGCTACGAAGAGGAGAGATCTAGCCCCGCTCTGCAACCAACCGACCCGGATGTGGGTTTGGGTGGGTGATGGAAGCGACCGAGCGCGTGTTCGAGTGCCTCGTCCGCGACAACCAGGACCGCATCTTCGCGCTCGGGCTGGCCTTGACGGGCAACCGGCACGACGCGGAGGAGGTGGCACAGGACACGTTCCTGCGCGCTTATCGCGCTCTCGGCGACTACCCGCCCGAGCGGGTCGCCGAGCTGAAGCAGCGCGCCTGGCTGCACAGGATCGCGCTCAACGTGTTTCGCAATCGCGTCCGCGGCAAGCGGCCGAGGCTCGTCGAGCTCAACGGCAGCGAGCCCGATAGGTCGGTTGGTCCCGAGGAGGACGTCATCCGGCGGGCCGAGATCGATGCGCTGGCCGCCCGAGTGGCATGCCTGCCCGCGCGCTACCGCGAGGCGGTCGTGCTCCGGCACGTGCAGGAGCTGTCGTACGCGGAGGCGGCGGAGGCGCTCGGCCAGCCGGTCGGGACGGTGAAGGCGAACGTCCATCGCGGTTTGAAGATCCTGAGAGGAGAGAACGATGGCGACGGTGATCAGTGAGCTGAGACGGCTGGGCGACGTGAAGGCGCCACGGGGTTTCGCCGAGCGCGTGCTGGCGCAGGCCGGCGCGGCGGACTCGTACGCGGTGTTCGATACCGTGCTCGGACCGGTCTACGTGGCGTGGAGCGAGCGCGGAGTTTCGGCGGCGATGCGGTGCGAATCGGCGCATGAGTTCGAGGAGTGGTTCGGTCACGAGGTGGGCCGCAGGCTCGTCCGCGTCGACCCGCCTGGCGACCTCGCGGCCAGGATCGAGGACCAGCTGAGCGGCAAGCGGCGGTTGAAGTTCGACCTCCGCGGCCTCACGCCGTTCGCGCAGGCGGTCCTGCACAAGACGCTGGAGATCCGGCGCGGCGAGGTGCGGCCGTACGGATGGGTCGCGCGCGAGATCGGCAGCCCGCTCGCCGTGCGCGCGGTGGGCACGGCTCTCGCCCACAACCCGATCCCGTACTTCATCCCGTGCCACCGTGTCGTGCGCTCTGACGGTGTCATCGGCAACTACGGCGGCGGTGGGCCTGAGGCCAAGAAGAAGATCCTCTCGCTCGAAGGCGTTCAGCTCGGGCGCCTGCAGCGGCTCGCGCAGTCCGGCTACCGGTACGAGGGCGTGAAGAGCACGAAGATCTTCTGCTTCCCGACCTGCTACCACGGCCGCCGCGTCCCCGAGGAGAACTTCGTGTTCTTTCGCGACGAGGCGGACGCGCGGGCGGCGGGGTACCGGCCGTGCAAGGACTGCCGGCCGGCGGTGGCCTCCTGAGGCGCGGCCAGAAACCCTCGGCGAGAGATTCGGCGATCCAGGTGGCCCAGATTCGGGTGAAGCGACGAGCAGCGGAGCGAGCGCATCGGTAGATTCGTAAGCGAGCAGCGCAGGAGCTGAACCCGAAGATGGGTCGCATGGGCGCCGAAGATCCGTCGAGGGCTTTCTGGTCCGCGCCTCTAGGGAGGAAGCGGGCCGACGCTCGCTGCGAGCGGCGCGGTCCGGCGGTAGTGGGCGCGCGCCAGCCCGCCGTCGAAGTTGATCGCCTTGCCGCCGTGGTAGACGGCGGGCGCTTGCTGGTGATGCGGTGTGTGCCCGAAGACCACGCGTCGCGAGCCGGTGAGCTCGAGCCAGCGGTCGAGGCGCTCGGGCTGGGTTGCGAAGATGCCCTTACCGGTCATCAAGTCCCATAGAAGGTTGGCGTCGCCGCCCTCGAGCACGAGACGGCCGTGGGTGTTGATGGTCTGCACCGGGTCATCGTGCTTGCCGTCCCCGAGGAGCAAGCGGTAGTCGTCGTTGCCGCAGTGCTGGACGAGCGTGCCGTCCTCGAGCTTGAGCAGGAGGGGGCGCGCCTTCATCCAGGTCTGAAGCGGCTCATCCTTGCGCAGCTCAGCCAGATCGTGCTCCTGGCCTCCGATGCTGAGGTAGAAGCCGATCCGCGAGGCATCCTGGAGCGCCAGGAGCATCGCGACCTCGTGGTTGCCCAGAAGGACCTCGGTGTTCTTGCGGTCGCGTGCGAAACGCATGCAGCCGACGCCGAACGCTCCGAAGTCGACCAGGTCGCCGAGGAAGATGGTCCGC
>CAYWTI010000128.1:0-2687 GCA_964461175.1 uncultured Actinomycetes bacterium | reverse complement strand
GCGCCGATCTCGAGCGCGTCGAAGGTCTGGCGAAACGTGGGGAACCCGACGGCGTCCGCGCCGGGGAAGACCGCCGCGACAGCCTCGTCTGAGTACGCGCCCGGCTCGCCCTGGTAGGCGACCTTGAGCCCCGCGAAATCGGAGGCTGCGCCGTGATTTCGCGGGGACCCCTGTCTGTTATAGCCGGCGGTGATCACCCGAAGATGAGGTGCCGCATCGCGTCGGCGACGTGGTTGTGATCGTGCAGCTGGTCAGTCACCGGGGGGTGACCGTTGCCTTCGTGCCCGTTGCCCTCAGCGCCCGCGACGATCTTCTTCAGGTCCTCGTCCGTGACCTCTTTCTTGGTGTCCGCGACCTCGAGGAACCGCCGCCACGCGGCGTCGTAGGTGCCGTCCAGGACCTTGATGCCGAGCCGGTTCAGGCGGTGGTTGAAAGCGTGCCGTCCCGAACGCGCGGTCAGCACGATCCTCGAGTCGGCGAGGCCGACGTCCTCGGGCTTCATGATCTCGTAGTTCAGGCGGTCCTTCAGGACGCCGTCCTGGTGGATGCCCGAGGCATGGGCGAACGCGTTGGCGCCGACCACCGCCTTGTTCGGCTGCACGGGCGTGCCGGTCAGCTCCGACACCAGGCGCGACGTGCGCGTGATCTCGGTCGTCTCGATGCCGCACTCCAGGCCGAGCCTGGCCTGGCGGACCTTGAGCAGCATCACGATCTCCTCGAGCGACGTGTTGCCCGCCCGCTCGCCGATGCCGTTGATCGTGCACTCGACCCGCCGCGCGCCATTCTCCAGCGCCGCCAGCGTGTTGGCGACCGCGAGGCCGAGGTCGTTGTGGCAGTGGACCGAGAACAGCGCCTTGTCGCTGCCGCGCGCCTCCTTGATGACCCGGCCGATGAGCGCGCCGAACTCGTGCGGCAGGCAGTAGCCCGTCGTGTCCGGGATGTTGATGACGTTGGCGCCTGCCGCGATCATCGTCTCCACCGTCTCGATCAGGTAGTCGGGGTCAGCGCGGCCCGCGTCCTCGGGCGAGTACTCGACCTTGTCGCACAGGAAGCGTGCGTACTCGACCATCTCCGCGCCGCGCTTCAGGACCTCTTTGCGGGTCAGGCCGAGCTTGCGGTCGATGTGCACGTCCGAGACCGAAAGCACGATGTGGATCTGCGGGTCCTCGGCGTCCTTGATCGCGCCCCAGACCGCGTCGACGTCCTCGCGCACGGCGCGGGCGAGCGCGGTGACGGTCACGCCGCGGACCTCGCGGGCGATCCGCCGGCAGGCCTCGAAATCACCGGGCGAGGAGATCGGGAACCCGGCCTCGATCACGTCCACGCCGAGCCGCTCGAGCTGGCGCGCGATGCGCAGCTTGGAGCTGGCGTCCAGGTGGAATCCAGGCGACTGCTCGCCGTCGCGCAGCGTCGTGTCGAAGATGAATACCCGGTCCGGATTGTTGTCTCTGGCGGCAAGCCGCGTGCGGATGGGACTTTCTGAATTCATTTCTCCACTGGCTCCAACCACGTCATCATCGAGCGCAGCTCGCGCCCGACCTGTTCGATCTGGTGATCCGCGTCCTTGCGCCGCATGGCGATGAAGCCCTCGCGGCCGTTCGAGTTCTCGTCGAGCCACCGCTCGGCGAAGCTGCCGTCCTGGATCTCGCTCAGGACGCGGCGCATCGACTGGCGCACGTGGTCGTCGATGACGCGCGGCCCGGAGACGTAGTCGCCGAACTCCGCCGTGTCCGAGACCGAGTAGCGCATGAAGCCGAGCCCGCCGCGGTACATGAGGTCGACGATGAGCTTCAGCTCGTGCAGGACCTCGAAGTACGCGAGCTCGGGCTGGTAGCCCGCCTCGACCAGCGTCTCGAAGCCGGTCTTCACCAGGTTGGCGACGCCGCCGCAGAGCACCGCCTGCTCGCCGAAGAGGTCGGTCTCGGTCTCCTCCTTGAATGTCGTCTCGAGGATGCCCGCGCGTCCCGCTCCCAGCGAGCGCGCGTAGGCGAGCGCGCGCGACCACGCCTTGCCGGTCGAGTCCTGGTAGACGGCGATCAGCGCCGGCACTCCCTGCCCGCTGACGTAGGTGCTGCGGACGAGGTGGCCCGGACCCTTGGGCGCGATCATCGCCACGTCGATGTCCTGGTTCGGCTTGACCTGGGCGAAGTGGATGGCGAATCCGTGGGCGAACATGAGCATCGATCGCGGCTGCAAGTGGGCCTCGATCGATTCCCGGAACAGCTTGCCCTGGCCGGCGTCGGGGGTCAGCACCATGACGACGCTCGCCTCGGACACCGCCTCGGGGACCGGCACGGCGCGAAGGCCGTCGGCCTCCACGCGCTCGATCGACTTGCTGCCCGGGTAGAGCCCGACGCGCACGTCCTCGCCCGAGTCGCGGAGGTTGAGCGCGTGCGCGCGTCCCTGGCTGCCGTAGCCGATGACCGCGACCGGCTCGTCGAGGCGAGGCGGGCAGTCGGCGTCGTAGTGGATCTTCATCGTGCTCTCCTCATGACCACGGGGCCGGACCGGACGACGTCGACGATGCCGTGACGGTGCAGCTCCTCGACGAAATCGAAGATCTGGTCGCGGCTGCCCGAGAACTCGACGGTGGTGCCTTCGGGCCCTTCGCCGATGACCTTGGCGCCGTGCTGGAGCAGGCGCGCGAGCTCGGATGACGCGACGGTGGCGACGACCAGCTCGCGCGT
>CAYWTI010000127.1:0-2844 GCA_964461175.1 uncultured Actinomycetes bacterium | reverse complement strand
GATTTCAGCTAGTCAAGCGAAATCGCGTCGCGCAGCTTGTCGAAGAAGCCCTTGGTCACCTTCTCGGGCTTGCCCGTGAGCCCTCCGACCTTGCGCAGCAGGGCCTTCTGTTCGGGGTTGAGGTCCTTCGGCACAACCACCTGGACGACGACGTACTGGTCGCCGCGCCGCCCGCCGCGCACGTCGGGCATGCCCTTGCCGGCGAGCCGGAACGACTGCCCGTGCTGCGTCCCCGCGGGGATGGCGATCTCGACCGGACCCTCGATCGTCGGGATCTCGATCCGGTCTCCGAGCGCCGCCTGGACGATGTTGACGCGCAGCTCGAAGATGATGTCCTGCTCGTGCCGGGCGAGCTGCGGATGTGCCTTGACACGCAGGACCACGTAGAGGTCGCCGGGCGGTCCGCCTCGCAGGCCCGCCTCCCCCTCGCCGCTGACCCGGATCTGGGAACCCATGTCCACGCCCGGTGGCACGCGGATCGCGAGCCGCTTCGCCTTCTGCACGCGGCCCTGCCCGTGGCACTCGGAGCAGGGGTTCTTGAGGATGCGGCCCGCGCCGTTGCAGGTCGGGCACACGGCGCGGGTCACGACCTGGCCGAAGAACGACTGCGCGGCGCGCCGGATCTCGCCTGAGCCGCCGCATCCAGGGCACGTGTCCTGGCCGGAGCCCGGTTCGGCGCCGCTGCCGGAGCAGTGCTCGCAGGTGACCGGGCGCGTGACCTCGACCTCCTTCTCGACGCCGGTGAACGACTCCTCGAAGGTGATCGTCATGTCGTAGCGGAGGTCGTCACCCCGGTTCGACGCCTGGCGGCGCGACCGCGCCCCGAAACCGCCGCCGAAGAACGTGTCGAAGATGTCCGCGAACGGCATGTCCGAGAAATCGACCGCCGGCCCGCCCGCGCCGAAGGCGGAGTGCCCGAACAGGTCGTAGCTGCGCCGGCGCTCCGGGTCGGACAGGACGGAGTACGCCTCGCTGGCCTCTTTGAACCGGGCCGCCGCGGCGTCGTCGCCGGGGTTGCGGTCGGGGTGCGAGTCCATGGCGATCTTGCGGAAGGCGCGCTTCAACTCCTCGGGGGAGGCCTGCCGGGCGACGCCCAGCACCTCGTAGTAGTCGCGCTTTACGGCCACGTGCGGACGGTCAGGATTCGTCGTCGGGCGCCGGCGCGGTCGGTCGCCTCGCGACCCTGACGAGCGCCGGCCTGACGACCCTGTCGCGCACGCGGTAGCCGCGACGCAGCTCTGACACCACCGTGTCCTCGGGGTGCTCCGTGGACTCCTCGTGCCCGACGGCCTCGTGCAGCTTCGGGTCGAACGGCGCGCCGACCGACTCGATCGCCTCGAGACCGTGGGTGCCCAGCGCGTCCTCGAGCTTCCGCACGCTCAGCTCCAGGCCCTTGACCCAGGATTCGTCGACGTTCTCGGGCTTGTGGTCGAGCACGTTCTGCAGGTCGTCGAGCACCGGCAGCAGGCGATGGATCAGCTCGGCCGATGCGTGCTGCATCGTCTGGCTCTGCTCCTGGCGCGTGCGCTTCTTGAAGTTGTCGAAATCGGCCGCGAGCCTCAGGTGCTTGTCGCGGGCTTCGGCCAGCGCCGCCTCGAGCTCCGCGATCTTGCCTTCGTAGAGGCCGATCGTGGCCTCGACGTCATCCGGGTCGCGGGGAGTCTTGCGGGTCGTCATCGCTCTCTAAATACCGCGCGATCGGCTGCGGTCAAACCGCCAGCTCCGCCATGCGGTCGCTGGCGAGCCGCGCCACGGCCTGCAGCCGCGCCACCGTCTGGCTGTAGGCCATGCGCGTCGGGCCGACGACGCCGAGGACGCCCTTGAGCCGGTCGGACGGACCGTAAGTCGTGAGCACGACCGCGCATCCGCGCAGCTGGCTCGACGCGTTCTCCGAGCCGATGACGATCTGCAGGTCCGACTCGCCGATGAGCTGGCGCAGCAGCACCGTGAGGTAGCGGGTCTCCTCGAGGACCTCGAGCACCTCGTGCACGCGCGACGACTCGGCGAACTCCGGCTGGCGCAGAAGGTTGCGTACGCCGTCGTGGACGACCAGGTTGTCGGAGCCCTTCTCATAGACGTCGAGGATGGTGATCACGCGGCCGAGCATCTCCTTCTCCAGGCCGAGCTCGGTCGCTTCGTACCGCCGCCGCGCCTCGTCGCTCGCGCGCCCGCCGAGGGCGCCGTTCAGCCGCGCGGCCAGCCGCGTCAGGGCCGCCTGCGTCGCTTCCTGCGACATGTTGACGACCTGCTGGCGAAGCAAGTTGCCTTCGAGAAGGACGATGAGCAGCACCGCCTTTGGCTCCAGCGAGACGAGGTCGATGTGCTTGATGCGCGCCAGCGCGCCCTGCGGAGCGCTCGCGACCGACGCGTTTTGCGTGACCGCCGCGAGCGTCATCGCCACGCGCTCCACCATCCCCTGCTCGTCCGCGGGCGCGTTCTTCAGCTCCTCGCGGATGTACGCATGGACGCGGTCGGGGATCGGCTCGAGGTCCATGAGGAAGTCGACGAAGTAGCGGTAGCCGGAGTCGGTCGGCACGCGGCCCGCGGACGTGTGCCGCTGGGCGAGGTAACCCAGGTCGACCAGCTCGGCGAGCTCGCTCCGGATCGTCGCCGACGAGAGGTTCACGAAGTAGCGCGTCTGGAGCGCCTGCGAGCCGACGGGCACGGCGCTCGTCGTGAACTCGTTGACGACCGCCCGCAGGATCGCCTGCTTTCTGTTCTCCATCTCCCTTCAGCACTCTCGGCTGGAGAGTGCCAGCCCAGAGTACCAGCGTCGCGGGCGGGTGCGGCCTGTCAGAGCACGGCCAGCGCGATCTGGTTGTGGAGGTCGAGGCCGCGGCGCGT
>CAYWTI010000126.1:0-2687 GCA_964461175.1 uncultured Actinomycetes bacterium | reverse complement strand
ACGACGTAGGCCGGCAGCACCGCCTCGCTCCCGGCCGCGGTCGCGAGCGCGCCAAGCCCGAGCAGCACCACGAAGAGGAACTTGATCTCCGGCTCGCTGACGCGGTGCCCGAACCAGGCGGTCACGCGCCGCAGCGCCGGCGCGATCAGCAGCACGGCTGCGACCGTGGCGGCGGCGAATACGGCCAGCAGCCAGCCGAAGCCCGCGAAGAGGGCGCCGAGCGCGAGCACCGTGCCGAGGTCGGTGACGAAGCACGCCGCGAGGATCAGCTTGCCGAGGTCCTCGCGGTTGAGACCGGTCTCGACCATGACCGCATACACCACCGCGACAGAGGTCGTGCTGAGGGCGATGCCCGCGATCTCGGAGGCGCCCAGCGTCCACCGGAGAACCAGATAGGCGACCGCCAGCGCGGCGACAAAAGGCAGCGCAAACGAGACCGCGCCGATGGACAGGCTCGCCCTCCAGTGGCGGCGCAGGGAGACGGGGTCGATCTCGGCGCCCGCGAGGAAGGTGAGGACGATCGAGCCGATGCTGGCAAGGAACGCGGTGACCGCCGTCTGCTGCACGAGCGGCGAGACGCCCGGGAGGTTACCGGCGAGGGCTCCGACGAGGATCTCGGCGAGGGCGACGGCGATGCCCGCCCGGATGCTGACGAGCGACGCGAGCAGGGCCAGGCCCATCCACACGGTCGCGACGGCGTAGGTGTTCAATTCGCTCCTTGGCCTCCACGTGCAGAGATGGGTAGAGGCCATCAGCGCGGCACATCGCCGCGCGGTTCAAGGAGCGAGCCTCATCGCGCCGTGACGATGATGCTACCGGGTCGCTATGTCGTCGTTGTCGAGGGCGAGGCGGTTGGCGAGGCGGGCGGAGCGCCCGGCTTGGGGTGCCGCGCGGGCATGTTCCACAGCGGCAGCGGCCCGTTCTGCAGCGCGTTGACGAGCCTCTGCTCCTGCGCCGAGGTGAGCTTGCCGTCCTTGACCGCCTGGTCGAGGGTCGGCTTGAGGTTCGCGATCAGCTTGGTCCGGAAGGTCGCCTCCGACACGTGCTGCGCGGCCGCAACCTGCGACAGCGACTGGCCGCCCTTGATGTCGGCCTGGAGCTGCGACTGGCTCACGCCAAGCGCGCCGGCGGCCGCGGCAAGGTAGGCGTTCATGTAGGCGCCGAGGGCGGGGTTCTTGCCTCCGCCGGGCCGGCCGATGCCGGCGGGCAGCGCGCACGGAGTCTTGCCGGCGAGCTTTGCCTTGATCGCGTCCGCCTGCGCCTGGGTCAGCTTGCCGCTCTTAACCTCGTCGGCGAGCGTGTCGGCGATCGCCTTCTGGAAGGCGGCGTTGACCTGGTCCTGGCTCTTCCCGATCTCGGTGGCGAAGTGCTGGACGAAGCTCTGGCAGGCGGTCGAGGTGGTGGCGGCCTCGACGTCGGCCGCGGGCGGCGCGGACGTGGAGGGATGGAACCCGAACGACATGCCGGCGGCGGAGGCGGTGACCACGACGGCCGCGCCGGCGACGGCCACCGCCCCGAGGGCGAGACCGGCAACGCGGAGTTGGCGGATGCTGGCGAGCTTTGTGAACATGCTCTAACTGAACCACGCCCGGGGGTCTGCATCTTTATGGTTTTGTAAGTCAGCACATTCATGGAAGCGCCGCCGACCGCCGGGTGGTCCGGTAAGCACGCCGTCGAGCTGTACGTGCGCACGTACACGACGATGCTGCAGAGCTCGGGCGATATCAAGATCGAGTCCCTCGTCCAGGCGCACCTCGGCATGGGCTCGGTGCTGCATCCGCTGGCCGCCCAGCCGCAGTCCGATATGGGCGCGCTGCTGTACACGGTCCGCCGCCTCCCGTCGGCGATCATGCGCTGCCGGCGCGTGGTCATGGGCCAGAGTCCGCAGGGGTTTCGCGCCGTGCTCGGGGCGGACATCCTCAGCTGGCACGCGGTGAAGGCGCCGGCCCGCCGCCGGCGGTGGTACCACGACGGCAAGAACACGCTTGCCGTCCTGATCGCCTCGTCGTCCGACATCGACGACCTCGTGCCGACGCTGGTCGCGTTCCAGATCGAATGGAACAAGCTCCACCGCTCACTCCAGGAGGTCGGCCTCTCGGACGAGGAGGCGCGGCAGGCCGCGGGCGCTTCGCCCGACGACTGGCGGCGGCTGCACGACGCGTGGGGCGACGCGTTCGACGCCAACCTCGCCCAGATCAAGCGTGACGAGTGCCGCATCGTCCTTCGCCTCATAGGCGGCAGCCACCTCGGCTTCGCGCGCAACGCGAGCCGGTGGTGGCTCGCGATAGCGGCGGGGCTCGACGAGATCGGCGGCCGCGACGCGCGCATCTATTTCGTGTCGTCGAACGCGCACAGCCTCGTCAACGTCCTCACGGGGGTCGCGCGGCGGATCGAGGACGAGATCGTCGACTGGATCGGCCGCTCCGATCACGAGCTCGACGCCGAGCGCCGCAAGCTCGAGGCCGGTCACAGCCGGGCGTCGCGACACAACTGGCTGTACTACGGCGCGCGCCAGGTCTTCGACGCCCACCCCGAACGCGAGCGGCTGCGCAAGTGGCGCGCCGAGCTCGAGGCCGCGAACGGCGTCCGCCACATACCCGCCCGCGGCACGGGCGTCGACTCGGCCGCGCAGGTGTTCAAGCTCTCCAAGCTGGACCCCACCGCCATCGATCCGCGGGTCGGCGCCG
>CAYWTI010000125.1:0-5114 GCA_964461175.1 uncultured Actinomycetes bacterium | reverse complement strand
CGTGCTCGGTGATGACGGTGTGGCCGGCGTTGTTGCCGCCCTGGGAGCGGATGACCATATCGGCCCTGGCGGCCAGGTAGTCGATGACCTTGCCCTTGCCTTCGTCGCCCCACTGGCCGCCGACCAGGATGATGACCACGGCGAGCTATTCTGCGCCGGGCTCGGGTCGCCTCGTCTCCAGGTTGTAGAACCGGGTGTGGTCGCGGCGGAACTTGAGCTCTATGGTGCCGGTGGGGCCGTTGCGGTGCTTGGCGACGATGACCTCGGCGATGCCGGGCTTGTCTTCGGCCTTGTAGTACTCGGGCCGGAACAGGAACATGACGACGTCCGCGTCTTGCTCGATGCTGCCGGACTCGCGGAGGTCGCTGAGGATCGGGCGTTTGTCCGGGCGCTGCTCGGGTGCGCGGCTCAGCTGCGAAAGCGCGACCACCGGGATGCGCAGCTCACGGGCGAGGCCCTTGAGCGCGCGGGAGATCGCCGAGACCTCCTGGACGCGGTTGTCATCGCCGTGCGCACGACCGTGCATGAGCTGGAGGTAGTCGACCAGGATCATGTCGATGTTGTGCCGCATCTTGGCCTGGCGCGCCTTCAGCTGCAGCGTCAGCTCGTCCATCACAGGCGTGTCGTCGATGTAGATCTGCGCCTCGCCCAGCGGCCCGAGCGCATTCGACACGCGGTCGAACTCCGCCTCCGTCAGGAGGCCGCGGTGCAGCCTCTGGGCGTCGATCTGCGCCTGCTCGGTCAGCAGGCGCTCGGTCAGCTGCTCCTTCGACATCTCGAGGCTGAAGATCGCCACGGCCTTCTTGTGGTCGAGCGCGGCGTAGAGACCGAGGTTCAGCGCCAGCGACGTCTTGCCCATCGACGGACGCCCCGCGATGATGATCAGGTCGCTGTCCTTGAACCCGCCCGTCATGCGGTCGAGGTCGTGGAAGCCTGACGGGATCCCGACCACCCCCTGCCCGCTCTCCATGAGCACGGAGATCCGCTCCATCGCGGGACCGAGCAGGTCGTAGAGGCGCGCGAGCTCGCGCTGGTCGCGGTCGTCGGCGACGCCGAACACGAGCGACTGCGCCTGGTTGATGGCGTCCTCGGCCTCGACCGAGTCGTCGTAGCCGAACCCGGCGATGTTGCCGCCGGCCGAGATCAGCCGGCGCTTGTACGCCTTCTCCTTGACGATGCGGCCGTAGTACTCGATGTTCGCCGCGGTCGGGACCGCGTTCTGCATCGACGCGAGCTGCGCCCGACCGCCGACGCGCTCGAGCAGACCCATCGACTGGAGCTGCGAGGCGAGGGTGACGTTGTCGATCGGCTCGCCGGCGGCAAACAGGTCGAGCGCCGCGCGGTAGATCTGGCCGTTGTTCTCGCGGTAGAAGTCCTCGGGGTGCAGAAACTGCAGCACCTTCGCGATCGACAGCGGCTCCATGAGGACGGAGCCGATGACCGAGATCTCGGCGTCGAGGTCGTGCGGTGGTATTCGCCCTGCGGCGAGGGGAAGCGTGGTCGCCATGCCCGGAGGCTGTCTAACGGTCCTGCGTGACGATCACGTTGACGTGGGCAGCCACGTCGCGGTGCAGCTTCAACCCAACCTGGTGCTCGCCCAGGCTTCTGATCGGCTCCTTGAGATCGATCCTGTGCCTGTCGATCTCGACTCGGTGCTGCGCCTTGAGCGCCGCCGCGACGTCCTGGTTCGTGATCGAGCCGAAAGCCTTGTCCTCGGCACCGACCTTCAGGCGCACCACGACGGTCTTGTTGTCGATCTCGTCGGCGATGGCCTGCGCCTCGGTGCGCTCCTTCGTCTCGCGCTTGGTCGCGGCGTCGCGCAAGCGCTTCGCCTCGGTCTCCGCCCCCTTACCCGCGGCGACCGCGAGCTTGCGCCGCAGCAGATAGTTGCGGCCGTAGCCGTCGGCCACCTCCTTCACGTCGCCGGCGCGGCCGACGTTCTCGACGTCCTTCGTCAGCAAGACCCGCAATTCACCCGACCTCCGACATTGATTCGTATTCGTCGCGGTGGCGGACTCGCGAACGGATTCGTTCCAGCACACGCCGCGCCCCATGGCGGGCGATCGAGAGAGTATCGCGGACGTCGCGGTCCCAGATGCTCTGCTTGGACTTGAGCAGCTCCTCGTGCTCGCGCCGCAGCTCGGCGGGGCAGGCCTCGATGAAGGTCTCCACGGCGAGCAGCCCGAGCGCGAGCATGTCGAGCTCGCCGACGACCGGGATCCAGGCCGGGAGATCGAGGGGGCTCACGATGACGCCAAGCGCCGCCAGGAGGACGGCCTTCGGCGTCGCCGGCACGCGCTCATCGCGCATGAGGCAATACGCCAGCTTGCCGCGTCCCGGCACATCGAGCAGAACCGTTTTTGCCCGCGAAAGGATGGATGGCATCGGCTAGGCCGGTTGAGAGTACAGGTTTTCTTGCCCCACAGAAACCCGATTAACAGTAGCCTTCCGGGCGTGGCGACGGCGACGGCCGTAGGCGGACGGATCGAGACAGGTTTCAGCAACCTCTGGCACGCGGCGCTGAGCAGCTTCTGGTTCGGCAGCTTCGTCCTCTGGATCCCGGTGAGCACCGTCCTGCTGCAGGACCGCGTCGACCACCTCA
The DNA here is from genome assembly GCA_964461175.1 of uncultured Actinomycetes bacterium. GTDB lineage: Bacteria > Chloroflexota > Dormibacteria > Dormibacterales > Dormibacteraceae > 40CM-4-65-16. The sequence goes on along the minus strand of CAYWTI010000125.1, from coordinate 2,512 downwards.
TCCCCCAGCACGACCTGCAGAACACCGGGATCGGGGTCGCCGCGGGCATCGGCGGCGTGCTCGCCGTGACGGTGCCGCCGATCGTCGGCGCGTGGTCGGACCGGCTCAACACCAGGTACGGGCGCCGCAGGCCGATCATCGTCGCCGGCTCGCTCCTGACCATGCCCGGGCTCTTCCTTGTCATGGCCGCGACCAATTACGCCGAGCTGCTCGTCGGCTACGCGATCATCCAGTTCTTCTTCAACGCCGCCGGCGCCGCCTACGCAGGCGTGGTGCCGGACGTCGTCCCCGCCCAGCAGTTCGGCAAGGCCAGCGGCTTCCTGGGCACGATGACGCTTCTCGGCATCGGCGCGGGCACCGGCCTGACCTCGGTGCTGGGCGACGTTCCCTTGCTGTACGTGATCATCGGCATCGTCGTCCTCGTCTCGCTGTTGCCGATGCTCTGGGCGGCGCATGACGAAGGCAAGACGACCGTCGTCCCGCCACCCGGCATGCCCTTCCGAGAGAAGGTTCAAGACTTCCTCCGGCCGCTCCACGAGGGCGACCTGGCCTGGGTCATCTTCACGCGGCTCATGGTCTCCGCCGGCATCACGGTGGTCCAGGTCAACCTCCTCAACTTCTTCAAGGACGTGGTCCTGGGCGGCGCGAAGGCCGATACGTTCACCGCCATCTGGCTTTTGATCATGGTCGTGACGGCGGTGCCCTTCGGATTCTTCGGCGGATTGATCTCCGACCGCTTGCACCGGCGCAAGATCTTCGTCTACGGGGCGGGAGCGGCGCAGTCGCTCGTGGCGATCGTGTTCATCATCTTCTACCCCACCTCGCAGGCCGTGGTGATCGCGCTCGCGGTCGCCTACGGCGTCGGCTACGGCCTCTACTACGCGGTCGACTGGGCGCTCGCCTGCGACACGCTGCCCGACAAGACGCAATCGGCGAAGGACATGGGGCTTTTCCATGTCGCGCTCACGTTCCCCCAGGCGGTGATCCCGTTCTTCACGGGGCCGCTGATCGACAGGCTGAACGGGGCGCATGGGAACGGCGGATACCGAATCGTCTTCGCGAGCGCGGTCGTCTTCATGATCCTCGGCACGTCTTTCGTGAGCCGCATCAAGACGGTGCGCTGAGCGCCCGATCACCAGGACAAGAAACGAGGCGGCGCCTGCAGCGGACACCGCCTCGACCGGGAGGCCATCGGGTGACACGCTTCTGGTTTCTGCGCCGCTTTACGGCCGTTGCCTACTTGTAGGAGGCCAACCTTTGCGTGGTCTCGTCGACGGACCCGGACGGAGAACGAATTGCCACCAACTTGCGCGCATCGATGGACAATGTCAAGAGGTCGGTTTTCTCGACTACTGCAATTGAGGTAGAGCCCATGGCTGAGCTCAGCTACGTTCACGGCGCAAGCGACAAGCCGCTTCTCGGCGAGCCCATTTTCACCAACCTCAGGCGAACCGCTGCACGATTCCCCGACCGCGAGGCGCTGGTCGTCACGCAGCAGGGATACCGGGCGACGTACGCCGAGCTCGTCGAGCAGTGCGAGCAGGTCGCGCGAGGATTGCTCGCGCGCGGCGTCAAGAAGGGCGACCGCGTCGGCATCTGGTCACCGAATCGGTACGAGTGGGTGATCGTGCAGTACGCGACGGCGGCGATGGGCGCGATCCTCGTCAACATCAACCCCGCGTACCGCACGCACGAGCTCGAGTACGCGCTCAACCAGTCAGGGATCACGTTCCTCATCCTTGCGGCCGCGTTCCGGCAGACCGACTACCGGGCCATGCTGGCCGAGGTCAAAGGCCGCTGCCCCGCGCTGCGTGAGGCGCTCGTCCTCGAGGACGGCTGGGACGCGCTGAAACGAGACGCGGCGAAAGTATCGGCGGAGCAGCTGCGCGAGGTCGAGGCCACGCTGCAGTTCGACGACGCCATCAACATCCAGTACACGTCGGGCACCACCGGGTTCCCCAAGGGCGCGACGCTGACACACCACAACATCCTCAACAACGGCTTCTTCATCGGCGAGACGCTGAAGTACGGGGACAGCGACCGCGTCTGCATCCCGGTGCCCTTCTACCACTGCTTCGGCATGGTCCTTGGCAACCTCGCGTGCACCACGCACGGCGCGACCATGGTGGTGCCGGCCGAGGCGTTCGACCCGGTGCTCACCATGCAGACCGTCCAGGCCGAGCGCTGCACCTCGCTCTACGGGGTGCCGACGATGTTCATCGCCGAGCTCGAGCATCCGCGCTTCAAGGACTTCGACTTCAGCTCGCTGCGCACGGGCATCATGGCCGGCTCTCCGTGCCCGGTCGAGGTGATGAAGAAGGTGCAGACGGTGATGCACATCCCGGAGATGACCATCGCCTACGGCATGACGGAGACATCGCCCGTCTCGACGCAGTGCACGACCGACGACCCTCTCGAGCGCCGCGTCTCGACGGTGGGCCGAGTGCACCCGCACGTCGAGATCAAGATCGTCGACCCTGAGTCCGGCGCGGTCGTGCCGCGCGGCACGCCG
>CAYWTI010000124.1:0-1571 GCA_964461175.1 uncultured Actinomycetes bacterium | reverse complement strand
TGCGCACGATCACACCACCGGCGGGCGTGGAGGGAACCATCCCGGAAGAGACCCCCACATCCGGCACCGGGGCCGGCCGCGTGCTGGAGTCGGGCGAGCCGCTCGAGACCGACGAGCTCGAGCGCTACAGCGTCCACGGCGCGGCGCTCGTCCTGGCCGGCTTTCGCCGGGTGCGCGTGCTGCCGATTACCGCGGGTCACCGCCTTCCGGACGGACGTCGTTCGCTCGGCACGGTCGCATACCTCAGCCGATCGCCACAGCCGTTCTCGACCGAGGAACGCCGCTTCATGGATGAGATCGCGCGGCGGCTGGGCATGCTCGCCCACCGCGCCGAGCTCATGCGCCACGAGGCGGAGGAATCGGCCGGATTGCGCGCCGCGCTCGACGCCGCCATCGACATCGGTTCCTCGCTCGAGCCGCCGGCTGTGATCGCCCGCCTCCTCGAGCGCGCGACCGAAGTGCTGGCGGCCGATCGCGCGACCCTTGCGTCCATCGACGGCGACGACCTCGTCATCCGCGGCAGCTACGCCGCCGATGGGAGCGCGTTCGACATCGGCAGCCGGTTCAAGTACCGCACCTCTCCCCGGTTCTTGCGCCTCATCGAAACCCGCCAGCCGGTCACGGAGACGTATTCGCTGGACGAGGTCGAGGCCGGGGCGAGGAACGCGATGCAGGGAATCCAGCATTCGATCACCGTGCCGATCACCGAGGCAGGCGAGGTCGTGGCCTCGGTCACGGTCAGCCGCCGCACCGACCGACCGTTCACCGCCTCCGAAGCGCGCACCCTTGAGGTCGTGAGCGCGGCGGCGGGGATCGCGCTCGAGAACGCGCGTCTCTTCCAGGACGCGCGGCAGGCGAGTCTCGCCAAGACCGAGTTCCTGAACATGGCGGGCCATGAGCTGCGGACGCCGCTGGCCGTGATCCGGGGCTACCTCTCACTGATCGCTACCGGTGCGTATGGCACGCCGCCCGAAGGCTGGGTCTCCGTGCTCTCGCTGCTCGAAGACAAGAGCGCAGAGCTGAGCACGATGGTCGAGTCGATCCTCGTCGCGGCCCGGCTCCAGACGGGACGCGTCCAGGTGAGCCGCGACGAGGTCGACCTCGACGCGGTCGTACAGCAAGCGGTGAGTCGCGCGAGCGCGGCGGCGGCGTTGACCGGCGGGGCGGTCGTCGGCCGCTACACGTCGACGCCACTGCGCGTGCTGGGCGACGCGACGCAGATCGGCGTCATCGTCGACAATCTGCTGGCGAATGCGGTCAAGTACTCGCCACCACCCGCTGCCGTGACCGCGACCCTCGAATCGCGCGGCGGCTTTGCCGAGGTCCGCATCGCCGATTGCGGCCGCGGCATCCCGCGCGACCACCAGGCGCGCATCTTCGAAGAGTTCGTGCGGGTCGACGACAAGGAGACGGGCCTCACCTCCGGCACGGGCCTGGGTCTCTACATCGCGCGTCAGCTCGCCGAGAGGTACGGCGGCTCGCTCGAGCTCGAGTGGAGCGAACCAGGCCGCGGCTCGTCCTTTCTATTGCGCCTGCCCGCGATCGCCTCGTGACTATCGCGCACGTCAACG
>CAYWTI010000123.1:0-11031 GCA_964461175.1 uncultured Actinomycetes bacterium | reverse complement strand
AAGCGGCACACGTGGAAACGGCAAAATCGTTGTCAGCCGGCGTAGCTCAGCCTGGTCAGAGCAGCGGTCTTTTAAACCGAGAGTCCGGGGTTCGAATCCCCGCGCCGGCACCACTCGTTCGTTCAATTGGAGGCTCGCGGTGGCGCCATCTGCTCTGATGACCGACCCTTCATGAGGCCGACCGTCGTGGTGGCCGCAGTCGTCGTCATCGCCACGCTGGCGGTCGCGGGCTTGACACTGCTCGGTCTTCAGCCGCACCAGCAGCCGGGCCACACGGAATTCTGCTTCGCAGAATGGTGCGTGGCGCCCGCCGCGATGAGCGATGACGGCGGATCGAGCAGGGTTGGCGTGGTGGTCCGGAGTGACGCTCGCGGCGTCACACAGCGTCCGGACCATCCTCAAGCCTGGCTTGTCGACGAGGCAGGGCACGAGGTCGGGGGACCCCAGCCCGCCCTTGATCGTGCTCTCGGTCCCGGCGCGTCGTTCACAGTCGATCTGGTTTTCGCCGGCGCCTCGCTCGGGTGCTCCACGTTCGTGGTCGCGGAAGGAGCGTGGCCGCCGTTCCTCGGCCTTGGTTACACGCCCAGTCCGTTCACGGAACGCGCCAGCTGGAGGTTGTGCCGCTCCGGTTCCTAGGCGCCGCGACGCCAAGTGCATGCACTTGTGCCGGGTTGGGCGACCGAGCACCGAGCAAATGCATGCACTTGTGGGGAGTTCGACGCGTAACGTGCCGCTTGCGCGGGTCGTTGAACCCGCAAGCCGTGCCAGACGTGCGGCAGTAAGGGCGGAAAAATGAATCCAGGGTTCTGGTTTCCGGGGCTCGGTCGTCGGCGCGTACTGATCGGGTCGGCGGTGGTCGTCATCGTCGCCATCGGAGCCGGCCTGGGCCTGTACCTTGCCTCGCGGAGCCAGACCGTCCACCCCACCACGGCACGCAGCGTCGGACCTGCGCCCAGCGTGGCACCCGCCGGAAGCAAGTCGGTCGCGACCCCGCGCCAGTCAGTCGTGCTCGACGTCGTCAAGACGAGTCCCGCGACAGGCACCACCGGCGTGCCGGTCGACACGACCATCACAGTCGACTTCAACCTTCCCGTCGCCCCCGCGACGGTGAGCACCTTCCTCGGCGTCGCCGCCGCCCAGGGCGTCACGCCCGGCGTCACCGGCGTCGTAAGTGCCGGCGGCACGCCCGAGGAGGTCGTCTTCAAACCTGCCCAGTACTTCGGGACGAGCACCACGGTCCAGGTCACGCTGCGCAGCGGGCTCACGAGCCTCGACGGCTCGGCGCTCGGCGGCGACTACAGCTTCAACTTCGCCACCGAGCCCAGCCCGCAATCGATCGGCTTCCTGTCAGGCGATGAGTCGGTCAGGCTCGTCAGCTCGCCGTCGGGGAGGCCGGTCACCTTGACGCTGCAGAGCGGCGCCCAGGTCCCGCCAAGCGTCGCCCTCAAGACGTACCGGGCGACTGCCCAGGATCTATTGGCGGCCTTCGTCTACTCGAACGGCGCCTACCTGGACAAGCCCCTGGCCACGTCGCAGATGACGCCGGTCGACGACGGCGGCCCGACGATGACGGCATCCGGCGCGCGCACTTCGGTCGTCCAGAACAACATCCAGGTCACGATCAGTGAGCCCGACGGTCTCTATGTCGTCGTCGCAGCAAGCTCGGCGGGGCAATACGGCGCGGTATGGATCGATTTCTCGCACTACGTCCTGCTTCTGCGTCAGGACGACCAGCGGGTCATCGTCGCGGGCGAGGACGCCTCGACGGGGACGACCACTGACAAGTTCGACATCACGTTCTACAGCCTCGCCGGCGGCATCCAGGCCAAGGCGTCCGGGTCGTTCACCGGCACGGCGGAGTTTCCGGCCAAGTATCCGGCGGGATTTGACATGGCTGTCGCGCTAGCCGGCGGGGAGACCGTTGTGGCCCCGATGGCCGCGCCCCAGACGAACGGCGACATCCGCGTCACGACCGATCTCTCACAGGAGCCGAAGATCTTCGTCGCCACCGACCGATTCGCGTACGGCAGAGGCGAGACCGTGCGCTTCGCGGGTGCCGTGAGGTTGAGCAACGACCAGGTGTATACCCTCGGCACTGGCGTCCAGGTCGCGATCTGGAGCTGGGCCATCCCGGGCACGCTGGCGGTGGTCAACGTCGCCGCCGACGGCACGTTCTCTGGCTCGTTCGTGATGCCCACCGCAGCGTTCAGCTCCGATGGGACCGACGCGGCGCTGCAGCTCATGGCCAGCTCACCGGCCGACGTCGATGGCATCTCCTACCTGGCGACCTCCTTCAACGTCGTTGCCCTCGGCGCACATTCGCCGCCGAGCTCGCTCACGGTGAGCCTCGACAAGCCGTCCTACGTTGCCAGCGACACCATCGTTGCTTCGCTGTCGGGTATTACCTCGAGCGGGCAGCCGTTGGCCGGGCAGACGTTGAACCTGACCGTCTACGCGAGCCAGCACATCGTCCAGCCGGCCGAATTCGACAACTTCGCGGCGCCGACGACATGGGGGGAGCCGGTCGTTCAGAGCGTCGCGGTCAAGCTCGACGCCACCGGTCACGCCACCTACTCGGTCAAGGCGAACGTCGCCGGCAAGGCGGCTGACGAGGACATCACCGTCGCGGCCACGTATGGCGCCGGGGCAGCTACCGCTGTCGGCGCGCGCACTGCCACCGTCTACCAGGCAGCTGACGAGGTGTTCCTTCTGCCCGCGAGGTCGGCCTACCAGCAGGGTCAGACCGTGGTCGCGCCATTCGTCGTCGAGACGCGCGACGGCGCTCGCGTGCCCTTTGCCGCGATCGCGTACGCGCTGACCACGACCGACTACTCCGGGAACCAGCCGATCACTACGACGTTGCTGAGCGGGACGGTCACCGCCGACTCCAATGGCCAGGGCGTCGTGCGGGCGCCGCTGACGATCGCTGCCGGCGCGCCGAACCTCCAGCTCAGGGGCAAAGACCAGGCGGGCAACGTCTTCGAGGACGACGGCAGCGTCATCATCGGTGTGCCCCAGTTCGTGTCCTCGTGGGGCGGCACCAACCCCGGCCTCGATGTCCTCGCCGACAAGATGTCCTACGCGCCCGGCGACACAGCGCAGCTGACGGTCAGGTCACCCGGCCCCGCAACGGTTCTTCTCTCGGCCGAGCGCGGGCGCGTCCGTCAGTACCGGATCGTGCGCCTCGTCAAAGGCGACAACGCCCTGTCCTTCCAGGTCACGCCCGACCTCGCGCCGGGGTTCAACCTCGTCTTCAGCTACGTGCAAGACGGCAGCTACACCAGCCAGGCGCTGCCGATGCACGTCATCAACACTGGCCACCTGCTCAAGGTCACCCTGTCGCCCGACCAGGCGTCGTACACGAAGGGGCAGACGGCGCACGTGACGTTGACCGTCAGCGACGCGACGGGCGCCGCCGTGGCCGCCAATGTGCTGGCGGACGGTTACGACGCCCGGATGTCGGCCTACAAGCTCGTCGACCAGGGCTCGATCGCCGGCACGTTTCTCACGCCGGACCGCTGGACGACCAACGGTTCGAGCTCTCTGCTCGGCGTGGGGACGTGGGGCGGCATGTGCGGAGGCGGCAACGTCGCGGGCGCGCCTGACCCGGTCTACGCGGGGCAGTCGGTTGTCTGGATGCCCGACCTCGCCGTCGACGCTTCCGGTCACGCGACGATCGACGTCCCGCTCTCGGCAGGCACGGTCCGGCTCGCCGTCTTCGTCGGTACGCCGAGCTCAGGCTGGGGCCAGGCCGAGATCGAAGTCAAAGCGCAGTAGGACGGCGATGCGCACGCTTCTGGCAGCGCTCGTCCTTCTCGTCAGCGCCGCGTGCGGGTCGAGCGCGGCGTCATCGGCATACCAGGTCAGCACCACGGTGCGCGACCTGCATGAGGGTCAGGTCGTCGACGGCGTGCCGTGCCTGCGCGATGACCTTCCGCCGCGCCACATCCACGTCCACCTCGCCGTCTACCTCGACGGCAAGCCGGTCACGGTCCCCGCCGGCATCGGCGTCGGCCGCCCGTGGGGCGCCGACCCGACCGGCTTCATCGCCACCGGCACCTGCTTTTCGTGGATCCACACGCACGACAAGACAGGGGTCGTCCACGTGTTCACCGAGGAAGGCAAGTCCTTCTCGCTCGGCCAGCTGTTCGAGGTGTGGGGCCAGCCGCTCGGCGGCGGCGCGCTCGGCTACAAGGGCCCGCTTCTGGTGCTCGTCGACGGAGGACGCTTTCCGGGCGATCCGCGGACGGTCCCGATGATCGCCTTCGAGAACATCGTGCTGGAGCTGGGCAAGCCGCTCGCCGTCCCGCCACCCCCGTACGACTTCGGGGCGCTCTACAGCTAAGCGCTAGACCCAACCCTCACGAATCGCTCGTCGCGTGAGATCCGTCCGATTTGCGGCTCCCGACCGGTCGAGCATCTGGCGCACGTGGAACTTGATCGTGTTGGTGCTCAGATGGAGGCGCGCACCGATCTCGCTGTTGGTCAGACCTTCGACCAGCAGCTGCAGGACGCGCCTGTCTGTCTCGCCAAGGTTGACCGAGTGGCCCATCCGGTGCGCGCGATCGGCCGGCTCGCGAGGGCGCGACATGTGCACCGCGGTCGCTCCCATATCCGCGACGCAGGAGATGAACAGTGCCGACTCCATGTTGACGCTCAAGTCCGACCGGTGAAAGACCTCGAGAGCTCCCAGCAGCCGGCCTTGGGAGACAAACGGCCACGCGGCGTATGCGACGAAGCCTTCACGCACGAACACCGACCGCCGGCGAGCGTGGTCGAGAACGCCGGCCGATCTCAGGTATTCGACCCGCCGGCTGTTCAGAGCCTGGTTGAGAAGGGGATTGTCGGCACTCAGCCGAAAGTCGCCGACTGACGTCGACCGAAAGCCTCTGTTTGCGGCAGTCCGGAACGCGCCGTCCTCGCCGTCGATGAGCAGCACATCGCACGCATCGATTCGGGCGATCGCGGTTACGCGGTCGACGATGATGCCGAGGACCATCGACAGATCGTGGGTTGACGCGACGGCGTGCGCGAGGTTTCCCAAACCCGTCAGCCTCAGAAGATGGTGTCTTGCGTCCTCGGCAACCCTCGCGTGGTCGATTGCCAATCCCGCCCCATCCGCCACGACCTGCAACCATGCGATGTCGCCTTCCGTGACCTCGGCGGGCTGACCTGCGAGGTAGACGCCAAGCGATCCGACGGTGGCTCCGCCCGCCCGCATCGGAACGATCAGCACCCTGATCTCCGCCGGCAACCGGTGCGACTCGAGGTCGCTCATCCTGGAGTCGCCCATGAGCCGCTGGACGAGGTCGCTGACACCGATGCTGGGGTGGAACACCGGCTCACCCGATTCCGCGACCCGCGCCACGACCGGGGCCGACGACAGCAGGCCGCGGCGCTGCCGGTCATGCAGGTACTCGGCGAGCGCCGCGGATCTCTCGTCGAGTGTCGGGACGCTCACCACCGACAGATCCCGCGCTGTCAGCGACGCGACCCAGATGCCGGGTCGGGCATCGGTCAGTATGTCAACCACGGAGCGGAGGATCGCCACCGCGTCCGGCTCTGAGCGTGCGAGTGAGGCGCTGACTTCCGCGACGATGCGATCAGAGTCGGCCAGGCGATTCTCCACGCACCTGCTCGATGATCGGACGCACCAAGTGCGGTTGCCGTGATCTGTCATCCGCTGCTCGGTGACTTACATCACCGATGGCGAGGCGCGAGTTATATCAGTCGGGCGAGCCCTCGGTGCCGAGCAGGCCGTGGACGATCCAGGAAAGGCGGGTGACGTCCGTGACGCGGATTTGCCCTCGCGAGGTGACGACAAGGCGCGTCCGTCTCAGGTCGGCGAGGATGCGACTCACGACCTCTCGCGACGACCCGATGGAGTCGGCGAGCTGCTCGTGGGTCGCGTGACAGACGAGCCTGCCGTCACGAAGCTGTGTCTCGCTCGCTCGCTCCAGAAGGTCGAAAGCCAACCGCTCGGTCATCGAGCCCAGCGACCGCACTGTGATCACACGCACTAGTCGTGCAAGCTCGCGTCCGAGGACGCGGACTGCGGCCTCGCCCACGGAGTAGTTCTGCGTCACCAGGCGGGCGAAGTTGCGCGGGTCGAGGATGAGGAGATTCGAATCGGTCAGCGCCTGGAGATTGGCCGGCCCGGTGGGGATCTCTTCCAGCGCCGCATACGTATCGCCGGGGTGGAAATAGGCGACCGAGGCCTGCCTTCCGTCTTCAGCGGAAACGAAGATCCGGATGAGGCCGCTTTCGACGACGAGCGCGATCGGCGCTCCGTCGTCCTGCCGGTATGTCGCGCCGGCGGGGTAGTGAATCCGGCTCGATCCCCGCAGCATCTCGTCGCGGTCGGCCGGCTTCAGCTGGTCGAGGAAGCCCGCCATGGGTGGGATCTTAGTTCCGCGGATCCTGGTGCTTGATCCGGCCGTCCTCGATCTCGACCACGCGGTCGGCGAGCTCCGCCACGGCGCGATCGTGGGTCGCAAAAAGCACCGCGGTGCCGCTGTCGGTGGCGCGCCGGATCAGGGCGGCGATCTCGGCCGCCGTCTCCGAGTCGAGCTGCGCGGTGGGCTCGTCGGCGAGCAGCAAGCGCGGTGACTTCGCCAGCGCGCGCGCCAGGGCGACCCGGTGCTGCTCGCCGCCCGACAGCTCGTGGGCGCGATGCTGCGCTCGCTCGGCGAGGCCGACCGCGGAGAGCGCTCTCGATGCCTCGCTCAGGGCATCGCTCTCGTTACGGCCGAGCAGCACGAGCGGAAGGGACACGTTCTCCACGGCGGTCAGGAGCGGCAGCAGGCCGGCCGTCTGGAACGCCCAGCCGACCGTGCGCCGCCGGTAGGACTCCAGCGCGGGGCCGCGCAGCGCCGCGACGTCCTCGCCGCACACCGTGATCCGGCCCGAGTCGGCGCGGTCGAGCCCGCCGATGAGGCTCAGCAGCGTCGTCTTGCCCGCCCCCGACCGCCCGAGCAGGACCACGAGCTCGCCCTCGCGTACTTGCAGGTCGACGTCGGTGAGTGCGGCCACGCGAGCGCCATGGTCGAAGTGCTTGGAGACGCCCTCGACGACAGCGGTGTCGCTCACTCGCGGCCGTCCACCGACTCGGGAGGCAGGATCGCGATGTGGTCGGTCTCCAGGCGTAGGCGGACGCGTCCTTTCAGCGCGAGCTTCTCCACGTAAGCGCGCGGGAGCTGGATGCGGCCCGCCCGGTCCATGATCACCAGCTCGTCCGCGACCCGCGCGTCGCGCCCGCCGCTCCACCGGGTCTCCGTTGAGGTCTTGCCGTCGCGGATCTGGATCACGCGCCCGGCGAAGCGCTCGAGCTCGGCGTCGTGGGTGACGAAGATCGCGGTGGTCCCGATCTCGTCAAGAAGCGCCGCGAGGTCCTGGAGCACCGAGTGCGCGGTCGCCGTGTCGAGCTCGGCGGTCGGCTCGTCGGCGAGGAGCAGGCGCGGCCGGTTGGCCACCGCGACCGCGAGCGCGAGGCGGATCTTCTCCCCACCGGTGAGCGCCGCCGGCCTTCGGTCCAGCTGGTCGCCGAGGCCGAGGCGCGCGAGCACGTCGCGACCCGCGTCGCGCCTCGCGCGACCGCCCGTGAGGGTGGCAAGGCGCACGTTCTCGATCGCCGTCAGCTCGGGCATGACGTTGGCCTGCGAACGCTGGAGCAGGTAACCGACGGTCTCGTGGCGGTAGCGGTCGCGCTGCGTCTCGGTAATCCGTGTCAGGTCGGTGCCGGCGACGATCGCGCGGCCCGCGGTGGGGGCGTCGACGCCGGCGAGGATGTTCATGAGCGTCGTCTTGCCGCTGCCGCTGCGGCCGGCGATGGCCACCATCTCGCCGGCGTCAACGTGCAGGTCAAGGCCCTGCAGGGCCACGACCTCCAGCTCGCGCGTCTTATAGATGTAGACGAGCCCCTCGCACTCGACGAGCGGTCCGGTCAAGCCAGCGCCCGCAGCTCGTCGGCGAGACGGAAGCCGCCCGCCGCCCGGATGGCGAGCCACCCGACCACCGCCGCGGCGGCGATCAGTGCGGCGGCCGCGCCGAGGAGCGTGCGTGGATCCAGGGTGACGATCGTCCGCGGGATGATCTCGTCCGGCAGCAAGCTCGTCTGCAGGACGGGCAGGATCGCCCACGCAAGCACTACTCCGAGCACGGTGCCGACGACCACGCCATGGCACAGCACCACCGCCTGCTCGACCAGGAGTGCGCGGTCGACGACGCGCCACGGCAGGCCGTTGGCTTGCATGATCGCCGACTCGCCGACGCGTGCGCGTGCGGCGGCGAGGAAGTGCAGACCGAAGCTCACCACGACGAGTGTCAGGGCGGCCACGAACCCGATCACCAGCGCCGCGTCGAGGCTGAGGCGCAGCGGATTGGTGAGCGCCGCCGACTCGAGCGACTCCCTGTCCGTGATCTGCGCCGTCCCGCGCGTCTCCCTGGCCGCCGTCTCAGCTGCCGCGCTGGTGGACCCGCTGACGCTCATCCAGGCCTCGTTGGCGTAGGCGTACGAGCCGAGGGCGCGCAGCCGCTCGGTCAGCGATTCCCCCGGGACGATGAGGAAGTCGTCCTGCCCCGGGTAGAGAGTCGGGAAGTAGTCGACGACGCCGACTAGGCGCACGTCGACATCGTTGGTCTCGATGTGCAGCGGAAACGACTGGCCCGGGGTGATGCCGAGCTTGGCGGCGGTCGATGAGGCGATGAGGCCCGGCAGCGGAGCGGCGGCGGCCGGCGGGTGGATCGCCCTCGCGCCGCCGCCGACGGCGGTGTGGACGTCCATCGTCGGGCTGCCGTCGTGCACGCGCGTGCCGGGCTGCAGCAAGGTCGCGCCGCCGAACTCGCCGATGGTCTCGACCCACCAACCGTTCTTGGCGGAGAGGGGTTCGACCACCTGCGACGAGCCTGAGGCCGGCCCGGCCCGAAGCTCGCTCAGCGATAGATCGCCTGTGGCGTCGGGTGTCGCCGGCGTCACGCGGAGCGTCCGCAACCGCATCGGCAGCGAGGCAGACGTCGCGTCGGGCACCTCGGCCTGCAGCTGCCTCCAACCCTGGAAGTCGACGGTGCCGAACGTCGCCGTCAGCGCCCGCCCGCGGTCGTCGACGAGATCAGCGGAAAGCGTCGCCTCGAAGCCCGAGCTGTAGACCCATAGCGACAGCGCGGCCGGCCGGCCCGGCAGCACCAGGCCGTCGGGATCCGAGTGCGCCAGCTCGTCCATCAGATCGCCGAGCGGCCGCGACGCGTAGTCGGAGCGCCACGGAACGACGGCGGTCATCGGGTAGGGGTCGACGCCGAGCACCGTGGTCGCAACATCCGACCGGCCAGGCCGTCCCTGGTCCCGGAACACCCGAGCCACCGCGACCTTGCCTGGCGTGACCGCGACGGCCTGGGCGACGACCGAAGGCGCTGTCCCGTACCCGAAGCTCACGCGCACGTCGCTGCCGGCTTCATAGCCGGCGCGGTCGATCGCGTTCCGCCGGTCGGTGGATAGATACGCGCTCGTGAAGACGCCGACCGCGAGTGCGAAGGCAAGGAGCAGCGCAACCCGCGCGTGGAGAAGCGGCTGGCGTTCAAGCCGCCAGCGGGCGAGCGTGACGCCGAGGTCCGGGCCTCGCGCGAGGAGCCGGGCGATGACCGGCAGCAGGCGCAGCGTGGCGACCGCCAGGAGCGCGAGGGCCGCGCCCGGCAAGACGAGCGTGATCGGGTCCTGGGCCGTGCCGAAGGGCAGCTGCCCGGCCTGCGTCTGGTACTCGGCGATGAGGAGGACGCCGCCCACCGCGAACGCGGCTTCGAGCCACGGCCGGCGCCACCACGCGGTCAGCGCGGGCCTGGAGTTCCCGCGACGGAGGTCGACCACCGAGCGTCGCGTGGCGCCGAACGCGACGAGCGCGAGGGTGGCAAGCACGGCCACCAGGACGGCGCCCAACGCCGGTGCTGTGCTGAGCAGGATGCTTCGCTCGAACACATCGGCGCCGGAAAACAGGCGTGCGGTCACCAACGCGACGACGGCGACTCCGAGCAGCGCTCCGGCCGGAAGGGCGACCGCGGCGAGAGCGCCAAGCTGGATCATCAGCATCGACCAGGCACGAAGCCGCGAACCGCCGCGCGCGCGCCAGAGTCCGACCAGAGGCCGCTGCGCGTCGACGAAATGCAGGGCGGCGAGGGCGATGGCGAAAAGCGCCACCGCGACGAGCGCCACCTCGACGCTCGTGAGCAGCGCCTGCTCGACGCGCAGGCGCGCGAGGAAGACCTGCATGGTGTCGCCGAGGCCTGTGCTGAACGTCGCGTTCGTGCTCACGCCGTACTCGCCCTCGAGGTGCAGGAGGTGGTCCTCGATCGCCGGTGCGTCCGCGGCGTGGACCTGGGCCAGGTCGGCGACGAAGAGGTGCGCCATGTGAAAGGCCATGTACGGCAGGCCGAGCGAGAAGACGCTCGCGCGTCCGAGCATCAGGTCGAGGTAGGGCAGCTGGCCGGCCCAGTACGGGTCCGATTCGCTGCGCGGTTTCCAGGTCGCACCGACGCGGACGCACAGGGGCGGTGCGGGGGAGACGCGCGAGGCGCCCCGCGCGCCCGCGCAGTACACGTCGCCGGTGGCCAGGCCAAACGTCGTGGCCGCCGAATCGGAGACCGTCACGGGCCACGCGCCGCCTGACTTCGCGTCGGCCGGCCACGCGCCGCCGGTCAGGACGACGTGCTGCTGCAGGTCGACGTAGTACGAGGCCACCGGCAGCGGGTCGCCCGGCTGAACGACGAGGCCGACACCGTTGAGCGAGAAGGGCTGGAGCTGGCCCGACCGCGCGAGCTGGGCGGCCGGCATCATCAAGCCGCCCAGCTCCGACCGCACCCGTCTCTCGGCGCCGCTCTGGAAGCTGTCGAACGCTGCGAGGTCGTTGACGTTGTCGATCCCGATCTCCAGGTCGTTGCCCAGGCCCGAAGATCGCAGCGCCTGGTGGAGACCCTCCTCCGCCGCGACCGCCTGCATCAGCGGAAGGGCGACGGCGAGCGCCATCGCGGTCAGAAGTCCTGCGACCT